>JALVQN010000001.1 GCA_027025555.1 Desulfobacterales bacterium
GCCTGATCTGTCTTTCCATGACCGGAGAAAAGGTCGACTCCCTGGACCTTCCGCCCATGGTCAACCACAACACCTCGCGGTTCCAGACCGGATTCACCGTTTCCATCGAGGCCCGGTGCGGGGTGACCACCGGCATTTCCGCATTCGACCGCGCCACCACCATCCTGACGGCCATCGCGGACGACGCCAAGCCGAGCGATCTGGTTCGGCCCGGGCACATCTTTCCCTTGAGGGCCAGGACCGGCGGCGTCATGGTCCGTGCCGGCCAGACCGAGGGTTCCGTGGATCTGGCCCGTCTGGCCGGGCTCAAGCCCGCAGGCGTCATCTGCGAGATCATGGACGAAGACGGCACCATGGCCAGGATGCCCGCCCTGGAAGAATTCAGCCGGAAGCACGGCATCGGCATCTGTACCATCGCCGACCTCATTGAATACCGCATGCGCACGGAATCTTTTGTGTTTCGCGCCGCGGAAACCGTGATCCCCACCGCCATTGCCGGAGATTTCAAGGCCATCGTCTTTGAAAACAGGATTGACGATCTTTTGCACATCGCCATGGTAAAGGGCGAAATCGATCCCGACGTGCCGATTCTGGTGCGGGTCCACTCCGAATGTCTCACCGGCGATATCTTCGGGTCCCTGCGCTGCGACTGCGGGGACCAGCTCCATCAGGCCATGAAAATGATGGAAAAGGAAGGCAGCGGCGTTCTCCTTTACATCCGGCAGGAGGGTCGGGGAATCGGGCTGGTGAACAAGTTGAAAGCCTACGCCTTGCAGGATCAGGGCCTCGATACCGTGGAGGCCAATGAAGCCCTTGGATTCAAACCGGATTTGAGAAACTACGGCATCGGCGCTCAGATCCTGGCCAATCTCGGTGTCCGGAAAATGAAGCTTTTGACCAACAACCCCAAGAAAATCGTCGGATTGGAAGGCTACGGACTCAGCGTGGTGGAACAGGTCCCCATCGCCGTCAAACCCAACGAGTTCAATCGATGCTACCTGAAATGCAAGGAGCTCAAGATGGGGCATCTCTTGAATATCGATGCCAACCCATGACCCAAAAAGGCCTTGCGACGGCCGGTTCGAGGACCCCTTAAGAAAAGGAAACGCATATGCCGATGACAAAAGAAGGAAGACTGAACGCCCAGGGGAAGCGATTCGGCCTGGTGGTCAGCCGGTTCAATGAATTTGTGACGGGAAAACTCCTGTCCGGGGCTCTGGACGGGCTGATCCGCTGCGGCGCCAGGGAAGAGGATATCGAAATCGTCAAGGTTCCGGGCGCCTTTGAGATCCCGATGGTGGCCAAAAGAATGGCTGAAAAAAAGCGCCATCACGCCATCATCTGTTTGGGGGCCGTCATCCGCGGGGCCACCCCGCATTTTGATTACGTGAGCGCCGAGGTCTCCAAGGGGATCGCCCAGGTGGGGCTTGAATGCGGGGTCCCGGTGATCTTCGGCGTGGTGACCACGGACACCATCGAACAGGCCATCGAGCGGGCCGGCACCAAAGCGGGAAACAAGGGCTTCAGCGCCGCGCTGAGTGCTGTTGAAATGGCCGATCTGTTGGAGGCATTGGACGGGAAATAGCCCATGGGGAGCCGCCGTCGATCCAGGGAGCTCGCCATGCAGGCGCTCTTTTTCATGGACATGAACCGGTGCTTCAACGAAACGGCCCTGAAGACGTATACCCGGCATTTCCCGCCGCCGGAGCATGCGCGGCCGTTTTTCATGGATCTTGTGACCGGCGTGCTTCAGGCCCGCCCCCGGATCGACGCCCTCATCGAATCGGCCGCCGCCAACTGGAAATTGAGCCGGATGTCATGCGTGGACCGCAATGTCATGCGGATTGCGGTCTATGAACTCAAATTCCGAAAAGATATCCCGGCTAAGGTGGCCATCAACGAAGCCATCGATGTGGGAAAGAAATACGGCACCCAGGACTCCGGCGCTTTCATCAACGGGATCCTGGATACCATTCACCTGAAACTCGAAAAGGCCCGAAAGGAAAACCCTTTAAGGGAAGAAAGGCTTTGATGCGCACAAGGAGGCACCATTGATTCTTCACCAGCTGACCGTGGGCCCCATCATGGCCAACTGCTTCGTTGTGGGGTGCGACAAAACGAAAACGGCCGCCGTCATCGATCCGGGAGACGAAACAAACCGGATCCTCGGCGCTTTGGCCCAGTCCAAGTTGACCCTGAAATACATCATCAACACCCACGGCCACTTCGACCACGTGGGCGGCAATAAAAAATTGAAGGAGGCCACAGGCGCCGAGATTCTCATCCACCCCCTGGACGCCCCCATGCTGACCCAACTCGCCTCGAGTGCAGCCCGCTGGGGTCTCGCCGCCGAGAATTCCCCGCCCCCGGATCGCACCGTCACCGAAGGCGAGACCGTCATTTTCGGGGACATCACCCTGGAGGTCCTCCATACGCCGGGGCACACCCCCGGCGGCATCTCCCTTTCCACGGACGGTGTCGTCTTTGTGGGAGACACCCTCTTTGCCGGGTCCATCGGCCGCACCGATTTTCCGGGGGGCGATTATGGCACCCTCATCGCCAGCATCCAGAACAAGCTGTTCCGACTTCCTGACACGGTGCGGGTGCTGTGCGGGCACGGCCCGGAAACCACCATCGGGACGGAAAAACGCACCAATCCCTTTGCCGCCATGAAATAGGTCCCTTCCCTCACGGCACATAAACATCGAGCCAGGGGGAGGCGGCGTCTTTTCGTGCCATCTGTTTCAAGATATCATAATAGATCATGACGCGCTGGACGTATTGCACGGCTTCGCTCCCGCGGCAGTAACCGAACTTGGCGTCCCGGTAATACTTTTGGTAGCTCAAAAGGGGCAGGGTGCGGGCCAGGGCGTTCCATCGATTGATGTCCAGGCCCATTCTCCTGGCCAGGTATCGCCCGTCCTCCACATGCCCGGCCCCCGCGTTGTAGGCGGCCAAGGCCATCCGAATGCGGTCGGGATCCTCCGCCTCCGGATACCTATCGTAGAGATCCTTCATGAGCTTCACGCCGGCTTCGATATTCTCCTTCGGATCCATCAGGTCCCGGACGCCGTAGCGCTCGGCAGAAGCCGGAATCAACTGCATGAGACCTTGGGCATCCTGGCGGCTGTGGGCGTCGGGTTCGAAGCGGGATTCCTGGTATATCTGGGCGGCGATCAGACGCCAATCCAGATGATGGGCCCGGGCCGCCGCCTCGATGAGGGCCTGATAACGAGGCAGGTGGCTCTCCAGGCGGTGATGGAAGTCCGCCAGGTCCATGTAATCAAAGGCTTCCACATCGGCATAATAGCGATCGTAGATATGCTGGAATCGGCCGTCTTTCTGGATGGCGGTGAAAAAGGCATTGATCCGTTCCAAAAGCGCCTGGGCCCCGGGCCGGACCGCCCAGCCCAGATACTCTTTCGGACTGATGGGACCCGAGATGACGGCTTCGGGATAGTATCTCCGGTTCAACTTGGCGATGTGGCTGTCGGCCACCGTGATGGGGATCTTTCGCTGCGCCACCCGGCGGATCAACTCTTCAGTGGGGATGTCCTCGATGAGCCGGATATGCACGTCGATGCCCCTTGCCCGGAGGGCTTCCAGACGCTCCTGATACGAAGTGCCTTTCCGGACGTAGACCGTCCGGCCCGAAAGATCGTATTCCAGGTGGATCGACCGGTTGTCCTTGTGGACGATGAGGTGCTGCCGGATCTCCATATAGGGCCTGGAAAAGAGCACCTGCTTCTTCCGGGAAGGCGTGATGGTGAGACTGGCTGCGATGACGTCGCCCTTTCCTTCCAAAAGCTCGGGAATCATCTTTTCCCATCGGCGTGCCACATGCACTTTCAGACGCACCCCCAAGAACTCGGCAAAGGCTTTTGCCAGTTCATACTCGAACCCCATGGGTTGGTCCCGATAGAAATAGTAGCAATGGGCGTTGTTCCGCGTGATCAGGGTGAGTTCCCCCTTTTGGAGGATGCGCTGTAACGGGCTCAAGGGGGCGTGGGTTCGGCAGGAGATCAAAAAAGCGATCCCCAACAAGAACAAAAGAGGGCTCCTTCTCCACTTGGGCCTTGTCTTGGTGGGGATTCCGGGAAAAGGGCTTCCCCGGCAGGGCCTTAAAAGGCGCCGAGTTGACATGCGGAAACCTTGATTTTCAGGGCCTCGCATGCAGCACTGACAGACATCTTGGAGACCCCGAGGCCCTCGGCGATTTTCCAGGCCGCCTTGCAGGGAAGCCGTCCCTCTTGCAATGCCTCGGAGATCGCCTGTTCAAGGGTGGCATCGACGTGCTTTGCCGGCGCCACCCGCTTTTTTTCAGGCATGTAACCGAAGAGACCCAGCTGACACTTCGACAGCCGGACGCCCAGAAGGTCGGCGGTCCGGCCCACCTCTTCCGGCGTGCGGCCGGCCTCTTTTGCGACGGCAAAAGCCACGGCGCACGGCAAGTCGTCTTTTTCCTTCAGGTGCTTTTCGATTTCAGATCGAATCACCGGATCGAAAACAGCGTCTTCAGGGTGCTTGGCCCGAAAGGGCGGTTTGTTTGCTTTTGTCATGGTTTCTCCCATCCCACGGTTGATTTCGGCACCAGGGATCTGAATGCCCTCAAGGTCTCATTGGAATGAAAGATATTACCACGACTCCCGCCTGGCTTCAATTGAATTCTAATCCTTCCCCGATTTGGACAGCCATTTAACGCGCTTTTCTGGTAACGCGTTTCTGATATTTTGGATGCCATCTACAGAAAAGCCACTCCAACCAACAACAGGCTCATTGATAGCGCAGGGAAGAAATGGCGCTTGACCGGGTGCCGGAACTCGAAAACCAACGAGTTATCGAGTTCGGCGAGTGGCTCTGTCACGAGGTGGTCAAGGCAGTGCCTCACCGGCATGTGGTCTTGAGCATTCCCAAGATCCTGCGGCGCTATTTTCTTTATGATAGAAAGCTTCTTTCCGGGCTGAGCCGTTGCGGCTGGGAGGCGCTCAAGGCGCTGTACGGCGCCGGTGTACGCGATCCCCAGACGGTTGCCGGGGCCGTGGTTGCCATCCAGATTTTTGGTAATTTTCCCGACAAGTTCCATCCCCACCTGCACATTCTGGTCTCGGACGGCTGTTTTTATACCAGCGGCATGTTTTCGGTTTCCCCGGCGATCGACAAAAAGGCCCTGGAGAAGATCTTCCGGCACAAGGTGATTAAATTTTTGCTTGGCAAAGGTAAAATCAGTCCGGACACGGTCGCGCTGCTGGGAAAATGACGTCACAGCGGATTCGGTGTCTTTTTGAGTTTTTGACGCCCTGGAGTGGCTGGCGGCCATATGCAGCCACGTACCCAACAAGGGCGAGCAGATGGCGAGATATTACGGTTTTTACAGCAATGTCGCCCGCGGTAAGCGCAAAAGGGCCGACGCAGACGATACGATCCCGTGTATCCTGGAGTCTGAGCTGACCGAAAATGATTTTCGTCGGAACTGGGCGCGTTTGATCCAGAAAATATATGAAGTCGATCCGATGGTATGTTCCAAGTGCGGTAACTTGATGTACGTGATTGCGTTCATCGAGGTCCCGGACGTGATCCGAAAGATCCTCAAGCATTTGGGATTGTGGAACGTTAAGCGCAAACCGCGCCCAAGAGCCCCGCCGTCGGATATTTTCCACATATATGACGAGCAGCCGGGACCCACTGCGGAGGATTATCTGGTCGATCCGCAGTACCCCGCGGAAGCCTATTTTTAGAGTCCGCAGCTCTTATTCGAGAAAAAGCTGCCTGCGGGCCGATAGGGTCTTTACGTTCAAAATGGCCGTATTCAGGCGACCTTGGCCCGAAATGGAATCTTGACAACATGATTTTGATTTTGTATTGGGTTTTTAGTAGAGAGAGACGGATGGGATGCACGAAGACCTTGAAGGCGGTACAACATGTAGTTGAACCTCATGCGCCGCTACACAACCATTGCAGGGTAGGGATCTTCACTTGATCCGTTTTCAAAAAGCGAATTCTTATCCTTATTCTTATCCCTTTATCCCTTGATTGGGATGAATATCGAACTTTCTCATGGTGCGTCTCCTTTCTGGAATGTATTGAACGGCAAAAACAGGTCTGGCATTATCTGTCCCGTTTTAGAGTGGACGAGGGGTGCTGTTACATGAAATCGTATGCTCGGATTGTTAAGCATGCCCTGAATCAGCTAGGAATAGACATTGTTAGGTATACCCCACCACAAATTAAACAAGATCGCTTGGTTGAGTATATTAAGGCAAATAATGTCACCTGCGTGATTGATGTTGGTGCAAACGTCGGACAATTCGCAAAACGTATTAGGAAGTGTGGCTACAATCAGAAAATAGTTTCTATCGAACCGATTAAAGAGGTATATGACAGACTACGAATGGAAGCAGAGTTGGACCAAAAATGGGAAGCTTTCAACGCTGCCTTCGGAAGCATTAACGAACGAAAGGTAATGAATGTTTCAGAAAATCTGGTTAGTAGTTCATTTCTCGATCTTGAGGAAAGAACGATAGAAGCAGAACCCTCTGTGATCTATAAAAGGGCTGAAGAGGTCGAGGTCATCTCGCTTGACAATTTTTTTAAGGAATATTTGGCCGTTGAGGAAAAACCTTTCTTAAAGCTTGATGTTCAAGGGTATGAGAGCGAAATATTAAAAGGCGCGCGTCAATCGCTGAAGTGTATGGTGGGCGTGGTATTGGAATGCTCAATTACCCATTTGTACAAGGGGGAGTGGCGTCTCTCTGATGCCATCGATTACTTTTATGCAAATAATTATTATCTTGTAGATATAGAGCGTGAATTTGCCAATCCGAAGACAGGTGAACTATTGCAAGTTAATGCTCTTTTTGCAAATGGGAATTGCTAAGTGATGATTTATTCTAAAGTAGAGCGTTTACTTGGCCATATCAGGAATAGGACGCTTGGAAAGAGTATCATTTGGGAGCTTGATAAATGGAAAAGCATCTATCAGATGTCACCAGATCAGAGGAGAGCTTATCGCCTCCAACAAAAATGGGAAAAAATTAGCGGGGAAAACAAACAAATAATAAAACGTGTCGAATGCGGTGCTAAGCTCATACTCTATCCAGATAGCAAGCTGTCAGAACTTATTTTTCGTCACAACTTTGAAAGCGCTGAAAGGCAGTTTCACAGCCATTACCTGAAGGCAGGGGACATTTATGTAGATGTTGGGGCTAACATAGGTCTATTTACAGTTATTGCGGCATCAAAAGTAGGACAGGATGGGGTTGTTTATGCATTTGAGCCTGCAGATTTGCCCAGAAATAGGCTGATCAAGAATGTACGACTAAATGGGTTTGGCAATGTTTATGTTATTTCGAAAGCTTTGTCAAATAGGAGCAGGCAGGACTCAATATTTATACCCCTGGATGGGCATGATGCATGGAGTTCGCTTGGTAAACCAACCGCAGGTCAAGATGTTATTGAACAAACAGTACAAATGATAAAATGGGATGATTTTGCTAAAGAAAATGCTGTGGGAAAGGTTGCTATGATGAAGCTAGATGTGGAAGGCTGGGAGTCCAAGGTGCTAGAAGGCGCATCAGCACTTCTATCCAGCAAACAAGCGCCTTTGCTGCAGGTAGAGTTTACAGATGAGGCAGCGCAATCAGCCGGCAGTAGCTGCCAGCATTTATATGAAGCACTCGAAAACTTTGGCTATAAGATGTACAGGTATGATGCCCAAAACAACAAATTAATTCCCGATGCGTTAAGGGAGTCATATCCATACGTGAACTTGTACGCATCAAAAAATCTGGACCATGATAATGTAAGGCTTGCACAGCGATGAGTGAATATGGTACTATCAATAATTTTGTGTGAAATTGTTTTCGGCCATTTTCTTCATAAACGGCAAGTTGCCGGCGACTTTTCCGATGGGCTTCGACCTCCAGTTGAGTTCCATCTTTAAACAGACAAAAGCAAGCAGGGTATAGCAGGAGCG
>JALVQN010000002.1 GCA_027025555.1 Desulfobacterales bacterium
CCCGTGTCCTTTTCGCCCCCGAAGGCCCCTCCGATCTCGGCCCCGGAGGTTCCCACGTTCACATTGGCGATCCCGCAATCGCTTCCTGTGTGGGAAAGGAAGCGCTCCGCCTCCCGCAGGTCGGTGGTGAAGATGGCCGAAGAAAGCCCCTGGGGCACGGCATTATGATACCGGATGGCCTCTTCCAGGGTCTGGTACCGGATGAGATATAACACGGGTGCAAAGGTCTCTTCCAGGACAACGGGCGCATCAAAAGGCGCCTCGCACAGGCACGGCCGGACATAATTGCCTGCCGAAAAGCCCTTCCCCGAAAGGACCTCCCCGCCCCACAGGACGCGTCCCCCCTCTGCTTTCAGGCGCTCCAGCGCCGCCTGCATCTTTGCCGCGGCGTCTCCATCGATGAGAGGACCCATGAGGGTGCCGGCCTTCAATGGATTCCCGACGGGAATCTGCCGGTAGGCCGCGGTCAGGGCCCGGACAAGATCGTCGAAAACGGCCTCGTGGGCAATGACCCGCCGGGTGGTGGTGCACCGCTGGCCCGCCGTGCCCACGGCACCGAATACGATGGCCCGCACCGCCAGGTCCAGGTCGGCCTTTTCCGTGACGATGACCGCATTGTTCCCCCCCAACTCGAGGATCGTCCTGCCCAGGCGCCGGGAAACGGCCTGGGAAACATGCCTTCCCATGGCCACGCTCCCGGTGGCCGACACAAGCGGCACCCTCGGATCGTGGATGAGGGCCTCCCCCACTTCGTGACGGTCTCCGATCACCCAGCTCAGGAGCCCCTCGGGGAGACGATTTTCTTTCAGGACCGCCCCCGCGATCTTCATGACCGCAATGGCGGTCAACGATGCCCTTGAAGAGGGCTTCCAGATCACCGGATCCCCGCAAATCAAGGCATTGAGTGCGTTCCACGACCAGACCGCCACGGGGAAATTGAAGGCGGTGATCACCCCCACAGGCCCCAGGGGGTGCCACTGTTCGTACATGCGGTGCTCGGGGCGCTCACTGTGCAGGGCCCGTCCGTAAAGCATGCGGGATTGGCCCACGGCAAAATCGGCCATGTCGATGGCTTCCTGGACTTCCCCTTCCCCTTCCACCCGGATCTTACCCACTTCCAGGCTGATCAACGCCCCCAGGTCCGCCTTCTTCTTCCTGAAGGCCGTCCCCATCTGACGGACGATCTCCCCCCGCCTGGGGGCCGGGACCCGCTTCCAGGCCTCAAAAGCGTTCACAGCGCATTGAACCACGGTTTCATAGTCGCGCCTGTCGGCAAGGCGCACTTTGCCCATGGCCTTTCCGTCAATAGGAGATACCACGCTCTTGACCTTTCCATGGCAGCGGACGGGGGATCCCGTCCCGGCACCCTCCTCCATGGTTTTGAATCCCAGGTTTTTCAAGATCGTCTTCATGGAGTACCTCCTTCCCCTTTTGCGGGAACCCCCGTAAAAAGCACGGAAAAGACCTGTGACCCCTTCAAATCAAACCATAAATCCCCCCCTGTGTCCATACCCGAAAAGCCACTTTGCCCCTGACTTTCCCCCCTTTCGTCAGTCATCTTTACATCAAGAAAAAGGCCGTAAAACGAAACCCTTCATCCTGCCTCCGGGAAATCGCTTCAGCCGCCAGGACCTGGTCCGGGTCACCAAGAAAGGGAACGATTACACCATCGCCCAGATCTGCGGGGTCTTTTTCGTGCCCATGACCGGACACGCCGCAAGACGCCCATGATCCTCTGGAGCGTCTTCTTCCTTTCCTTTTCCGCCCTGTCCTTTGAAATCCCGTTGACACGCCTTTTTCCCATCAGCCGGCGGCACATGCTCTCGTTTAGGGTCATCAGCATCGCCCTTTTCGGATTCACCGCCGCCTACCCGGCGGCGCGGGGCATGGTGAAATGGCGAATGGAAAAGGCGTGGGCCACTTGACAGGATCTGATCCACCGGATTAAGCTTTTCCGGTGTCGCTTCCAAGAAAGCGCCAAACCTCATCCTACAGCCATACAAGGGCCGAGAAGATGAAGTGCTGGAGCAGGGAAGAAGTGGACGCCATCGTGGCGGATTACTTCCAGATGCTCTGCAAGGAACTCCAAGGCCGACCTTACAGTAAAGCGGCCCACCGGAGGGGCCTTGTGGAAAGACTGCCCGGTCGAAACGCCGGGGCGGTTCAGAAGAAGTATCACACCCTCAGCGCCGCGCTCCTGGCCCTGGCGCTGCCTTCCATCAAGGGCTATAAGCCTCTGGACAATTACCAGACGCTCCTCATCGAGGCCATCGATTGCCATCTGGAAAGGCATCCGGAAATCATGGCCCTCATCATGGCCCATGCCGGAAGACCCCTGTCCGCCCCCATGCAACGGGAATTCTTCTTCAAGGATATGGTGGTGGATCCGCCCCGGCCCCGCGGCCCGGGATCCGGAAAAAGGAAGCGCCTCGTCCGGAACATTGCGAAAAAATACACCTTTGTGCGGGCGGAAGCACAGAATCCTAATCTGACGGAAGCCGGGCTGGGCTTTGTTGTCGATCTGGAAAAGGCCCGCCTCCGGGAAGAAGGCGCCGGCCACAGGACGGATCACGTCAAG
>JALVQN010000003.1 GCA_027025555.1 Desulfobacterales bacterium
GCATTGGCCTGGGTGGCGTCTGGAGCTGGCGAGCGATCAAGAAGTCTCTGAGCCTACTTCCGGAGTTCTACGACATTGTCTGGGAAGAGCGTGAGGTGTTCATCGTATTTGACTCCGACGCAGCGACTAATGCCAACGTCGTAAAGGCAATGGTCAAACTTTCCAAGGAGCTGATCAATCTGGGCGCAGTAGTCTATACCGGCAACGTGCCACAGAACGGCGAGGAGAAGCAGGGGCTGGATGATTATCTCGTTGCCGGTGGCGACATTAACGAGATACACATTTCCGAGTCCGCCAGAGGTATCGCCCTCAACGAAGTCAACAGCCGCATCTGTCTCATAAAGAATCCCCCATCCTTCTACGACTTTGAATCCATGAACCTCGTCAACAAGGAGTGGGCCGCTACGGCCTGCGCTCCCATCACCTTTGTAGAAGAGGTTGGTGACAAGAAACGGGAATTCAATGCCTTTAACGAGTGGATAAAGTGGCCATGTCGGGCCGAGTACAAGGGCATGATCTACGCTCCGGAGCAGCCGCGTATCATAGACCGTGAGTACATCAACACCTGGAAGGGCTGGGGCACGGAGCCGAAACGCGGCGAGGTGAAGCCGTTCCTGGACATGCTCAAGCATATGATCCCAGACAGTGACTTCCGTGAGTGGTTTCTGCAATGGCTGGCCTACCCACTACAGAATCCCGGCACCAAGCTGAAGCAAGCAGTTCTGCTCTGGTCCATTCAGCACGGCACCGGCAAGTCGTTTATTGGCTACATCATGAACGACATCTACGGGGAGCATGGTGCAATAATTGGCGAGCGTGACCTGCACAGCAGCTTTAATACCTGGATGATCAACAAGAGCTTCATCATGGGGGAGGAGCTGACCGGAACCGCAGGACGCAAGGAGGCGGACCACGTCAAATCCCTTATCACACAGGAGAGGGTGACTATCAACCAGAAATATGTTCCTGAATACGTTGTACAAGACACCATCAACTATCTCCTCACCTCCAACCACCCCAACGCGCTCTATCTCGAAGAGCATGACCGAAGGTTTGCAGTCTATAACGTTGCCCCGCCAGCTGACTACAGCGTGTATCAGAACGTCGATGCCTGGCGCAAACGCGGAGGAGCGGCGCACTTCCACCATTATCTTCTCAACAACATCGATTGTTCCAACTTCGACATCAATCGCCCCGCTCCCATGACGGAGCACAAGGAGCAGATGATCAGTGTTGGACGCAGCGAGAAACAGGACTTTGCGCATACACTGGTCAAGCATCCGGAGGAGATACTGAACATCGACAACATCCCGTTGACCCGCGATATCTACACCATGCAGGAGCTGAAGGAGCTATATGCCCGCCACTATGACAAGAACATCGAACAGGTGACCAGTCTGGGCGCGGTGCTGAACGAGGCGGGGGTGTACCGCAAAAGGGTATTAGTGGATGGGCGAACGAAAGTGTTGTATGCTGTGCGCAACATTGGAGAATGGAGCTATCGGGAAGGCAAGGAGTGGGCGGATGAGTATAGCAAGGACATGATTGACCCGAAGATCACCCCGTTACGCAAGTTTCAAAAACAATATGAGGAAGAGTGATGTACGAAAGACCCGAAGCCGTACAAGGCACAACCTATAAGCTACGTCCCGCCGGGCATGACGAAGCGTTGTATCTGACCATCAACCATATTGAATTGGAAGACGGTACGCTGCGACCGATTGAGGTGTTTCTGAACAGCAAGAACATGGAGTCTTTCCCCTGGATAACGGCATTAACACGCATGCTGTCTGCGTTGTTTAGGCAGGAAGGGGACTATACGTTCATCATCGAAGAGTTGTTGCAAGTGTTCGACCCAGCAGGCGGATACTTCATACCAGGCACCCAAGGCCAGCGGGTGGATTCTGTAGTAGCGCACATCGCGGTGGTCCTGGAACGCCATTTCCGGGAGCTACAGGCGCGCTCCCCCACCCCCCGCCAGGCTAGCGCCTAATACCCTTACTAAAAGTTGTAACTATTTTTTGTAAGTTGTTGTTCTAAAAGGCAAAAATATTGCCAAAAAAGTTGTACCCACCCCCGTAATACCCTATTATATAGGCATACGGGATGTCGCTACCTTATATAAGGAAAGCCCCCGTCCCCCAAACCTAGCTGCTACGGGCACAGGTCCCTGGGGGAACGATAGCCGGAGCTACCAATTGGAGCTGTTACCGGCGAATCCCCGGGAACGGGGTGCCTACCGGGCGCAATGTGGGAGCCGCTGGTAAACCCGACACGCGATGCGTAGGCTGGCCGTAAGGATGCGATGGGTGTCAGAATCCAAACCGGATTAACTGCCCAAGCCTAAAGCGAACCCGGCGCTATATTCGGGATTGGTCAGGAAGTCCGTGCCAGATTGTACGGCAAGGGATAACTGGCTGGGAAAGGTTGTGGCTGTATCCCGCCGCGTAGCAAGTAGCGAAGCCGAGTGCGCGAGAATGCAGATCAGCCCCTTCCTTCCCCAGTTGTTAGATTCCACCCCACGCAATAACTGCGGATATAAGACTGACCCCCCTGCTATCCTGGGAGT
>JALVQN010000004.1 GCA_027025555.1 Desulfobacterales bacterium
TAGTCGGCACTGGAGAAAATGGCGGATCCGGCCACAAAAATATCGGCACCCGCCCTGGACACTTGCCCGATATTGTCTTCTTTGATCCCGCCGTCCACTTCAATGGGTATGGAAAGCCCGGCCTCATCGATCATGCTGCGAAGCCTTCGGATCTTCTCCAGGCTGTTTTTGATGAAATGCTGGCCCCCGAATCCCGGGTTGACGCTCATGATCAGAATAAAATCCACCGCATCGAGGATCCATCGAATCCTTTCTATCCCGGTGGCCGGGTTCAAGACCACCCCTGGATGCGCCCCGGCCTCTCGAATGCAGCTTACGGTCCGATTGAGATGGACACAGGCCTCCACCTGGACAGAGACCCATTGGGCCCCGGCTTCCACAAAGGCCGGAATATAAAAATCCGGATTTTCGATCATGAGATGGACATCCAGGGGAAGGTCGGTCGCCGATCGGATGGCCTTGACCACCGGGGGCCCCAGCGTGATGTTCGGCACGAAATGCCCGTCCATGACATCCACATGAATCCAATCCGCGCCCGCCTTTTCCACGGCTTTCACTTCGTCTCCCAACCGGGAAAAATCAGCCGAAAGGACGGAAGGGGCGATCAATTTCATGGTTTTTTCTCCTTTTCTCCGACAAGTGTTTGAAAAATTCGTTTCAAATTCCTTTCCCGCCAATCAAGGATGAAACGTCCTGGAAAGCACCAGCGCATCGTCTTCATACAGCCACAAGGAAACGGGGGCGTCCCCGGGAATCAACAGCATCACCACTTCACCGGGGCTCATGTACGTATCGATCAAGTCGTCTGAAAGACCATACCCTTTGAATTTCAAACGCATGTGCGATTTCAAGAAACCGTCCTTGAGTCGATACTGAAACAGGACACCCCCTTTTAAATCCGATGCCGGGGTCTTCTTTCCAAGGGGGCCTTTGCGATTTTGCACCCATTTCACCACATGCCTTTCAAGGACCGGATAGCCGGCCGGCGGGTCCTGCTCCAAAATCGCCCCCTCCGGAAGCCTTGGGTCTTCGGAAAGGCGGATCCGGCCGGGGATCAGGGACATCCGTCTCAACAGCAGCACGGCTTCTGAAGACAACAGCCCTTTGAGATCCGGCATTTTCAAAACCCGGGGCCGGGGCCCCAAACTCACGAGAAGGTCCATACACCGGCCCTGGGGCATGGGGGTCCCTTTTTCGGGAAACTGGGCCAGGATCGTTTCAGGAGACGTTTCCACGTGGTAGGCTTTCGACAGCTTTCCCAGACACAGGCCCTTTTGTTCCAGAAGAATCCGGGCTTGCCGAAGGGGGAGCCCCTTCAAATCAGGCGCCTGAAGCATCCTGGGCCCCTTGGACAACACAATCCGAACATCTCGACCCTTCTTGATCTCGGTTCCCGGAGCCGGATCCTGGAAAAGGACACGGTTTGCCGGAACCCGGTCACTGTACCGGCTTCCCTTGACCTTGGTGTTTAGGCCCAGCCGGGTCAAGCGCTCCAGAGTCCACACCACATCTTTTCCCGTCAAATCCGGCACCACCACGCGGTCTTCCGCCTTGATGAAAAAGGAAACGGTGAAATAGGCGCTTGCCCCGGCAATCAGGACAAAGGCCACGCCCAGGGCCGCCAGTTTCAACAGCCGCTTGATCAAGGCATCTTCTCCAGGCGCGCCGCGAAGAAACCGTCCATGTGATGTTCGAGAGGGCTGGTCTTCAGGTAAAGAGGCGTCCCCGTCAGTTTCCTGACGGCATGTGGAAGTTTTTCAGGATCGGGAAAAAGACGAAAATCCGGATGTTTTTCTAAAAAGGCCTCGATGACGTGTTCGTTTTCTTCGGGTTCCATGCTGCAGACCGCATAGACCAGGACGCCGCCGGGTTTCACCAGGGCGCCGGCCCGGTCCAGCAATCTGAGCTGCTTTTGTTGATGCCGGAAAAGGTCTTTCTCCCGGATCCGCCACCGGGCATCCGGATTTCGACGCAAAACCCCCAGTCCAGAGCATGGCGCATCCAGCAGCACCCGATCAAAGCGCATCCGGTCCCCGGCATCCGGGGACCTCTCCAGGTCTTTCCTTTTCGGGGTGACTATGGACACACCCAGGCGGCGCATCTCCGAGACCAGGACAGCGAGCTTTTTCGCGTCCATGTCCCAGGCAAAGAGCCGGCCGGTGTTGTTCATTTCCTGGGCGATGTGCCCGGTCTTCCCGCCGCGCCCCGCACAGGCATCCAGGATCGTCTCGCCGGGCTGGGGTTCCAAAAGGAGCGTGACAAGTTGGGCGGCTTCGTCCTGAACCTGGAACCATCCCCGACGAAAGGCTTCCAACTCATCAATGGGCGCCCCGGGGTTCAACAAGGCGACACCCCCGGGCGCATGAAGGCAAGGCCATACCTTTTCACATGCCTCTTGCAAGGCGTGCACGAGCCGGTCCCGGGAGACCTTGAGCCGGTTGGTGCGGAGGGTGATGGGCGGGATCTCGTTTTGTGCCTCACACAAGGCCCTTGTCCGGGAATATCCCAGCCGCTCGATCCACCGGGCCACCAGCCATCCCGGAAAGGAACGGCTGGCGGCCCGGTGGAT
>JALVQN010000005.1 GCA_027025555.1 Desulfobacterales bacterium
CTCCCTCCCCCGATACTCGCTGCGCTCGTGTTCGGGGGAGGGAGATGCCCATCTGCCTTACAGATTGGTAAATTTGAGGGCTCCTCCCCCTGCAAGGCGTTAGCCGAAGCGGGGGGAGGCTGGGAGGAGGGCTTTTCGCCAGACCAAATTTGAAATTGATTGGCATTCTTATGCAGAAGAAAAGAGGAACGTAGAGGGAAATAGACGAACATGGGCGATTTCTTGTAACTATGCAGGTATCCTGAAAATGTTTTGCCACGAAGGAATGAGGGCATGAAGAACAATCTTATATTTTCTCCTTCGTGCCTTCGCCTCTCCCCCCGCACGCGGGGGGGCCGTCGTGTCTTCGTGGTTTTTGTCTTCGCTATGAAGGAGTGCGTGTATAGTTTCTCTCAAGGTCCGGCGTTGAGGGACTCGAGCTCTTTCCGGATGGCATCGATCTTTTCCATTTCTTTCTGGAAGAACTCGCTCCATCGTTCGACTTGGTCCACTTCTTTTTTTATTTTTTCCTCTCGCTCGTGGAAGCGTTTGCGAAAATAATCTTCACAGGCGCCATCTTTATCATACGCGCCGCTTTCAAAAACAAAATCGAGTCTTTCTCCTGTTTGTTTTCCAGCATAGCACATACGTGCCCCGGTAATCTTGGATGTGCTTTCGAATTCGTACCCTACAACCTTTTCGTTAATGCACCACAAATAGGCAACCCACTCTTCGAGATTGAACAGGTCGACAAAGGCTTTCTCGAGATCCTTAGCGTTGCGAGCTTCGAAATAGTTGCCGCCGCCCGCCTGGGCTACGGCCCGAAGCTGGTCGGCCGCTTCGGCGTCGACATCGAAGCCGATCACATGAACGACGGTCTTCAGTTCCGATTCCTGCAGCAATTTGGCCGCGGCCACAGGGTCGCCACCGCAGGTTTCGATGCCGTCGGAGACCAGCACCACCACATTGGTGGTGGTGTCGTCCTCCTTGATTTCCTGAAAATCATCCAGGGCGGCGCGCAGGGAACGGGCGATGGGCGTCCACCCCGTGGGAGAGAAGGAGCGTATGGTCTGTTTGAAATCGTCCTTGTTCAACGGCTGGAAGGGGTAAATCAGTTCGGTTCCCAGGCAGGAGGCCTCACGATCTTTTTTCTTGTTGGAGCCTTTGTGGCCGTAGACGCGCAAAGCCACGTTGACGCCCTTGGAGGGCAACTTGTCGATGAAGTCGGTCAGGGTTTGCTGGGCAATGCTCAATTTGGAACGTCCGCCCACCATACCTGCCATACTGCCGGAAGCATCCAGGATCAGTTCGATGTTGAAGGTGTAGTCACCCGGCTGCAAAAACTCGGGGCGAGGACACACCTCATCGAAAGGCCTGAGTTCGGTGCGGCACGGGGTGTAATCCCTGCCGTATGTGGCGATGAATTCCTGGTATGCTGCTTCGCAGTCGGGCGTGGGAGTGGGAGTAGGCGCTGGTGTGTCCGTGGGAGCGGGTGTGGGCGTATCTGTGGGTTCGGGCGTGGGCGTGGAAGTTGGCGGTTGGGGCGTGTCGGTGGGGGTGGCCGCGGCAGGTGGTGCGGGCGTGTTTTCGACAGTTCCCTGGCTGTTTGCTGGTGCGGCAGGTGTATTCGTCACCGATGCGGTGGGCGTTGTGCATCCTGTCATCAGCAGGGCAATCAACAGGATACCCAGTGCGAACCATAAGGAACGGGCATTGAATTTCATGGCGCCTCCAGTTGGGAAAAGGTGGGGTGGCTACTAAAAAGAAATGGCAACAACGGCCAGCTCCAGACACATGACAAAGGGAACGACGGTTCACGAGAATCAGTTAGATGACGGGGCTGTTGTCAAGCCTTGAGCAGAGGCCTACGGTTGTTGTTGCTTCAACGCCTCAAGCTGCCTCTCTATGGCATCCACCTCTTTTCGGATGCGATCGGATTGAGCATTCGCATCAGCAGCTTTCTGCTGAAATTTATCAGTGCGGGCGCTAATGCGATCTGACAGGTAATTGGCGCATCCTTGATAAGTGGAATCTGTGTGTGCGTTCACTTCGTTGTTCATGTTTAGCCATTCATCATTTGCCTTTGACATATAGCAAAGCCACGAATCATTTATGGCAGTGTTATTGACGAGCCAGTGTTTGTTGGCAGTGGTCCTCATGCAGAGCCAGAATTCATTCCACTCTTTCTGATTGAAAATGAAAGTCATGGCCTCTGACAATTCGTTGGCGTTGTGGGCGTCGTAATAATGGCCCCCTCCTGCGGTCGCGGCAGCTTTGAGTTGGGCTGCGGCCTTGGCGTCCACATCGAAGCCAATGATATGTATATCGGCTGCAATGTTTGAATCATGCAAAGCTCTGGCTGCGGCGACAGGATCGCCACCACAGGTTTCGATGCCGTCAGACACCAAGACGATGATATTGGTGGCGTTTTCTTTATCGAGTGTGTCGAAGTCTTGCATTGCCTGCTGCAACGAGAGGCCTATCGGAGTCCATCCAGTAGGTTTGAACGAATGGATTCGTCTGGAGAATTGTTCCGGGTCTAAAGGCTGAAAGGGCATCAAGAGTTCTGTTCCCTGG
>JALVQN010000006.1 GCA_027025555.1 Desulfobacterales bacterium
TTCCAGGGCGGCCTTGATGAAATCCCGGAACAGGGGATGGGGCGCCATGGGTCGGGATTTGAATTCCGGATGGAACTGACATCCCAAAAACCACGGATGATCCGGCAGTTCAATGATCTCCACGAGCTCGCCGTTGGGTGAAATCCCGCTGAAGACAAGCCCCTTGTCTTCCAGGGGCGTCTTGTAATCATTGTTGAACTCGTAGCGGTGGCGGTGCCGCTCCGAGATCAACGTGCCGCCATAGGCCCGATGGGCCGCGGAATTTTCCAGGATCCGGCACGGATAGGCCCCCAGGCGCATGGTGCCGCCCTTGTCCGAATGGATATCCCGCTTTTGGAGGACCCCGGTCTTTTCGTCGAACCATTCGAGCATCAGGTAAATCACAGGATGGGGGGTGTCCGGATCGAATTCGGCGCTGTGCGCCCCCTCCAGGCCCGCCACATGGCGGGCATACTCGATGACCGCAATCTGCATCCCCAGACAAATACCGAAATAGGGCACCTTGTGCTCCCGGGCATACCGGGCGGCGAGAATCTTGCCTTCAATCCCCCTGGACCCGAACCCCCCCGGCACCAGGATGCCGTGGGCCGCGGACAGGACCTCGCCGACATTCTCGGCCGTGATGCCTTCCGAGTCCACGAACTTCAGGTTGACTTTGCATCGATTCGGAATCCCGCCGTGACAAAGGGCTTCATTGAGGCTCTTGTAGGATTCGGTGAGGTTGGTGTACTTGCCCACAATGGCGATTTCCACGCTCTCCTCGGGCGTCTTGATCCGGGCCACCAGCGCGTTCCAGTCTTCCAAACGAGGGGTGCGCGTCCAGATGTGGAGCTTTTCCACGATCTTATCGTCCAACCCCTCCTTGTGGAAGATCAGCGGCACTTCATAGATACAGCCCACATCTTTGGCCGTGATCACGGCATCCACGTCCACATCGCAAAAGAGCGCGATTTTGGCCTTGATCTCCTTGGGAAGGAACCGGTCCGTGCGGCACAAGAGGATGTCGGGCTGGAGCCCGATGCTCCTCAATTCCTTGACGCTGTGCTGGGTGGGCTTGGTTTTCACTTCCCCGGCGGTGGGAATATAGGGGACCAGGGTCAGGTGAATGTAAAGGGTATTGTCTTTTCCCACATCTGTGCGAAACTGGCGGATGGCTTCCAGGAAGGGCAGGCTTTCAATGTCTCCGATGGTGCCGCCGATCTCCACGATGACCACGTCCACATCATCTGAAACCAAGCGAATGCTCTGCTTGATCTCTTCGGTGATGTGCGGAATCACCTGGACCGTACCGCCCAGATACTCTCCCCGGCGTTCCTTGGAGATAACCGAGAAGTAAATCTTCCCCGTGGTAAAATTGTTGTCCCTTCCCAGCTTGGCGTGGGTAAAACGCTCGTAATGCCCCAGGTCCAGATCCGTCTCCGCACCGTCGTCCGTGACGAATACTTCCCCGTGCTGGAAGGGGTTCATGGTGCCGGGATCCACATTGATGTAGGGATCCAGTTTCTGAAGGGTCACCGTGAGCCCGCGGCTCTCCAGGAGCGCTCCGATGGAAGCGGAAGCCAACCCTTTCCCCAGCGAGGACAGGACACCGCCGGTAATAAAGATGTATTTGGTCGCCTTGGCCATGATTTTTCCTCAAACCGTTTCCACATGCAACAAAGACATTGAGATACAAAAAAGCAAATTCTACTCGTACATTTTCTTGAACTCCTCGATGGTCTTTTCGATCTCTTCGGAGACCCCGTCGCCTTTTGGGGAAGCGGCATCCCCGTCCTTCTTGCGCGCATACATGGATTTAAGCGTCGCCATATCAAACAAGGCCGGAGGAAAGGAAGGGTTGACCTGCAGGTCCTTCACCTCGATGGTCTCGGCCGGCTCGCCGTTTTGATAAAAGGCCACCCGCCACGGATACCACGTGGTCCCGGTTTGTGTCCAGTTCCCATAGCGAATCTCCATCCTTTCGGCCGGGGATCCGTTCGCGTCTTCCGCAAAGACCCACCGCACCGGCCAGAAGTGCTCTTTGTCGATGGCCAGTTGAGGTTTCGATTCATCCGGATACCGGGCACCGATCACGTACACCACGGCTCCCTCAAACCGGCCCAGGGTGCAGATGTCGGGATTGATCCCATGACGGGCGAGGAGGGTTTCCAAATCCCGCCGGCTCCGGCACAACAGGAGATCCTTGTAACGATCAAACGGGTTTTTGGCTGCGGGAACGATCCTTTGATCCAAAACCGTGAGGGCCGCGTCGCCCACCTGGAGATGGATCCGCTTGACGGGTCCTGAAACCGCATCCGATCGAAACATTCCCGGAAAACGGTAGTACACTGTTTCATCCACAACAACCGCCTCCGGACTTTGCGCTTTGATCCGGATGCGGCCTTTTTGGCGGATCCGCAGACACGTTTCCCCACCGAGGCTTCGGATATAGCGGTCTAAAACAACACGCCCCGGCAGGACATAGGCCTTGGCTTCCCCCCCCCACACGGCCGCCACAAGGCCCAGAAGAAGGGCCCATGCCCTCCTTTTTGGGGGCATCTGTTCAGCCTTCCTGGGCAGGGGGGAGGCAACTGTCAAAGTACCGCGGCACAAAAACGCGCGCCCTTTCCGAGGTCTTCTTCGATGCGCATGAGTTGATTGTATTTGGCCATGCGGTCGCTTCGGGACATGGAGCCCGTTTTGATCTGGCCGCCATTGACCCCCACCACGAAATCCGCAATAAAGGCGTCTTCCGTTTCCCCGCTTCTGTGGGAGATGATGGTGGCGTATCCGGCCTCCTTGGCCATGTCGATGGTCTCGATGGTCTCGGTGACGGTCCCGATCTGGTTCAACTTGATGAGGATGGCATTGCCGATCCCCTTTTCAATGCCCTTGCAGAAGATCTTGGGATTGGTCACGAAAATATCGTCTCCCACGATCTGGACGAAACTTTCCAGACGATCCGTCAAAGCGGCCCATCCTTTCCAGTCGCCCTCGGCCAGTCCGTCTTCAATGGAAAGAACGGGGTACTGATGGACCAGGGCCTCGTAGTAATCGATCATCTGGGCTGCGGTCAGGGTCTTGCCTTCGGATTTGAGATGATACTTCCCGTTTCGATAAAATTCGCTGGCAGCCGCGTCCAGGGCGATGCCGATGTCGGTACCGGGTCCATATCCTGCAGCCTCCACGGCCTCGAGGATCAGCCGGATGGCCTCTTCATTGGAGTCAAGATCCGGCGCGAAGCCCCCTTCATCGCCCACCGCGGTGCTGAGATGCCGGCTTTTCAATATCGACTTGAGGCACTGGAACGTTTCCGCGGCCATCCGGACGGCCTGGGTCACCGAATCCGCGCCCACCGGCACAATCATGAACTCCTGGATGTCCAGGTTATTGGCTGCATGGGCGCCGCCATTGACGATGTTCATCATGGGCATGGGAAGATGCGTGGCCCTGGCGCCCCCGATATACCGGTAAAGGGGCAGGCCATACGCTGCCGCCGCCGCCCTCATGGCGGCCATGGAGACCCCCAGGATGGCATTGGCGCCGAGCTTCGATTTGTTCGCCGTACCGTCCAGCTCGATCATCTGCAAATCCAAGGCGGCTTGATCGGCCGCATCCATGCCGCACACCTTGGGAGCGATTATTTTCTGGACGTTGGCCACCGCCTTCAAGACGCCTTTGCCCTGAAACGCCTTGGATCTTTTGTCGCGAAGCTCCAGGGCTTCCCTTTTCCCCGTGGAAGCCCCCGACGGCACCGCCGCCCGTCCCAAGGCGCCGCATGCGGTCACCACATCCACCTCAACGGTGGGATTCCCCCTTGAATCCAGGATCTGCCTTGCATTGACTTCAACGATCTCGGTCATTTCCCCCTCCCCTGCGCTGCGAGTGACGTTCACCTGAATCGATTCATTCAGGCCTCCGGTATCCGGCTTGACAAAAAACGCTGAAATGCTACGCTCATTTGAACATGATGTCAACCGGACGCACGTTGTGCCGGCGGGCCTTTCAAGGGGCTTTTTCATTCAAAGCGGAATCGCAATCTCCATGCCATGAGAAAAAAGGATCTCTATACGGAAGCCCACCTGGTGGTGGCGGCCATACGGGTGCTGGAATATCGAGAGCATACGCCCCCGAGCATCGAAGCGGTGGCCAAGCTCCTTTCATTTTCGGCGGAACATGCCCACCTGATCTGCAAGAAATTGGCCCGGGCGGAAGTCGTCAGCATCGCAGAAGGCCCCTTCGGGACCCGTCTTTTCATCCAGGACCATCAACGCCTGGAAACCCTTCCGAAAGGGGAACCGGAGGCCCCCTTAAAAGACGCCCTGGAGGCGTTTCAGGCCTCCCGGAAAAACATGGATGCCCGGATCGCGTCTTTCAAGGCGAAACAGACCCAAAAACAAAAGGCCCTTTTCGCCCGGCTCGACCAGAAACTCAAGGGCGACTTGAAAAAGGATCCTTAACGCTCCTGACGGGCAAGCGCCGCATGGGCGGCGGCCAGCCGGGCGATGGGCACCCGGAAGGGCGAACAGGACACGTAGGTCAACCCCAATTCATGGCACAGCCGGATGGAGGCGGGATCGCCTCCGTGCTCCCCGCAGATGCCGCATTCCAGGTCCTCAACCACGGATCGCCCCTTCTCCACGGCGATCCGCATGAGTTCCCCCACCCCCTCCCGGTCGATGACGGCGAAGGGGTTTTCCGAAAGGATCTGCTTTTCCAGATAAGCAATCAAGAAGCCGGCTTCGGCGTCGTCCCGGGATATCCCGAATGTGGTCTGGGTCAGATCGTTGGTGCCGAAGGAGAAAAATTCGGCATACTCGGCGATCCGGTCCGCGGTCAGGGCGGCCCGGGGGATCTCGATCATGGTCCCGAACTTATAGTCGATGGAGAGGTTATGGGCTTCCATCACCTTTTTGGCCTCTGCTTCCAGGGCCTGCCGCTGGACAGCCAGCTCATTGACATGGCTGGTGAGGGGAATCATGATCTCCGGATGGACCGAGACCCCTTCCTTGGTGACCTCACAGGCCGCTTCAAACACGGCCCGGACCTGCATGAGGGTCAAATCCGGAATCGTGATTCCCAGACGGACACCCCTCAGACCCAACATGGGGTTGGCTTCCCTCAGGCTTTCCACCCGCTTGAGCATGTTCTCTTTAAGCTGAATGCTGTTGAGCAATTCATCGATCTCCGAAAGCTCTTTGGCATGTTGAAGCCGGATCTTCAGGTCCGCCAGCTCCCGGAGCAGATCGTCGTGGTTGGGGAGGAATTCATGCAAGGGCGGATCCAAAAGACGAATGATGACCGGAAGACCGTCCATGGCCCGGAACAGACCGGCGAAATCTTCCCTCTGGAAAGGGAGCAGGGCCTCAAGGGCCTCCTTCTGATCCAAGGGCCGATCCGACATGATCATTTTCCGGACGATGGGGAGACGCTCGGTCTCGAAAAACATGTGCTCGGTGCGGCAGAGGCCGATCCCCTCCGCCCCGTATTCCCTGGCCCGCCGGGCGTCTTTGGGATAGTCGGCATTGGCCCAGACGCCCAGCCGACGAAACGCATCCGCCCACGATAAGAGCTTGAGCAGCCAGGGATCCTTGATGTCCGGGACGAGGGTGGGAATCTTTCCCAAATATACATCCCCGTTTGTGCCGTCGATGGAGATCCAGTCTCCTTCCTGGATCACGGTCTCGCCCACGGTCATCCGGCGTTTGGCGATATCGATATTAAGCGCTGCCACCCCCACCACAGCCGGTTTCCCAAACTGCCTGGCCACCAGAGCCGCATGGCTCGTCCTTCCGCCCCGGCTCGTGAGGATGCCGGAGGCCGCCAGCATGCCATGCACATCATCGGGCTTGGTTTCCGGCCGGACCATGATGACCGCTTTGCCTTCCTTCTTGGCCCACGTCTCGGCCAGGTCTGCATCGAAGGCCACCTGACCGCAGGCCGCACCAGGGGACACGTTGAGTCCTTTGGCGATGCGTTTCCCTTCAGCCTTGGCATCCCTGGTGGCATCCATGTCAAACTGGGGGTGTAAGAAAAAGTCCACCTGCTCCGGAGAAACCCTCAGCACGGCTTCTTCCTTGGTGATCAGGCCTTCCTCGGTCATGTCCACCGCAATTCGAACAGCGGCTTGGGCCGTTCTTTTCCCATCCCGGGTCTGGAGCATCCAGAGCTTTCCCTTTTCAATGGTGAATTCCACATCCTGCATATCCCGGTAATGGGCTTCCAAACGATGGGCAATCTGCTCAAACTGGGCATAGATCTCGGGCATCTCCTTTTTCAGTTCCTTTAAGTCTTTGGTGAGACGGATCCCGGCCACCACATCCTCTCCCTGGGCATTGATCAGGTAGTCTCCTTCGATCTGTTTTTCTCCGGTGGAGCCGTTCCGGGTCATGGCCACGCCGGTGGCGCTGTCATTGCCCATGTTGCCAAAGACCATGGTGACGATATTGACCGCCGTACCCAGATCGTGGGGAATCCCCGCCGCGTTGCGATAGTCCACGGCCCTTTTTCCGTTCCAGCTTTTAAAGACCGCCTCTGTGGCCAGCTTGAGCTGCACGTAGGGATCCATGGGAAAATCGTGATGGGTATGATGGCGGTAAATCTCCTTGAATTCTTGGGTAACGGTGCGCCAATCCCCGGCCGTCAACTCGGCATCGGAGGCGACACCGGCCCGCTCCCGGGCCCTGGTCAGGACTTCCTCAAAGGCCTCATCGGGCACCCCCATGACCACCGCTCCGAACATCTGGATCAGGCGACGGTAGGCGTCATAAACAAAGCGGGGATCCCCGGTGAGTTTTACCATGCCTTCGGCGGTCTCGTCATTGAGCCCGATATTGAGCACCGTATCCATCATGCCGGGCATGGAAAACTTGGCGCCGGAGCGGCAGGAAACAAGCAGCGGCTTCTCGGGATCTCCGAAGGTCTTCCCCACCTTCTTCTCGATCTTCACAAGCGCCTCCAGCTCCTGATCCCACAGTCCCTGGGGAAGGGTGCCGCCGCCGGCCAGGTAGGCATTGCACGCTTCGGTGGTAACGGTAAATCCGGGCGGCACGGGAACCCCGAGTTTGACCATCTCCGCCAGGTTGGCGCCCTTGCCGCCCAAAAGCCCCCTGACGGCATCCCATGAGCCGCCCACATAGCGCTGAACCTCGTCCAGTTCCTCGAAAAGATAGACCCACTTCTTCGCCATTGCCCAACCCTCCTTCATGTTGAAAAATCATACACATGAAAAGTCGCCTCCAAACGTCTCCTTTTTGAACCGATGCAGTAAAAAAATCAAGATTCGAATGGATCTAAGGGATTTTTGGGTTCAATCTTTCGTCCACTGTCTGATACTCATCCAAAAGGCCCCGTCCAAACGATTCCGGATCCGCTTTAAGAACCTTACTCCCTCAAGGACGCCTTCCCCTCAATCAATATCGGTTTTGGGACCCGCTGAATTGTTGACAAAAGCCTTTTCTTTTGGTTAGCTATAAAAGCATATGGACACATTTCTTTCCTCTTAAAAAAGGAGGATCCCCATGTATCGATCCCTTTTCATTTCAATGATGATACTAGCGGCATTCACCATCGGATGTACCGCACCCCTGATAAAAGACAGCAAGAAAAATGACGCCGCCATTTTGGCTCGTTCTCTTGAAATTGCAAAAAAGATTGAAGACGCAAATTACCGGGACGAAGCGATTCGCGATATTTCAAAAGTCTATTCGGAAATGGCGGATTATGACAAAGCCGTCGAAGTCGCCATGACCATTGAAGACCCTAAAATCAGAGC
>JALVQN010000007.1 GCA_027025555.1 Desulfobacterales bacterium
GCGGGCGTTGGAGCGGTTTGGGAGCGCGCCCATCGGGCCAGATGCAAGGCGCCGGGAAGGAAATCATCCAGGCGGCTTTCACTTGCCAGACGATTTCCAATCAGGACCAATGCCTGGGCGGCCTTGTCTTGAATTTCAGGGATTGGGTCTCCAAGACACCCCCAAAGGGCTTCCATCAGGTCCTGGACTGGACCCTTTTCCCCGGAAAGGAGCCAATGGGTGACGACTTCCGGGATAAACGACAAAAGATCCGCATCATCGAAAATATCTTTTTTCCCTTTCCCCAGTTTGATGACGCCTTCCTGAACCCTCTTGGCGTTTTTTCGGATCCTTTTACGGGAATCTTCCGCCTGTGCGGATTGGGCAAGCGGCGGCATGGGGGGGGTCTCTTTCCCGTTGACAATGGATGGCCCGGCTTCTGTCGACAGGTAGGGGCTTTCAATATGGATATGCGGGGAAGTCAGGAGGGGAAGCAGGTTCTTGGGACCGCCCTTTGCATCGATTTCATCCCGTGTTCTTTTGAAATGCGTCAAGAATTGGGTCCATTCCTCTTTTTCGAGATCTTTTTCGAAGGTCATGCGGCGGATGCCCCAATATTCCATGGTTTCCACCAGGGAGCGGATCTGGGGGAATTCTTGTTCTTTATCGGTCAAAGGACAGGCGCTGATGCTCAGGTTTCTGTTTGAAACAGCGCACACCATGGGGCCGTCCTGATCCAATGTTTCCATGAGCAAGGCATAGGAACGCTCCAGGGAGTCGACAACCATGTGGCTTTGTGGAGGATAGTAGCGCAGGTTCTTGAGTGCCATCATGAAGAGGTTTACCGCTTGGAAGCGCTTCCTATGGATCACGCTCTGGGTCAATGGGACCCCCGGCTTTTTCGGTTTTTCCGATATTGATAACCTATTGAAAATGGGCCTACATCTGGTATTTTTGCTTGAGATCTCTGAGCGTTGTGAGATACCGTTTTTGATAGATCAGGCTTTTTTGGCTCTTGATGTCAAAGTAGGAAAAGTCGATATAGGGACGGATGTCGATGCCGTAGGTGTTTTTCATCTTATCATTGGAACGGTCCAAGATGAGGATGCTGTAGTAGCTGGTGAGAACCCGTGTCTTGGAGTCCCTCCTCAGAAGATAGCTTCTGCCCCCGAGGGTGTTCAAGAAGAACCCCGCATAGCGGTAGACAATTTCCAACGGGGGCGGGGGAATCAGGCCTCCCTTGCACCGGGCCCCCATGAGGATCCACTGGTAAAAGGTCTCCATGACGGATTCCATTTTGCTGGATTCATGCTTCATGATGTCGATGATCAGTCCGATACGCTTTTTTCCCAGCACCCGATAAAAATGCGTTACATTCCGGATGAGCGCGGAAAGATCGTCCATCTCTCCGGTGATCACCGGAGGATGTTTGGTCAACTCTTCAACGACAACCAAAAAGAGGTCGTAGGCAGTGCCCTCGATGTCATGAGCCGCCAGGTAGTCTCTGGTGTCCAGGTAAGCGAAAAACGAGAGGATTGCCTCTTCCAGTTGGGCGCAGGTCGGTTTGGGCTTTCCGGGAGAACCGGAAGAAGCAATTTTTGGAGTTTCACCGGGTGTCCCGGGCTTGACTTCGGCTGTGTCCTGGTCGCCCCTGACCATCCCTTTGAGGATATCCACTTCCTTGTCGAGCTCTTGGATTTTCCCCACCCACTCCTGCCTTTCTTTTTCCACGGCGGTCTCCATTTTTTCCCGATGCCAGGATTTGAAATGGGTGTAGGCAAAAAAGCCGACAAGCAAAAGAAGAAACAGGGCGATGACAATCTTAACCGGCCTTTCCATTTTTGAATATCCCTTCGCCTCCGGGTTCAGTCATGGCGATTTGCCGTTTTGAAAATCGGGATGCTTCCTTCCGGCGGTTGAAAACACCTTATCATTGATGCCTTCGGGTATCAACTCAAATCCGGGTCATGGCCTTCGACGATTTTATCCGAGACCCCTTCATGGCCTGCATGTGCCCCCTTGAGGGACCGGATTTCCAGGCAGACCAATGCGCCGCGGCCTGGAGAGGTGCCTCTCGATAGGGGCGGGGCGTCTTCTTCGGGGATTTCGCCCCTTGCACTTCCTCTGGCGCCCGGGCGGACATGCGCATTGAAGTGCAAGCGGGATCCCATTGACAGGGGGAAAACAGAGACGGTATAAAGGCGTGCAAGAGCTGTGGATACCGGGTACCGGGAATTTCTGAAAAGGCCCTTGAAGGAGCCGTTGGGGGAAACGTGGTGAAAGCGCTTCTGGGTCCCATGCGGGTGCCCTTTCTCGTTCTGACGCCTGCCTGCGTGCTGTTGGGGGTGGGGACAGCGTCCTGGTCTTCCAAGGGCATTTCCGTCGTGCACGTGGTGATGGTCTTGGTGGGAGCGGTGGCCGCCCATATCAGCGTCAATGCCTTCAACGAGTATTTCGATTTTCGAAGCGGCCTCGATTTCAAAACCCAGCGCACGCCTTTCAGCGGCGGGAGCGGCACCCTGGTGGCCCATCCGGCCC
>JALVQN010000008.1 GCA_027025555.1 Desulfobacterales bacterium
TCCAAAAGTGTCAAGTGCTCATAAAGAGCAGGATACGGTGTTGAAAGGCCTGGATGTGCGTCAGAAGCACCTGGATCAGGGCCTTTTCATTTCGTTTTTGCAACATTTCGATGATTTCTTCATGCTCCCTGATGACCGAGTCGTAATGGGCCGTCAGCGACCGGTTCGGTTCGATCTCATTGGCATAGGACAGATAGGAAAGCCGCTTGGCCTCGGTGCGCACTTCCCGGATATAACGGGTGAGATAGGCATTGAAGGCACATGCGGCAAAGACCATATGGAAATCGTGGTTGGCCTCCACCAGGGCCAAAGTGTCCCGGTGCGCGATGGCGTTGCGGACGGCCTCATTGGCCGTTTCCATCTTGGGCAGATGCATGGATACATCCTGCCGGACGGCCAGCTTGGCTGCGCCGGTTTCTACAATCTTCATGGCTTCAAAGACCGCGCGGGTGTTTTCAAGGGTGATGGGGCGAACGATGAACCCTTTGCTGGGCTTGGATTCCACGAATCCCTCTCCGGCAAGCCGAAGCAGCGCCTCCCGGATGGGGGTGCGGCCCATCTCCAGCTGTTCCATGAGCTGTTTTTCTTCCAGGCTCTGGCCCGGTTTGAAGTCCAGCGTGATGATCTTTTCCTGGATCTTTTCGTAAGCCGCAAGGCCGAGGGGTTGTCGAGGCCCTGTTTTTTCCGCAAAAGCGCTCATGGATTTCCGATGTCCGGGTTCATATGAAATATACTTGACATATTTTGAAAATATATGTCAAGTATATTTTAACCGTTTCCTTTGGATGCTCCGGCCCGAATCCAGGGCGTAAAGGGTTCCATGACGGATGCAACCCTGTTTGGACCGGATTTTGAAAAGCGGCGGAATCTCCCCAAAAAAAAGAGAAAGAGATCCCATGAAGACGGAAACCTATTTTGTAAAATCGCCTTTGATGGGGACCTTCTATCGGTCGCCCTCTCCGGGGGAAAAGCCTTTCGTGGAGGCAGGGCAGCGGGTGAATGCCTCGGATGTGGTGTGCGTCATCGAATCCATGAAGGTCTTCACCGAGCTCAGGGCCGACCGGGCGGGGGTGGTGAAGCGGATCCTCGTGGAAAACGAGGCCCTGGTCATGAAGAACCAGGATCTCATGGAAATCGAACTTCCCTGAAAGGCCGGACAAGGCGCCATGTTTCGAAAAATTTTAATCGCCAACCGGGGAGAGATCGCCCTGCGGGTGATTCGCGCCTGCCGGGACATGGGGATTGGTGCGGTGGCCGTTTACTCGGATGCCGACAGGGATTGCTTGCACGTCCGGTATGCCGACGAGGCGGTTTCCATCGGGCCGGCCCTGAGCCGGAAAAGCTATCTGAACGCTGAAGCGATCCTTGGGGCCGCACGCCGCACCCGGGTGGAGGCGATTCATCCGGGGTATGGGTTCTTGGCGGAAAACGCCGACTTTGCCCGGGCCTGCCAGGACGCCGGCCTGGTCTTCATCGGCCCGGGGCCCCCGTGCATGGCCCGGGTGGGGAACAAGGCCCAGGCCCGAAAAGCGTTGAAAGAAAAAGGGATTCCGGTGATACCCGGCTCCGAGACAGCCGTGTCCCATGTGCAGGAAGCCCTGGAAACAGCCCAAAGTGTGGGATACCCGGTCATCTTGAAGGCGTCCGGCGGCGGCGGGGGCAAGGGGATGCGTGTGGCAAACACCCCTGAAGCCTTGGCCGAGGTCTTCCATGTGGCTGCAGGTGAAGCCAAGGCCACTTTCGGCGACGGGGACCTTTACCTGGAAAAATACATGGAAAACCCCCGCCACATCGAGATCCAGGTCCTTTGTGATGCATTCGGCAACGCCGTTCATCTCGGCGAGCGGGAGTGCAGCATCCAAAAACGGCATCAAAAGCTCATGGAGGAGGCGCCTTCGCCCTTTGTCACCGCCTCCCTGAGGCAAGCCATGGGGGAGACGGCCGTTGCCATCGCCCGGTCCATGGGATACACCAACGCCGGGACCGTGGAGTTTCTCGTCACCCCCCAAGGGGCGTTCTATTTCATGGAGGTCAATGCCCGGGTCCAGGTGGAGCACCCGGTGACCGAGATGACCACCGGCATGGACATCGTCTGTGAGCAAATCCGCATCGCCGCCGGGGAGCCCCTTTCCCTTTCGCAGGAGGCGATCCAGCACCACGGATGGGCACTGGAGTGTCGCATCAATGCAGAAGATCCCGAAGCGGGGTTCATGCCCTCGCCGGGAACCGTGGAAGCGTTGACCCTTCCCGGCGGGCCCGGAATCCGGGTGGACACGCACCTTTATTCCGGATACACCGTCCCGCCGTTTTACGATTCCCTCATTTGCAAGGTCATTGCCTGGGGCGAAGACCGCAGCGCGGCCATCGCCCGCATGCGGCGGGCCCTGTTCGAGATGCGTACCACGGGGATTCACAACACGGCTGCTTTCCATCAAAAGATTTTAAATCACCCGGATTTCATCGACGGGCACCTGCACACCCGGTTTCTGGAAATGCTATAGGGGCCCGGATCGTCGGAATCCCCCTTCCTGCCCCACCCGGCCTGGAAAGATTCCCGAAAGGCCCTTTGGGCTAGCGGATATGGAGTTCGCAGATTTTCCGGAAGTGGTGGCCGTAGATGGACAGGGTAACGGCCAGGGGAAAGAGACGGGGGCGCCGGAGGAGCGTCCAAATCAGGAGATACCAGTACTGAAACCGTTCCTTGCCCCAGATCCCGAGCCTGGCCATTGAGCGGAACAAGGCAAGGAACCTCTGGAAATCCAATGGGACCTGGGCGTGGGGGCCGTTGAATTCCCTCAGGAAGGTCCGGATCCGCCGGTAGAAATGGCGCGGCGTATAGATGTGGCGCATGATGGACCGGTAGCCCTGCAGGAGCGTCTCCAGGCCCATTTTGGGAATGATGTTGGTGCTTCCATCCACGTTGTCCCCTGAGATGGTGCCGGTAACCCGGTTTTCCCGCTTCAGCCGGTCGAAAAGACGTGTCCCCGGCGGGGCCTGGAGGAGTCCCACCATGGCCGTGACGATGCCGCTTTTTTGAATGAATTCGATCTGCCGCTGAAACGTGGAGGGGGTGTCGTTGTCAAACCCCACGATGAACCCGCCCTGGACCTGCAGTCCGGACCGATGAAGGGTCCGGACACTTTCCAAAAGGTCCCGGTTTTTGTTTTGGCTTTTCAGACATTCGGTAAGAGACGCTTCCTCCGGAGACTCGATGCCGATGAACACGGAGTCGAAGCCGGCCTCGACCATCATGGCCATCAATTCCGGATCATCGGCCAGGTTGATGGAGGCCTCTGTGTAGAAGACGCACCCCTTTTTATTTTTCCGCCACCGGATCAGTGCCGGAAGGAGCTCCTTTTTCAGATACGGTTTGTTGCCGATGAAGTTGTCGTCCACGAAGAAGATATTGGAACGCCATCCGGTGGCATAAATGGCGTCCAGTTCCGCGATGATCTGTGTCGCGGATTTCATGCGGCATCTCCTGCCGAAAAGCACCGTGACGTTGCAAAACTCACAGTTGAAAGGGCATCCCCTGGAGAATTGGATGCTCATGGAGGCGTACTTGTCGAGCCGGGCCAGCCGCCAGAGGGGGACGGGGGTCTGGCTTAAGTCACAATACCCATGGGCGCGGTAAATCTTTTTCGGCAAACCGCCTTGAAAGTCCTTAAGGAATCGGGGAAGCGTCATTTCAGCTTCATCGAGGACCAAGTGGTCCACCATGTCGAAGTTTTCCGGTTCGCACGTGAAAAGGGGCCCCCCGGCCACCACCTTCAAGCCCCTTTCCTTGCAGCGGGCGATGATCTGCTTGGCGGAGCGGCGCTGGATGACCATGCCCCCGATGAAGACGATCTCCGCCCACTCCAGGTGGTCATCGGAAAGCCGTTCCACATTGACATCCACCAGGCGTTTGGGCCAATTTTCCGGGAGCATGGCCGCCACGGTCAAAAGACCTAAGGGGGGATAGGCGGATTTTTTTCGAATAAAGCGCAGTGCGTAGGAAAAGCTCCAGAAGGTGCTCGGAACTGCGGGATTTACCAGCAGCGTCTTCATAAATAACCATGAAAAAAACTTGAGGGGTCTGCGGGCATCGCATGACGATGCCCGTGTATTTTTCGAGTCTATCAAGCTTCACGATACCTGTCAAATCGAATGCCGCTTTCTGAAGCCCGGAGGGTCTGGATGTCCCCGAAAATGTCGAATAATTCTTGACAAGACCGCGCCTTTTAAATAATTATCCTTATTTCTGCTATATAGGGGCTTCATCGGTACAAGCCGATCCGATAAATCACTTCATGGAAAGGAGAACAAAGCAAATGTCGAAACTCATTCCACCACACGGCGGCAAGGGGCTTACGCTCTGTCTTCTGGAAGGGGCAGCATTGGAGGCGGAAAAGGAGAAGGCCAAAGGGCTCAAACAGGTGCCCATCTCTCCCCGGGTCAAGGGGGACCTGATCATGATCGGCATCGGCGGGTTCAGCCCCCTGACGGGGTTTATGACCCAAGCGGACTGGAAGGGCGTTTGTGACAACTTCCTGTTGAGCGACGGCACCTTCTGGCCGGTCCCGGTGACCCTGGACGTCTCCAAGGAGGATGCGGACGCCATCGCGGTGGGGCAGGAGATTGCCCTGTATGATCCCGAGGGCCAGGAAATCATGGCCACCATGGAAGTCACCGAAAAGTACGCCATGACCGAAGCCGACAAGCGTTACGAGTGCGAGAAAGTCTTCATGGGGGAAGGGACCGCCACTGCCGAGGAGTTCTGGAAGATCGCGGAAAAGGAACATCCCGGCGTGGAGATGGTCATGAATCAGAAGGACTTCAACCTGGCCGGCCCCGTGAAAGTCCTCAGCGAGGGGGAATTCCCCACCCGGTATGCGGGCATTTACATGCGCCCGGAAGAATCCCGGAAGATATTTGAAGAAAGGGGCTGGAAAGAGATCGCCGCGCTTCAGCTTCGCAATCCCATGCACCGGAGCCACGAATACCTGTGCAAGATCGCCGTGGAAGTGTGTGACGGGGTTTTCATCCACTCATTGGTGGGGAACCTGAAACCCGGCGACATTCCCGCCGATGTGCGCGTCAAGTGCATTGACGTTTTGGTGAAAAATTATTTTGTCGAAGAGCATGTGCTCCAGGGCGGCTATCCCCTGGACATGCGCTATGCCGGCCCCCGGGAAGCCCTGCTCCATGCCACCTTCCGGCAGAATTACGGGTGTTCCCGGATGATCATTGGACGGGACCACGCGGGTGTGGGGGATTTTTACGGCATGTTCGAAGCCCAGACCATCTTCGATAAGATCCCCAAGCCCACGGAGCCGGGCAAGGCCCTCCTGTGCACGCCCCTGAAGATCGACTGGACCTTCTATTGCTACAAATGCGACGGTATGGCCTCTTTGCGGACCTGCCCGCACGGCAAGGAAGATCGGGTGCTCTTGTCCGGGACCATGCTCCGGAAGCTCCTTTCCGAAGGCGGCGAGATTCCCGACCACTTCGGACGCGATGAAGTCCTGGCCATCCTGCGGGAATATTACGAGGGCCTCACCGAGAAGGTGGAGATCAAACTCCACGGCGCCGCCACCGGCGAACAATAAAGACCCAACGCATAGACGACAAAAAAAGGAGGCCGGAAGGCCTCCTTTTTTTGTCTTTGAAGGTGTCGGTCCCTAGGTTCTTTCGATATACTCGTTATAGGCCATGGCCGTTGTCCGGTAGACCAGGTGGGCCAGTTTGGAAAAGGGGGTGTAGGCGAAAAGGCACCAGATACACATGAGATGCAGGATATAGATAAAGACCGACAAGCCCGCGAACCCGCCGAGCCGGGACATCTCGGTGAGCAGCCCGGTGAGGCCCAAGGCCAAGACCAGCCCCACCAGATACCAATCCCAGTACCCGGAGGCCTGATCCTTCTTGGCCAGCCGGTTTTTGATCAACAGGAGCGACCCGATGATCAGGGCCACCCCGCCGGCGTTGGCCAGCCATTTCACCGGGTTGATCTGGGAGTAGGGGCCTTCGATATGGAAGACCCACTCGGCCAAAAAGAAGCAATTGGTCACGATGAAAAGACCGATGAAGCCGAAAAGAACCATCATGTGCGAGGTGGAGCGCTCCCGGTTTTCACTGCAATCATTGAACTTTTCATGCTTTAAAACGGTGGGGAGGATCCTCCCCAATGCCTTGAGAAAGCCGAAAGGATCGATCTTTTCCTTGTCGGTCCTGCCCTCGGCCAGGGCGTTTTGATGGATGTCGGCGAGAAACCGTTTCAACCCCAGGGCAAAGACCGCCGCAGCGAAACCCGCGGTGGGAAGCATGATGATGTCCACCAGATAGTTGTTGATATACTGGGCTTGCCAGACAAAGTCCTCTGCAATGCCGAAGTTGAGCCAGTGGACGCCGAAGAGCTTCAGAACGAGGCCCACCACCAGGAAAATGGCCGCCGGAATGGCGAACAGAATGGGAAGCATCTTGGGTTCCCGAACCGCCTTGGCCAGCGCTTTGGGGGTGGCGTAATCCATTACGGCCAAGGAGCGGATGGCCGCCAGGGCGTCGCCGGGCTTGGCCCCCCGGGGACACAGGGTGGAACAGTCCCCGCAGTTGTGGCACAGCCAGATGTCCGGATCGGCCAGGAGCTTGTCCTTCAATCCCCAGGATGCCGCGATCATCTCCTTCCTGGGGAAGGGCTTGGTGTCCGGTGAAATGGGACAGGCCACCGAGCAGGTGGCGCACTGGAAGCACTTTTTCAAATCCTGCCCCCCCATCTTCCCGAGCTCTTGAATGAAATTCATGTCAGGCTCAATACGGTACGTATCTGCCATTTCCATACCTCCTGTCTTGTTTCGCGAAATCCGTGCGGTGTCCCTAGAATCCCTTGAAGGGGTTCGGCCCCATGGCCTCGATGGATTCCACAAACTCATTGATGATTTTCGGCAGTTTGTCGTAGTCGTCGATGGCCACTTCGAACTGGGCCACCCGTTCATTCTCCAGTGCCAGACTGGCCAGCGCGTCACCGATTTTCTTCATCCGGATGTCCGCCAGTTCACTCCCTTTGATGAAGTGGCACTGATAATCGTCTCCGTATCTGCATCCCAAAAGGAAGACCCCGTCCATGCCCTGGGACAGGGCGTCCTTGATCCAGATGACGTTGACGGAACCCAGGCACCGCACCGGGATGATCCGGACGTCCGCAGAATAGGAAAGGCCGTTGATCCCGGCCATGTCCAGGGCCGGGTAGGCGTCGTTTTCGCACACCAGACCCAGGATCCGTAAGGGGGGCTCGCTGTAGTCGTCTTCCGAGGGGACGCCGATGGCCTTGACCATGGAGCCGATGCTGTCGATGTTGTAGTCCGCGAACCCGATGATCCGCTCGGGGCAGGCGCCCATGCAGGTCCCGCACCGCCGGCACCGGGCCGGATTCGGTTTCGGAGTGCCCTTGGCATCGTCATCCAGGGCGCCGAAGGGGCATTCCTCGGTGCATCGCTTACACTGGGTGCACCTTTGGAAGAAAAAGTCGGGGAAGGTCATGTCGCCGGATCGCGGATGCACGGAGACCCCCCGGTTGACGGACTCGAGACACTGGATGGCCTTCAGGGCGGCACCGGCAGCGTCCTCCATGGATTCCTCCACGGTCAGCGCCCGCCGGATGGCGCCGGCGGCGTAGATGCCGGTCCTCTGGGTTTCATAGGGAAAGCAGATGTAGTTGGAATCCGCGTATTCGTTGAAGATGGCGTTGTCCCGGAAACCGGGGCCCTGGCGGTAGGCCAGGTTCACCACGGGATCGTCTTTGGTGGCCGGCACCATGCCCGCGGCCAGGACCACCATGTCGGCGGAAAGGGTCACCTTTTCTCCGAGAAGGGTGTTTTCCGCGGTGACCGTCAGGCCTTGGCCGTTTTTGGAGACTTGGACCACTTCGCCCTTGGTCAAAAAGATGCCCGGATCCTGCTGGATACTCTTGTAGAACCCCTCTGAAAGGCCGGGTGTGCGCATGTGCTGGTAGAAGACGAAGGCCTTTCCGTCTTGGGGGTAATCCTCCCGGACGTACTTCGCCTGCTTGAGAGCCACCAGGCTGGTGACGGCGCCGGCGTAATCAAAGTCTGCATCCTTGCCTTTGCCCGGGCTCTGGATGAAGACCACGGATTTGGCGCTTTTGCCGTCCGAAGGCCGCACGATCTGACCCCTTTTGGCGATTTGTTCGAACTGGGCGTTGGTGATGACATCGGGAATCTCGCCGTATCCCAGGTGGGAGAGGGCCTCTTTATCCGGCTCGTCCGGCCGCCATCCGGCCGCCAAAATCACGGCGCCGAAGGGCTCTCCATTGGGATCGAGGGTGAGGATGTCCTGTTTGCCCTGGTTATACTCCAGGAATTTGGCATGGAGCTGCTCGGCGTCCAGTTCCTTGCCTTTTTCATCGACTTTCATTTCATCAGGCAGGGGAAAGGGAACGTCGAACTCGATCTTTTCGCCGGGTTTTTTAAAGGTGACGATGAAATTTCCGGGTTCGCCGGCGATGCGGGCCACCACGGTTTCGGTGCGCACCGTGATCAACGGATGGTCCGTCACGGCGGCGATTTTCTGTTCGACGATGGGGGGAATCAGCGTCTCATAGGGATACTTGAGGGGCAGTTGCTTGCGCCAGTCGTTGGCATGGCCGCCCAGCTGGGGTTCCTTTTCAACGATGGTGACTTGGTATCCGGCTGCCGCTGCGTCGAGGGCCGCCGACATGCCGGTAATCCCTCCGCCGATGACCAGGATTTTCCGGGTGAAGTTGTCGAGTTTATAGGGTTCGGGGAGGGTGACCTTTTTCACGCGGGCCATCCCCATCTTCAAGTAGTCTTCGGCCATCATCTGGACCCTGTCAAACTTCTCCGGGTCGGCCTTTTCCTCTTCGGTGAGGGCCGGAAACGCCGAGCGGGGGTGCGACCACACCACACCTTCCCTCAGGTTGACCCGGTCCACGATACAACCGGGAAACCGGAAGGTGTCGAAATTGACCCGGCGGGAGCACGCGGCGATCACCAGGGTATTGATTCCGGAATCGATTTCGCCTTTTAGCAAGGCGACTCCGTCGCTTCCACATAGAAAAGGATGCGTCTTTACGGGAAACCCTTCCTCCTGGGCCGCCTGGCTCAATGCTTCGATCTCCAGGGACTCCCCGATCCCGCATCCCGTGCAGATGTAGACGCCGTATTTTTTATCCATGGATGACCTCCTCCTACTTCTTCACCAGGGTCTGGATCGCCTTCAGCGCCATGCCCGTAGCGTTCTGGTTCGACGAGACCACGTCCGCCGGCTTGTTGGCACATCCTGATGCGAACATCCCGCCTTGGGTGAAATCGTTGATGATGAACCCGTCTTCGGTGTACTGCAGATCTGCAGGGAGCTTTTCCTGGGCGGCGGTGGGCTGCATGCCCGTGGCCAAAACCACCAATTCCACGGTCTGTTTGATTTTTTCTCCCGTGACTGCATTTTCCGCCACCACGGTGACGTTCTGAGTGGCCGGGTCTTCATCGACTTCGGCGACTTTTCCCTTGATGAAATGGACCTTTTCGTCTTCTTTGATCTTTTCGTAGAAGCGCTCATACCGATACCCGGGGGCCCGCAGGTCGATGTAGAAGATGTAGATCTGTGCCTCCGGGTTCCTCTCCCGGATGTAGGTGGCCTGCTTCAGGGAAGCCATGCAGCAGATATAGGAACAATACGGGAGGTGATTCTCATCCCGGGATCCGGCGCACTGGACGAAGGCGACACTCTGGGGAACCTTGTCATCCGAAGGACGGAGGATCCGGCCCTTGGTGGGACCGTTGGGGGCGGCCAGGCGTTCCATCATCATATTCGTGATGATGTTGGGGTACCGACCGAACCCCAGATTGTCGATCTTCCCGGCATCATAGGGCTCCCAGCCCGTTGCCCAGACGATGGCCCCCACATTCAGTGTGAGGCTTTTGGGCTTCATGTCGAGATCGATGGCGTCGTAGTTACAGGCTTCTTTGCATCGTTTGGCATCTGGGGTGCCGATGATCTGGGGGGAAAGGACATATCGGGCGGGAAAGGCCATCTCAAAGGGAAGATAGGCCCCTTTGTGATGATCCATCCCCAGGTTGAACTCGTCGGCGATTTCCGTTTCACAAACCGCGGCACACTCCCCGCAGCAGGTACAATTCTCGTTGACGTAACGGGGGTTCAGCTTTACGGTGACTTCATAGTTGCCGGGAACACCGTCCACCTTTTCGATTTCAGCCAGGGTGAAGACCTTGATGTTGGGGTTGTCCTTGATTCTCCTGAAATTGATTTCGAGGCCGCAGGTGGGGGGGCACAGCTTGGGAAAGTATTGATTCAGCTGCGCCACTCTCCCCCCCAGATAGGGGTTCTTTTCAACGAGAAAGACTTCGTACCCCACCTCGGCGGCTTCCAGGGTGGTCGTCAGGCCGCTGATGCCGCCGCCCACGACCAGGATGCTTCCGCTTCCAGGGGCTCCTTTGTTGTCTGTCATGCCATCCCTCCGTTGCAGTTTGATGATTGGGTTATGGGTGGTAGGCGACGGGCGATCCGTGGACCTGTTGGATCTCCCCTCCTATACCACCCATAACCGGGGTGATGTAACAAAAACCTCCAGGTGTCTGAAGACACCTGGAGGCATGTTGGCGACTAGTGCATCGTCATTCCTCGGCTAGGGGATGATCTTGATATAGTCTTTCTTGAAAACATCCCATTTCTGCTCTTTTGGATCAAACTTGGAATTGACGAAGCAGAACCAGTTCTCGTCGTCCTGACCCGGATAATCGGCCTGATAGTAGAAGCCGGGATATCGGGTTTCTTTCCGGAACTGGATGTGCCGGAGATGGGATTCCACGGTCCAGATGCGGTGCAGAATCTCCCAGGCCCGCATCAGCTCGTGGAGATCGCCGGCGGCGAGCTTTTCACAGTCTTCCCGCATCCATTCCAGCATCTCCATGACGATTTCCAGGTTCTTGCTGGTGGTCTGGTAAAAGGTGGCGGTTCCGGCACCGTATTCGTGGGTGGCCTTCATCAGCCGGTACATCATGCCGTTGGGCTTGAGGTAATTGGGGTTGATGTCGTCGGCCGTCGTATATTCGCAGTGATCCAGGTAGTTTCGGACGAACCGGTACACGTAGTCCACGACCTTTTCTTGGTTCCAATCCACGTCGGGCTTGAAATCCGCATGGTCCTTGGCGTAACGGACCATCTGCTTGGCGGTGATCCGGCCCTCGGAATGGGATCCGGAAGAAAATTTGTGGCCGGAGCATCCCACGCCGTCGCCGGCGGTGAAGAGGCCGTTCACCGTGGTCATGCGGTTGTAGACCTTCCCGTTGTCGGCCTTGATCTTGTAGGAATCCGGGACCCAGTCGAAATCCGGTCCGGAGACCCAGAATCCGCAGCAGCCCGAGTGGGAACCGAGGAGGTACGGCTCGGTGGGCATGACCTCGGAGTTTTTCTTTTCCGGTTCGGTGTTGGTGGCACACCACAGATTGGCCTGGCCGCAGGTCATGTCCAAAAAGTCTTCCCAGGCTTCCGATTCAAGATGCTTGAGTTCTTTCTTGTCCATGGTCTTGCCGAGTTCGGCCAGCGCGGTCACCGTATCCATGATGATGGGGCCGCGTCCTTCCTTCATCTCGAAAAGCATGAGATGGTTCCGCAGGCAGGTGGGCGTGACGGCCGCCGTGCCGTAAGGCGCATATTTTTCCAGCTCGGCCTTGGCGGCGTCGCTGGCCGCGTAATTTTCACCGAGACCGTTGAGGGTTTTGGCTTTGAACAGCAGGAACCAGGCCCCCACCGGCCCGTAACCGTCTTTGAACCGCGCCGGGGTGAACCGGTTTTCCATCATGGAAAGCTCGGCGCCGACCCGCATGCCCAGGTAGTAGGTGGATCCGGAGTTCCAGACCGGGTACCAGGCCCGGCCCTTGCCCTCACCCACGCTCCGGGGCTGATAGATATTCACGGCGCCGCCGCAGGCGATCAAGGCGGTCTTGCACTTGATGAGGTAGACCTTGTTTTCCCGGACGGAAAATCCCATGGCGCCCGCAATCTGGTTGTCGCGGTTCTTGTCCAGAAGCAGCTCCACGATGAAGACCCTCTCCAGGATGTTGTCTTCGCCGATGGCTTTCTTGGCGGCCTCCGCCACGATCCGTTTGTAGGATTCGCCGTTGATCATGATCTGCCATTTTCCGGTGCGTACCGGCGCTGCTCCGGATTTCAGGGTTCCCATGGACAGGCCCTTCTTGCCGTCGAGGTTCTTCCCCTCGGCGGATTTTTTCCAGATGGGCAGGCCCCATTCTTCAAACAGGTGCACCGAGTCGTCCACGTGGCATCCGAGATCGAAGATCAGGTCTTCCCGGACGATCCCCATGAGGTCGTTGCGGACCATGCGCACGTAGTCATCCGGCGTATTTTCGCCGATGTAGGTGTTGATGGCGGAAAGGCCCTGGGCGACGGCACCGCTGCGCTCCATGGCGGCTTTGTCCACCAAAAGGACGCTCTGGTCGTCGGACATCCATTTTTTGACCTCGAACGCCGCGCCGCAGGCGGCCATGCCGCCGCCGACGATCAAAATATCGACTTCGCGTTCTTCAAACTCAGGGTCCCTGACAGCTTTGAGTTCCCCCTTGGGTTTGTTCGGTAATGCCATGTTCTATCCTCCTTCAGATGATGATGCATAATTGATGGTTCAGCCAGTACAACACAACACTCCGGTGAGCCCCCTTAGACAAGCTCTTGGGGCTTGGGCATTTCGTATCCATCGGCTTCCTCGGTGGAGAGCAATGGACTTTCGAGATCTTTTCCTTTCAGATCTTCGTAGGCATTGGCCGCGCCCTCGGGTGTGGTCCGGATGGGGAACTTAAAGCGTTTGATGACGCCGTTTCTGAACTTACAGGTCCACATGACATCTTCGGTGCCCAGCATCGGCATGACGCTGCTTCCCAGGGGAACAAAATCGGCGTAGCCCCGCACTTCAATGGCCTGGGTGGGGCAGATCTTGACACAAGAAAAACATTCCCAGCATTGATCCGGCTCCTGGTTGTAGGCCTTCATCTCATTGGGGTCCAGCACCATGAGATCATTGGGGCAGATATACATGCACGCCGTTTTCTCCCCGCCTTTGCAGCCGTCACATTTTTCCGCTATAACGAAACTTGGCATTTACGGTCCCTCCTCATTGTCTTTTTTGCAAAACAGGTTTTTTTGCAACGCTTAAAGATTCTTTCGTTCAACTCGGTAAAACGCGTCTTCCTTTTACACCCCCCTTCCTTTCAGGCCCGTCACGGTTTCTTCATGGGCCGGTTTCTCGGATCTGTTTTGAGCCAAAGGTCAACGTATATGGATTTGCCTGATTTGATTTAGATTTCAAAGAGATGGAAGATTTCCTGCCCTTTTCATGGAAAAAACTCAATTACCATCCGGATAAATCGTTGTCAAGGATTTTCACGGCAAAAAGTTCGTCTTGGAAATCCTGTTGACAGATCCCCTGAACCTGCTACCCCTTTAACAAGGAACGAAAAGAGACCGCCCCTCCGGGGGACGGCGTTCGGATGTGGAAATGGAAAATTTCGAAAGGAACATGAACCCCGCCATGGAGCCCATCGGGCCGGACGAACCTTTTCGCTTTTTTTGCCGAAAAGGCCTGTCCTGTTTCGGCACCTGTTGCCGGGACTTGAACCATTTCCTGACGCCTTACGACATCTGTAAAATCAAAAACGCCTTGAATCTGACCTCCACGCAGTTTCTCGAACGCTATACCGTGCATCACACCGGTCCCCGCTCCGGGCTTCCCGTCATCACCCTTGGCACGGGCGACTGTCCCGGGCGGCCCTGTCCTTTCCTGACGCCTTCGGGATGCCGGATTTACGAGGACCGGCCCACCGCCTGCCGGCTCTATCCCGTGGCCCGGGCCGTTTCCCGGAATCGCAAGACGCATCGTACCACGGTGCATTTTGCCCTCATCCGGGAACCCTTCTGCCGGGGATTTGAGACCACCCGGGAACAGACCGTGGCGGCATGGATCGAGGATCAGAACGCCCGGGAGCCCATCCGCATGAACGACCGTCTCCTGGATTTAATCGCCCTCAAGAATCGGTTCTGGCCCGGGTCTTTGCCGCCGTCCCATCAACGGTTTTTCAAAACGGCCCTGTATGACTTGGACCGGTTCCGCCTTGAAATTAAAAAGGGGTTGCTTCAAGACTTTTTAACGGAAAAAGAGACAGAAGCACTTGACTTGATGGACGATCTGGCGCTTCTGGAACTGGGACATCGGTGGGTGGCCCATATGCTGAGGAAAACACCGGAAAGGATGCAATCGGATGAAAGTCGACGGTAAAGTGGCGCTGGTCCTGGGCGCCGTCAAGGGGATCGGGAGGGGAATTGCCGTGGCCCTGGCGCAAAGGGGGGCGAAGATCGCCGCCCCCTACTGGGACTGGGAGGCGCATCTCCCAGAGATGGTGCAACGCCTCGAAGCCGCAGGGGCAAAGCCGCTCCTTTTAAAGGTGAACCTGCTGGAAACAGAGAAGATCGCCGCCATGGTGGATGCGGTGGTGGGGCGATTCGGGGGCATCGACATCCTCATCAACAACATGGAACGGGGGGGATGGCCCGTTGTTCACGGGCCCTATATCCAGGAGCAGTGGGATTTGGAGATGGCCACCACGCTTCGGGCCAAATGGTGGGTCTTCAATGCATGCCTTCCCCATCTGAAGGCTTCGGGAGAGGGCGTCGTGGTGAACCTTTCCTCCATTGCCGGCATCGTGGGACGGTGCGGGCCCGCGGGTCTGATTTTCAACGACGGGTATGCCGCGGCAAACCGGGGCGTCTCCCTCTTGACCGAAACCTGGGCGCGGATGGCCGCCCCCGAGGTCCGGGTCAACGAGATCATGCTGGGTTTCGTTGAAACGCGCCATGGACCGGAAACCCGTGGATGGGCCCTCTTGTCCGAAGCCCAGAAGAGGGCGGTTGTGGACCACACCCTTTTGAGAAGAATCGGGCGCGTGGAGGATGTGGTCAAGGCGGTCTGTTTTCTCGTCGAGGAGGCCCCTTTTATGACGGGCGGCGTCCTTCGCTTGGACGGCGGCTACGTTTTGGGCGCAGAAGGCGTCCCCCCCATGCCCCCGGGTGTTTTGTGAGGGCTGGACGCCGCGGCCCTTCCGCCCGCCGGCTATCCGGAGACCTGCCTGAAAAGGGGGCTGGGAATTTGCCACACGATGAATTTGACCCACTCGAAACCGAATTTCAGCAACGGGGTATCCTCGTTTCGGATCTGATCCCCAAGAGCCGGTTCAATGAAATAGCGCTTTAAAAAGGAGCTGTTAAAGACAAAGTCCCGGAAGCGGTCCAGGTTGTAGGTGGCCATGAAGGCCATTTTCCCTTTCGGGCCGGACAGCCCGGACGTGCCCCAGGGGTTTCGGCGGAAAAGGCGACGCAGTTCACTCCAGGGCAGCGTGACGGCGTTGTACGGCAAGGCCCCTTGGTCCTCGAACCAGGACTCGGGAGTCCAGGAAGTGCCTTCAGAGGGTCCCTGACAGAAGTCAAAGGGGCGGAAAAAATGGACCAGCCGGCCTTTTGGGGCGGCGCCATCGAAGGACACCCCCTGCTCGAGGGGGTAGAGACGGCAGGTGTGGGGCCGATGGGCGTATACGCTACATCCTGAAGAAGAAAGAAAGACACAAGACTTTTCCCGGTCTTCGGCCATCTTGAGGAGGACATCCGGGAAATATTCCCCCTCGCGCAAGACCACGTCCACATACCTTTCCAGAAAGGCATCGGAGGGGATGTTCAAGGCTTTCCTGAGTCGCAACACATCGTAGGGGTGCAAGAAGAGGTTCAGATTTCGGCAGCACCGGTTGAAACAGCCGATGCCGGGATGGCAGCGAAATCGGAAAAGCGCATCGGCCTTGAGATAGCGTCCCGGCAGGGCTTCCAGGGGGGTGTCTTCAAAGTACTTCATGGGGCGCCTCGAAGCGGGGCCGCCTTTTTTTCATGTTCACGCGCCCCAAACCGGGATTCAAAGTGAAGGAGCATCTCCGCGACGGTCATCTTGATCCCGCCGGAGGCACCCAAGGCCTTCCGGAACCGCTGTTCAAGCCGGGCCAGGTCCTGATAGAAAGGCGTCCGGTCAAAGGGGATATAGGGATGACGGCCGTGCTGCCTGGAAAATTCGGGACATCCCGGCCTGAACAAGGGCGGTCTTCCCGGTGTGTGGAGTTCGTGGGGAAGCCCGTGGAGCCGGCAGATCATGGGACGCCAGGGGTACAGGAGGCATCGCCCTTCTCCATTCAAGGGGCAGAATTTATGTAACGGATTGCCCCTGTTGTCCGCCGCCTCCAGGTGGCGGCAGTAATCCAAAGCCCTTTCCCGGAGGCGGCGGCGAAGGGCGGGGTTTAAGCGTTCATACCCCTTTTTCAGGTAAAAATATTCAATGCGGGTGAAGTGGCGGAAGCGGGTTTTACAGCAGCTGTCTTTACATCCCTTGCAGGTAAACCCGTAACGCCCGGCACGTTCGAGATAGGCCTGATCCATGGCGCCGTACAATTGTTCCAGGCCGGCAAGATGGGGCCGGAGCGTCTCCGGGTGCATGGCGATGTTTTCGGGTGTCACCGGCATGGGGCCTGTTCAGACGATGGGTTCCGGGAAGAAGATCTTATGGTACAACGCCAGGGCAAACCGGTCGGTCATGGAGGCGATGAGATCGCACACGCGGCGCTCCCGGCTTTCCGAGGGGGGATTCGCTTTTCCCAGGCCCATGTGCTCACATTCTTTTTTAAAGAGCGCATCATCGGCCATGAAGCAGGAAAAGAGCTCGGAGAGAATCTTCTTGGCTTTGACAAATTCCCGGTGGACCGGTTCGGCCCGATAGACGTTTTCGTATAAAAATTGCCTCAGTTCGCTCATGGCGCCGTAGACTTCATCACTCATGTTCAGCATGAATTCCCCGTTGGAAGGGGCGCTCATGCGGATGATGTCCATGATCATGGTGGTGGCCCGTTCCAAATGATTTTTCCCCAGGACGCGGACGCAGGAGTCCGGGACCTGGTCCTTGCGGATGACGCCGCTTCGGACGGCATCCTCCAGGTCATGGTTGAGGTAGGCGATGATGTCCGCGATGCGCACCACCCGGCCTTCGGTGGTGCAAGGCAGTTCATCGGGATCCTCGGGGATAACCTTTCCGTATCCCTTGGAATGCTTCAAAATGCCGTCCCTGACTTCAAAGGTCAGGTTCAACCCCTTGCCCTTGTTCTCCAGGATGTCCACAACCCGGAGGCTTTGCGCGTGATGCGAAAAGGTTTCGGAATAGATTTCCTTGAGGATGACTTCCCCCCCGTGCCCGAAGGGGGGATGTCCCAGGTCATGGGCCAGGGCGATGGCTTCGGTCAGGTCTTCGTTGAGCCGCATGGCCCGGGCAATGGTGGTGGCGATCTGGGCCACCTCGAGGGTATGGGTCATCCGGGTCCGGTACTGATCTCCCAAGGGCGACAAGAAGACCTGAGTCTTATATTTGAGCCGTCGGAAGGCATTGGAATAGACGATGCGGAATTTGTCCAGCTGAAACGCCGTACGGACCGGACAGGGAGCTTCAGGATGGACCCGTCCCCGGGTCTTGGCGCTTAAGCACGCGAAAGGCGACATGAAGCTGTATTCGCGTTTTTCAAAATCTTCTCGAATGGTCATGGTGTGTGTCAACGCCGTGGGCATCAATAACGGACATTTATTTCAAAAGTCGAAAGTCAAGTAAAGGATTATTTGAGTTTTTCTGCTAAAGCTGTATAATCGGCAAGCGTTTGGGGAAAGGCGCCCGGGGAGGGGGTTCAAAGGCTCCTTGAATATGCGGCAAGGACGCCCCTCAGGGGTTTTACAGGGGAGATGGAAAGGGCACGCTTTTCGGATAAGGACGCCGGGGTGAACGGCCATCATCTCATACTGGGGCAATGCCGGGACTTCATCACCGGGAAGGTATTGCCCGACACCCATGATGAACGCTACCGGCAAAAGCTGGCCCGGTTTTTGGTTCAAGAAAAGGGCTATCTCAAAAGCGAGATCACGCCGCGGTGCCCCATCACGGTGGAAGCCGGAGAAAAACGGGCCCGCATTACCATCGATTTCAAAGTCACCCTGTCGGGGAAAGACTGCATGGTGATCCGGTACGGACCCGGATCCCTGGTGACCCGGAGAAGGCCGGCGTTGGCCGCATCGCGACTCCTTTCCCCCTATCAGATCCCGGTGGCCGTTGTCACCAACGGCCAAGACGCCGAGATTCTTTCGGGGGCTGACGGAAAACTCCTGGCTCAGGGCTTGGACGCCATTCCTTCCCGGGAGGCCTTGCTTCGAATCGTCTCCCGGCATCCCTTCGAACCCATCTCTGCCCGGCGGGCCCAGGGGGAACACCGGATCCTTTATGCCTATGAAGTGGATGGCAGCTGTCCATGCGACGATACCATCTGCCGGTTATAAATTTAAGGAAATGACGGATCCCCACCTTTTTTTCATGGAAAAAGCCCTGGAGGAGGCGCAAAGGGCGCTGGAACAAGGGGAATTTCCGGTGGGATGTGTGATCGTGCACAAGGGAGAGGTGGTGGCCTCAGGAGGCCGGTCCCAAAGCAAAGGGCCTCGACCCAGCGAGATCCATCATGCGGAAATCATCGCCCTCAATCGCCTGGCAAACGCCGGGGGCATCCCTCCTGACCCACCCCTCACCGTGTATACCACCCTGGAGCCCTGCCTGATGTGTTACGGAGCCCTCCTGCTTTCCGGCATCCGGGAAATCGTTTATGCTTTTGAAGACGTCATGGGAGGCGGCACGGGATGCGACCTGGCCCGGCTTGCCCCTTTATATCGAAGCCGAAGGGTCACTTTGGTCCCCCATGTCTGTCGCGAAGAAAGCATTTCCCTTTTAAAAACCTATTTCCGCACGCCTTCAAACCATTACTGGGAAGGAAGCCTGCTGGCCCGATATACCCTGAGCCAATAGAGGACTCCAAGGAGACTTAAAAAAGCGCTTCCATGGGGGTTTCGATGCACTTTTTACTTGCATTTAGCCCTCTTCTTGTATATCAGCGTCAAAAAATAAGGGCCGCTTTTATGCAAAACGCGGCGGGGCGTCCCGAAGAATAACCCGTATGGATACAGGAGGTGGCAATCGTTAGACCAAAAGATCGAAACCGCATTCATGTCAATCAATCGATTAAGGCCAGGGAGGTGAGAGTCATCGATCCCGAGGGAAAACAGATCGGGATCGTTCCGATTGCAAGAGCACTCAATGCAGCGGCGGAATTCGGATTGGACCTGGTGGAGGTGAGCCCCAACGCAGACCCGCCCGTGTGCAAGATCATGGATTACGGCCGCTACCGATATGAACAAACGAAAAAGAAGCAGGTTGCCAAGAAAAAGCAAAGTACCTTTCAGGTCAAGGAGATCAAGGTCCGGCCAAAGACCGGCGAACATGATCTTCAGGTCAAGCTTGGACATATCCGGAAATTCATCGAAAGGAGAGATAAGGTCAAGGTTTCCGTCCTTTTCCGCGGCCGGGAAATCACCCTGACGGAGATGGGGATGGCGCTTCTGACTAGAATCTCCAAGGAAGTGGAAGACATTGCCCAGGTGGAACAGGCGCCCAAGTTCGAAGGCCGCATCATGGTCATGGTGTTGGCGCCCCGATGAGCAGGGCCCCGGCCTCGGGCATGCCGCAAAAAAGAAGGGTCTTGCAAATGAGCTGATCTTTTTTTAAGATCCGGTCCAGATGGCGTGAGCTTCAAAGCGTGTGCCGTGCTCGCGCCATCTTTTATTGCGTTTGGGAAATGGGAACGGGCCCTGCGGCGGGGCAATCTTTTCAACCGTTTTCCTTTTTGATAGGACAGCGATATTGAAATAAATGCCCTGTCTGTTCAGAAAAGTCTGTAAGGCTTAGAAACGATTCAACCGAGCCGAATCCGCCGCCCTCCAGGGGGTGGAGAAGGCTCTTCAAAAGAGGTGAATATGCCGAAAATTAAGACGAACCGGGCGGCGGCAAAGCGGTTCAAGAAAACGGGATCAGGCCGGTATCGGTATTCCAAGGCCTATGGCAGTCACATTTTGACGAAAAAAACCAGAAAACGAAAACGCTCCTTGCGCAAAAGCCGGATCATTTCCGGAAACGATCAGAAGGTGATCCGGCTCCTATTGCCCAACGGATAAACAAGAGAGTAAGGATATGCGCGTAAAAAGAGGCTTCAAGGCAAGAAGACGAAGAAAGAAGGTGCTCGCCCTGGCCAAGGGGTACCGGGGCGGACGGAGCAAGCTTTTCCGGACAGCGGCCGATGCCGTGGACAAAGCCCTCATGTACGCCTATCGGGATCGACGGGTGAGAAAGCGGGACTTCAGGAGGCTTTGGATCGTTCGAATCAATGCCGCAGCCCGGATGAACAACCTTTCCTACAGCCGTTTCATTCAAGGGTTGAAACGCGCCGGTGTGGCACTGGATCGAAAGGTTCTGGCGGAACTGGCCGTCTCGGATCCTGCCGCTTTTTCCAAGATCGCCGAGTTGGCAGCCCGGCAGAAATAAGGGCCGATACAAAGGCTAAGGACCGCCGTTTGATCCTCCGGAGGCCATCTGGAAAGAGCCTGCGGCAGGTCCGACAGGCTGAAATCCGCATCACCTGACAAACCGTCATTCCCCCGGGGAAAACCGTGGATTCCATCGAAGAGATCCAAGAGCAGGCATTCAAGGAGCTGGAGGCCGCCGCAGACGCGGATGCCGTAAAAGCGCTTTTTATCCGATACTTGGGCCGGAAGGGGATCTTGACCAAGCTGTTGCGCAGTGTTTCGAGCCTTCCTCCGGAACAACGGGCGGCATTCGGCAAAAGCGCCAACACACTCAAAAACAGATTGGATCAGGCGTTCCAGGACGCCCTGAAGCGGTTTGCCCAAGCAAGCGAAAAAGAAGAAGGCGGGGTGGACATCTCCTTGCCCGGCCGGGTTCCCCCCGTGGGGACCCTGCATCCCGTCACCCAGATCATGGACGAGATCTGCGACATTTTCTTGAAGATGGGATTCGATATCGCCGAAGGGCCGGAGGTGGAATCGGATTATTACAACTTTGAAGCCTTGAACATTCCCAGGGATCACCCGGCCCGGGACATGCAGGACACCTTCTACGTTTCTGACAATATCGTCTTAAGGACCCACACGTCTCCGGTTCAGATCCGCACCATGGAACAGCAGGACCCGCCGGTGAGGGTCGTGGTTCCGGGCAAGGTTTTTCGGTGCGATTCGGACCTGACCCACACACCCATGTTCCACC
>JALVQN010000009.1:0-3790 GCA_027025555.1 Desulfobacterales bacterium
ACTTTCTGGTTTTATGGGTTTCATCCTGAGTTTTCGCGCGTCCCCCACCCTCAGCGTGATATTCTTGGCGTCGAAGTATTCCAGAAGCGGAATCACAAACTTTCTCGATGCACCGGTCATCTCTTTAAACTGGGGCGTGGTGATCTCTTGGTGCGTTTTAAAGAAGGCCTTCAGGCGCTTCAGCAGGTCTTCAACGGCCCCTGCGCTGAAATACAGATCCTCTTTTACCTTAACCAGCCGCCCTTCGTCAACCAGAACAGAGAGAATCTCTTTGGCTTTTTGGGGATCGGCCTCCAGATCTTTGCAAAGCTCCCTGAAATAGGGCGGCATCAGTCCGCACCGGTCATACGCCTTAAGGATGCGCCTTTGGAGTGCCTGCTGGTCCTTTCCCAGGGCCACGGTATGGGAGGCCATGCGAACGGTCTGCTCTTCCTGGCGGATCTGTCCCTCATCCCGCATGGCTTTCAGCGCCATGGGGAAGACCTTGGGATGGGCGGTGTTGGGAAATTTGGAGCGGAGCTCTTCCTTGGGCATGCCCGGGCGCAAAGGAAACTCCCGGTGGTACCGCTTGAGGTGCGCGGCGATTTCCCCTTTGAAGGCTTCAAAATTGTCGGCATGGATATACATGCGGTTTTCTCTGTCCACGAGGAAGATCCGTTTCTTGGACAGAAATTGATGTAAGACCGGGTCCAGGCGTTTTTCCGTGATATTGCTTACCAGAATTAAGTCCGGGATCCCGATGCCGGACAAACCGGATTCCTGCACGTGGTGCAGGACGATTTTTTCAGGCGGATCTTTTGCCAGACGGTTCAGCTTCAAAACGACAGACTCTTTGAAGCGCTTGTGTTTCTTGGGAATGGGGTTCAGGATACTCCCCCCGCCGACGGTGCGGACGGGCGAGTAACTCCTGAGGACGAAGCGGTCTCCATAAACCCCGGTGATGGGCTTTTCCAGGCGGATCTGGGCCACCGCCGTATCCCCGGGAGCAAGCTCTTCCCGGTCCAGGAGGATCACGTTCCCGATCACTTCGCTGGTTCCGGTGTGAAAGCGCACCCGGGCATGGTCTTTCATCGGTTTGGCATTGCTTTTCAGGAGATGAAGCTCCACATCCACCATGAAGGACGGCCTCAGTGTCCCCGGCCGGGCGATGACCTCTCCCCTCTGGATGGCCGATTTTTCGAGCCCCTGAAGGTTAACGGCCGTCCGCATCCCGGCCCGGGCCTCGGGGACGTTTTCATTATGCACCTGGAGGCCCCGCACTTTGGACGTAAACCCGGAAGGGTAGATGGTGACGGTTTCCCCCAAGGCCACTTTTCCGGAGATGAGGGTGCCGGTGATCACGGTCCCGAACCCCTTCATGGTGAAGACGCGGTCGATGGGAATGCGCAAAAGGGACGACAAGGGCCGCTCAGGAAGCGTGGCGCACAGGGCACCGATGGCGTTTCGCAATTCCGGAAGCCCCTCGCCCGTGACGGCGGAGACGGGCAGGAGCGGGGCGTCCTCCAGGAAAGTCCCCCGGGTGAACGTGCGGATGTCGTCTTGGACCAGCTCGAGCCACTCCTCATCCACCAGGTCGGTCTTGGTCAGGGCGATGAGGCCGTGTCGGATATCCAGGAGGGTGCAGATCTCCATGTGTTCCTCGGTCTGGGGCATCACGCCTTCGTCCGCCGCGATCACCATGAGGACCAGGTCGATTCCGGTGGCGCCTGCCACCATGTTTTTCACGAAACGCTCGTGTCCGGGCACATCGACGATGCCGATGGCGGGCCCGTCGGGAATCTCCATGGAGGCGAATCCCAGTTCAATGGTGATGCCGCGCTGTTTCTCTTCCTTGAGTCGGTCTGTATCGATGCCGGTTAAGGCCTTGATCAGGCTCGTTTTCCCGTGGTCGATGTGACCGGCCGTCCCGAGGATGATGCGTTTCAAGGGGTCTTCCCCGCCTCCCGCTTCTGATTCCAAGGATTCTTTAAGCCCGTGGGATCACGGTTTTCTCCGGAACCGCAGGTATTCGAACACATAGGCCGTCGTCACCATCAATGCGGCCAGGAAACCGACCCGCGCCGCATGGAGGGTTCCGAAAAACATCTTGGCAATGAGCACGGACAAGACGAGGCCCAGGACGGCCCGGAGGATAAAGATCTGAAAGCGATTCATCAAGACTCCTTGCATATGTCAATGGCCCCCCTATTACAGGATGTGACAGTGAGGGTCAACACCCCGGGATCGATCCGGGGATGGAAAAAATCTTGAACTCAAGAAGGGATTGGCCTATAGGAGACCGGATCATCGATGCCGTTGAAAAGGAAAACACCAAACACAACGTTCGCCGAGCTGGAGGAAAAGGGTTGATGCCAATAATCGGTATTATCGGGGGTTCCGGGCTGGACGACCCGGACATCCTGGAAAATTATGAAGAAATGGCGGTGGAAACCCCTTACGGTGTCCCCTCTTCCCCCCTTTATCTGGGCACCCTCCGGGACAAATCGGTGGTGGTGCTGGTGCGCCATGGCAGGCGCCACCAGTTCAGCCCCACCCAGGTCAATTTCCGGGCCAACATTTATGCGCTGAAGGAACAGGGGGTGACCCACATCCTGGCCTCAACGGCCTGTGGCAGCTTGAGGGTGGAAATCGGAAGGGGGGATTTCGTCATCCTGGATCAGTTCATCGACTTCACCCGGTTCCGGAAGAATACCTTCCATGAATCCTTTGAGAACGGCTCCCATCATGTTTCCATGCCCGACCCCTTTGACGAGGGGCTTCGCAGAACCTTGTACGAAAGCGCCGAGGCGCTCGGTTTCAAGGTCCATCCCACGGGCACCGTCGTCACCATCGAGGGGCCCCGGTTTTCCACCCGGGCCGAATCCAGGATGTTTCAGGCCTGGGGCGGGGACGTGATCAACATGTCCGTGGCCACGGAGGCCGCCCTGGCCAACGAGGCAGGCGTGCCCTATGCCGCGGTGGCCATGTCCACCGATTATGACTGCTGGAAAGACGACGAACCGCCCGTATCCTGGGAACAGATCCTGACCGTGTTTCATCGCAACGCGGAAAACGTCAAGAAGTTGCTGATCCATGCTGTTGGCGCCATTGAATGAGGGCTTGAGGGCGCAGGGGGCTTAAGGGGGCGGAAGGCCTTTTCGGATCGAGGTGAAGACCGCTTCGGCTTCCAGGCGCAAGGCCCCGAAGTCGAGGGTTTGCAGCTTGCCGTCCGTCACCACCGGTTTCCCCGCGATGAGCACATGGCGCACGTCCGCCCCGCATGCCGCGTACACCAAAAGGGAATAGGGGTCGTAAGCCGGTGTCAGCCGCGGCTTTTTGGTGTCCACGACGATGATGTCGGCCGCCTTCCCCACTTCGATGGACCCGATGCGGTCATGGAGCCCGATGGCCCGGGCCCCTTCGATGGTGGCCAGCCGCAACACCGTGGCCGCATCCAGGGCGTCGGGGTTCAGGGAAGCCACCTTCTGGAGCTTTGCCGCGCTGTCCATTTCCGAAAAAAGATCCAGGTCATTGTTGCTGGCACACCCATCCGTTCCCAGCCCCACGCACACGCCGGCCGAGATGAGGTCCATCACCGGCGCGATACCCGAGGCCAGCTTCATGTTGCTTTCAGGGTTATGGGAGACGGCGGCCTTTGAATCGGCGATGCGGCCGATCTCTTCTCCTTCCAGCCAGACGGCATGCACAAGGAGGGTGTCCTTGTCGAGGATCCCCAGCCGATCCAGAAGCGCCACCGGGGTACATTGATACCGGGTGCGGGAAAAATCCAGCTCCGCCCGGGTTTCGGCCA
>JALVQN010000009.1:3800-7678 GCA_027025555.1 Desulfobacterales bacterium
CGGGATGGACGGTGGGATGCCGGCCTTTCCATTTTTCCAAAAAGGCCTCTGCCACGGCCATGTTTTCTTTGGGATCCGGGATGCCGGGGGCCGGAAAATCGAGGATGCCTTGACCCAAAACGCCCCGCATCCCGGCTTCGGCCACTGCCTCGGCCACGGCATCTTCGAAAAAGTAGCCGTCGCAGCAGGTGGTGGTCCCGGAAAGGAGCATTTCCGAGCAGGACAACAGCGTCCCCATGCGCACGGTTTCCGGGTTCAGGTGGGTTTTTTCTGCGGGGAAGATATAGTCGGAAAGCCACGTTTGAAGCGGCAGATCATCGGCAAGGCCCCTGAACAGGGACATGGGCAGGTGGGTGTGGGTGTTCACCAATCCGGGGAGGACGATGCCGCCTTGGGCATCGAGGACCCGGGCGGCGCATCCTGAAGGAAGTGCCGAGGCTTTCCCCGCAAAGGCGATCCGGTCGGCCCGGATGCCCACGGCGCCCTTGGGGATTTGGGTCATGTCGGCATCCAGGGTCAACACCGTGCCGTTTTGAATCAGGATGTCATAGGGATCCATGGGCTTTTTCCCGCACCAGGGTTTCCCGGATGAGTGCGGCCAGTCTCGGGGCGGCGGCCTTTGCCGTGGCGATGACCTGTTCCGCCGTCAGGGGACTGGGGTGGTCCGGGTCGTGCACGTTGGTGATCAGCGACAGCCCCAGAAGGCGCATGCCGGCGTGCACGGCGGCAAGGGCCTCCAGCACGGTGGAAAAGCCGACGGCATCGGCCCCGATGGTTCGGAGGAACCGGACTTCGGCCGGTGTCTCCAGGGAGGGCCCAGGCAACCCCGCATAGACCCCCTTCCGGAGGGGGATGTTCAGGGTTTGTGCCGCGCTTTCGACAGCCCGCATAAGGCTCCGATCATAGGCCTGGGACATGTCCGGAAACCGGACGCCCCAGGCGGCCTCGTTGGGCCCGGTCAGGGGATTTTTCCCGGTGAGGTTGATGTGGTCGGCAAGGATCATGATCTCTTGGGGAAAGAACCCGGGATTCAAGCCGCCGGCGGCGTTGACCACAATCAGCGTGCCGATGTCCAGTTCCTGCATCACCCGGACGGGAAAGGCCACCGCTGCCGGCGGGTGGCCTTCGTAGAGGTGAAACCGGCCTTTAAGGGCCAAAAATGCCGTCCCTGAAAGCTCTCCGAATACCACCCTGCCGGTTTGACCGGGCGCCGTGGATGCCGGAAAGCCGGGAATCTCGGAAAAAGGCAGCACGGTCAAGGGGTCTCCCAGACGGGCCGCCGCACCCAGTCCGGTCCCCGTGATCAGCCCCACCGTGGGTGGCTTCGCCACTTTCTTTCGGAGAAACGCGGCGGTGCGGACGGCCTGTTGCCGGGTGTATGCCATGGCGGATTCCTCTTACGAAAAGAAATTTTTGCAAACTGGAAACACCATATTAATCAAGTGGGAAAACCGGGTCAAGGAAGCCTCCCGGATCCTTTCCCTGAGATGCGTCTCCAGACCACCGTTGACATTTCAAGAGACATCGGTTAGGAATTTCTTTCTTTGGGAAACTTTTCCCCAAATACAACGTCAAGTCCCAACAACCCTTGAAAGAAGAGCGCGCCATGAAAAAGCCCATTCGACCCCGGCACCCCGACATCACGGATGCCATGTGGGATGAAATCGACAATATCCTTGAAAGGTACCGAACAAAGAAGGGCTCCGTCATTCCTGTTTTGAGGGAGTGCCAGGACGTGGTGGGATACCTTCCCATGGAACTGGTGGATTATATCGCCCTGGGCCTGAATATGTCCAGCAGCGAAGTCTTCGGTGTGGCCTCTTTTTATGCCCTGTTCTCCTTTGTCCCCAAGGGAAGACATACCGTCAAAGTATGCCTGGGGACGGCCTGTTACGTCAAGGGCATCAAGGAAGTGGTGAACCGCATCGCCTATGAGTTCGGCTTGAAGGAGGGGCAGACCACCGAGGACCGGCGATTTTCCATGGAAGGGGTACGGTGCCTGGGGGCCTGCGGACTGGCGCCGGTCATGGTGGTGGATGGGGATACCCACGGCGCGGTCAGCGCGGACAAGGTCATGGAGATCCTGGAACACTACGAATAAGTCAATTCATCGGAGTCCTCGGGGGATACGCGCCGGAGAACCGAACACAGGAGTTTTGGATGAAGAGAATCAGGACCGAGCTGATGCTTTGCGGGGGGACCGGTTGTCACTCCACAGGAAGCCTTGCGGTCAAGGAGGCCCTGCTCCGGGAGCTTGACCGGAAAGGACTTTCTAACGAGATCCGCGTGGTGGAGACGGGATGTAACGGGTTTTGCGCCTTGGGACCGGTCATGCTGGTCCTGCCGGAAGGGATTTTCTATCAGCAATTGAAGGTGGAGGACATCCCGGAGCTGGTGGAGACGCACTTGCTCAAGGGAACACCCCTCGAGAAACGCCTGTATGTGGATCCTGCCAGCAAGAAGAGCATCCCCCGCATGAAGGATATCCCCTTTTTTGCCAACCAGCTCTTCTGGGTCATGCGCAACAAGGGGTTGATCGACCCGGAGAAGATCGAGGAGTACATCGGCCGGGGCGGATACCTGGCGGCGGCCAAGGCCTTGAAGGAGATGACGCCGGAGGCCGTCATCGCGGAGGTGAAGACCTCCGGGTTGAGAGGACGCGGCGGGGCGGGATTCCCCACCGGGCTGAAATGGGAGTTTGCCAAAAAGAGCCCGGGTGCGGTGAAATATGTCTTGTGCAATGCCGACGAAGGGGACCCCGGGGCGTTCATGGATCGCAGCATCCTGGAAGCCGATCCCCATGCCGTTCTGGAAGGCATGGTCATTGCAGCCAAGGCCATCGATGCCCACCACGGCTATATCTACTGCAGGACCGAATATCCCCTGGCCATCCGGCGCTTGGAGATCGCCATCGAACAGGCCAAGGCCCACGGCCTGATGGGGAAAGATATTCTCGGGTCCGGTTTCGATTTTGACGTGGAGATTTACCAGGGCGCCGGCGCCTTCGTCTGCGGCGAGGAGACCGCCCTCATGCGGTCCATCGAAGGGAAGCGCGGGATGCCGCGCCCCCGTCCCCCCTTCCCGGCCCACAAGGGACTGTGGGAAAAACCCACCATCTTGAACAACGTGGAGACCTTTGCCAATGTGGCCCAGATCATTTTAAAGGGCGGGCAGTGGTATGCCTCTGTGGGAACAAAGACGAGCAAGGGGACCAAGGTCTTCGCCATTTCCGGGGATGTCAGCAATATCGGCCTGGTGGAAGTTCCCATGGGCACCACCTTAAGGACCCTCATCTTCGACATCGGCGGCGGCATTCCCAAGAAGCGGCGCTTCAAGGCGGTGCAGTTGGGCGGGCCTTCGGGAGGGTGTGTCCCCGAGCAGTATCTGGACACGCCGGTGGATTACGAGGAGATCGCCAAGGTGGGCGCCATCATGGGTTCCGGCGGGGTGATCGTCATGGACGACCATACCTGCATGGTGGACATGGCGCGCTTTTTCATGGAGTTCATCCAGGACGAATCCTGCGGAAAGTGCACGCCCTGCCGGGAGGGCACACGCCGGATCCTCCAGATTTTGGAACGGATCTGTGAAGGCCGCGGCGTCTTCGGGGACATCGAAACCTTGGAGTCCTTGTCGGAAATCATCAAGGAGGCCTCCCTCTGTGGTTTGGGGCAGACGGCGCCCAACCCCGTGTTGTCCACGCTGCGCTATTTCAGGGACGAATACCGGGCCCATATCTATGAGAAGCGATGCCCGGCCAAACGATGCGTGGCCCTGTTGAAATTCGAAGTGGATCCGGAGCGTTGCAAAAAGTGCGGCCTCTGTTTTAAATACTGCCCGGCCCAGGCCATTTCATGGAAGAAGAAATCGCCGGCGGT
>JALVQN010000010.1 GCA_027025555.1 Desulfobacterales bacterium
CCCACCGTGGGGCTCCGGGCGGATATGGACGCCTTGCCGATCCAGGAGGAAAACGACGTCCCCTACCGCTCCCGAAACGACGGCGTCATGCATGCCTGCGGCCATGACGGCCACATGGCCATCATGGTGGGCGTGGCCAAAAGGATCCGGGAAGAAGGCCTTGCTTCAGAATTTGCCGGAAATGTCAAATGCCTTTTTCAGCCCGCCGAGGAGCGGGCTGCCGGCGCGATGGCCATGATCGAACGCGGGGTCCTTGAGAATCCCCCCGTGGACCTTTTGCTTGCCGGCCACGTGACGTCGGACCTGCGGGCAGGCGAAGTGGGCCTTTTCAAGGGTGTGGGGTTTGCTTCGGCGGATCGATTCGAAATCCGCATCACCGGAAAAGGGGCCCATGGCGCCCGGCCCGAAGAAGGCATCGATCCCGTCGTGGCGGGCGCCCATTTGGTGGGGGCCCTCCAAAGTGTGGTGAGCCGGAACATCAAGCCCATGGAAGCCGGTGTCATCACCGTGGGAAAATTCCGGGCCGGAGAGGCTGCCAACGTCATCCCGGAACGCGCCATCCTGGAAGGCACCCTCCGGGCCTTATCCGAACCGGTCCGGAAGCATTTGATTCAACGGGTAAAGGAGATGGCGGCCGGCACCGAGACCCTTTTTCAGGTCACGTGCGACCTGAAATTTCACGGCGGAACCCCTGTTTTGTCCAATGACGCCCGACTGGTCGGTCTCCTGTATGAAGCCGCCGGGCGCATCGTGGGAAAAGAAAAGATCCATTGGATCCCGCCGGCCATGGGTGCAGAGGACTTTGCCTTTTTTGCAAAACAGCGGCCCGCCGCGTTGATCCGCCTGGGATGCGCGAAGGACAAGGGGAAAAGCCCTTTCGGCCTCCACAGCCCCCGCTTCGACATGGACGAATCGGTCCTGGAGATCGGCTGCGCCGTCTTTTTTGAAGCGCTCCGTATGATCCTGGTGGAAAGGCGCCTAAAGGACGCGCTTGTCCTTTAAGATGTGGTTGGAAATGACCACCCGCTGGATCTCCGAGGTGCCTTCGTAGATGGTGAAGACCCGGGCGTCCCGATAGAACCGCTCCACCGGGTACTCTTTCACAAACCCGTATCCGCCGTGGATCTGAAGGGCCTTTGCCGTCACCCGGTTGACCATCTCCGAAGCATAGAGCTTGGCCATGGAAGCCTGGGCCGTGAAGTGTTCGCCACGGTCTTTCATGGCCGCGGCAGACAGCATCAATTGACGGGCGGCTTCGAGTTCGGTGGCCATGTCGGCAATCATCCACCGGATGCCCTGAAACTTGGAAATCAGCTGGCCGAATTGCTCCCGTTCCTTGGCGTATTTCACGGAGGCGTCCAGGGCGGCCTGGGCCACCCCCACGGACTGGGCGGCGATGCCGATTCGGCCGCTGTCCAGGGCGGTCATGGCGATGGTAAAGCCCTGGCCGTCCTCGCCCAGCCGATCCTCGGCCGGGACACGGCAATCCTCGAAGACAAGGTCCGTGGTGTCGGAAGCGCACAGGCCCATCTTGTCCTCCAGGCGGCCCACGGTAAGCCCCGGTGTTCCCTTCTTGACGATGAAGGCGCTGATCCCCTTGTGCCGGGCCGAAGGATCCGTCTTGGCGGTTACGATCACCAGCCCCGAATTCTTCCCGGTGGTGATGAACCGCTTGGTGCCGTTGAGGACATAATGGCCGCCCTCCCGTCTGGCCGATGCCTTCTGCCGGGCCGGATCCGAACCGGCAAGGGGTTCCGTGAGGGCGAAGGCGCCGATATAGTCCCCCCGGGCCAGGGGTCGGAGATATTTTTCCTTTTGGGTTTCGGTCCCGTAGCGGAGGATGCTTTCGCATACGATGGAATTGTGCACGGACATGACCACGGCTGTGGCGGCACATGCATAGGCGATCTCGGAAAGGGCCAGGACATAAGCCACGGCATCGGCGCCGGAACCGTCCAGTTCAGGGGGAACGGTCATCCCCATGAGCCCCAGTTCGGCCAGCCTTTTGATGTTGTCGGCCGGAAATTCGCGGGTTTTGTCGCGTTCCATGGCGGTGGGAAGGATCACCTCCCGGGCAAAATCCCGCACCATGGACTGGATCATGATCTGTTCATCGGTCAGCTTGAATAGCATCTTGATTCCTTTTGCATCGGCCGGTCCTTTTCTTCGGCATCTTCTTTGAGAAAATCTCTTTTCACCAAAGAGACGCCGTCAAGGACCGTAAATCACCACCAGAAGCTCCGCTTTCTCCTTGCCGACGTTTTTGAGGTTGTGCCGGATCCCGGAGTTGAAATGGAGCGAATCCCCCTTTCCCAGGGTATTGACATGCTCCCCCACGCTGATCTCCACCTTGCCGGACAGCACGTATACGAACTCCTCCCCTTCGTGCTGGTAACCCACCCCCTCGTGGGGCGTCATGGGCTCCACCACCACCTTAAAGGCCTTGAGGTGCTTGTTTTCGGCGCCGGGCGTCAGGGTGGTATAGGCATAGTTGTCCGTACGCGCGGTGTAGGCCTTGATCCGTTTTTTCAAGGCGGTTTCCTGCTGCTTCAAGAAGAATCCGGAATCCACCTCCAGCGCCCGGGCGATGGTCAGAAGCGTCCCCACCGGCGGCGTGATCTTTCCGGTTTCCACCTTTTTGAGATAGTCGATGGAAAACCCGGTCTCATTGGCCAAGCGGTCATGGGTCATCTTCTTTTGCGTGCGGATCTTCTTGATCTTGGCGCCGATACTCACCGTGGCGGCTTTTTTCCTCGGCATTGCCCCTCCTCATCTTCTTTTTAAGTTTGAGCGCATGGAACATGGGCCTTGGAGCCGTCATCCCGCATACTCGTAAAACCCCCGCCCGCTCTTTTTCCCCAGCCAACCGGCTTCCACATATTTACGCAACAGGGGGCACGGCCGGTACTTGGAATCGCTGAAACCCGCATAGAGGGTTTCCATGATGGCCAGGCACGTGTCCAACCCGATGAGGTCGGCCAGGGCCAGGGGGCCCATGGGGTGGTTCATGCCGAGTTTCATCACCGTATCGATGTCCTCCCGGCTCCCCACGCCATGATACAGGCAGGTGACGGCTTCGTTGATCATGGGCATCAGGATCCGGTTGGCGATGAAGCCGGGGTAGTCTTCGGCCTTGGCCGGCGTCTTTCCGAACTTCACGGCCAGGTCCCATGTGGTCTTCAGTGTGGCTTCGGAAGTGGTGATGGCCGGGATGATTTCCACCAGCTTCATGAGCGGCACCGGGTTCATGAAATGCATGCCGATGACCTTATCCGGCCGTTTTGTCCTGCCCGCGATCCTTCCGATGGGAATGGAAGAGGTGTTGGTGGCAAGGATCGCATGGGAAGGGCAGGCGGCATCCAGATCCGCAAAGATCTTGAATTTAACGGTTTCGTCTTCCGTGGCCGCTTCCACCACAAAGTCCGCCTCTTGGGCCGCCCGGATATCCGTGGCGGTGCGGATCCGCCCCGTGAGGGCCTCCATTTCTTTTTGCTCCAGCTTTCCCTTTTCCACGCTCTTTAAAAGAAAACGCCGGATGCTTGCCATGCCTTTTTCAATGAATTCCTGGCGGATGTCCGTCATGATGACCTGAAGCCCGCTTGCCGCCGCCACCTGGGCGATGCCGCTTCCCATCTGTCCGGATCCCACCACGCAAAAGGTTTCGATTGCCATCTTCCTCTCCTTGTGTGCTGGATGTTAGGATTCGTTTCTTCGCACCACCATGGCCACGGCTTCCCCGCCCCCCAGGCAGAGGCTCGCCAGGCCGGTACGCTTGTTTCGGCGCTTCATTTCATAAAGGAGCGTCACCAGGACCCGGCAGCCGCTGGCCCCGATGGGATGCCCCAGGGCCACGCTCCCCCCGTTCACGTTGACCCTGGACGCCTCAAGCCCGAGTTCCTTCAACACCGCCACGGTGGAACCGGAAAAGGCTTCATTGATCTCGAACAGGTCCACGTCCCCCATGCCCATGCCCTCCTTTTCAAGGCATTTGGGGATGGCCCAGATGGGCGCCACCAGGACGTACTTCATGTCGATCCCGAAAGACGCCTGGGCGCCGATGGCGGCCAGGACGTTGCATCCCATGGATTCGGCCTTTTCCCGGGCCATGACCACCACCGCCGCCGCCCCGTCGCTGATGACGGAGGCGTTTCCCGCCGTGGTCAGCCCGTCGGCTTTAAAGGCCGGGCGCATCTTTGCCAGGACCTCGTAAGGGGTTTCCCGGGGACACTCATCTTCTTCGATGAGCGTGATTTTGCCCTTTTTCCCCTTTACCGGCACCGGTATGATCTCCTCTTTGAATTTCCCCCGGGCCTTGGCATCCAGGGCCCTGCGGTAGGACTCGGCCGCGTATCGATCCTGGTCCTGCCGGGTGACATGATACTTTTCCGAGCAAAGCTCGTTGGAAATGCCCATGTGGAAGTCGTTGACGATGTCCCACAACCCGTCGTGGAACATGTGGTCTTCCAGGGTCCCGGGCCCCATGCGATACCCGAAGCGGGCCTTTTTCAGGAAATACGGGGCCCGGCTCATGTTTTCCATGCCGCCGGCCACCACCACGTCGGCATCCCCCGCGGCGATGGCCTGGGCCGCCAGCATCACGGCCTTCAGGCCCGAACCGCACACCTTGTTGATGGTGAGGCATTCGGCCTCCCACGGCATCTTTGCCTTCACCGCGGCCTGCTTGGCCGGGTTCTGTCCGTACCCGCACGGAAGGACCTGACCCATAATCACTTCATTGACATCCCGCTTTTCAATCCCGGCCCTGCGGATGGCCTCTTCGATCACGACAGCCCCCAGGTCCGTGGCCCCCACGCTGCTGAGGGTCCCGTTGAAGTTCCCCAGCGGTGTCCGCACCGCGCTGACAATCACTGATTCCCGCATACCCGACTCTCCTGTCTTTCCCGGTGAAGTATGGTTGGGGTGACCAGGGTTTCAACACTTCTGTATCACCCGCTCAAAGGGTCGAGCCCCCCTTTCCTTGCCCCGGCGCCGGCCGCCTACATGCTCCGACGGTACTTGCCCCCCACCTCGAAGAGGGCCCGGGTGATTTGACCCAACGTACAGTGCCGCACCGTGTGCATCAGTTCGGCAAAGATGTTCTTCCCCGAAAGGGCCGTCTCCTGGAGGCGTTTGAGGGCTTGGGGCGCCTCGCTCGCGTGCCGCTTTTTGAAATCCGCCAGGCGCTTGAGCTGGGACTGTTTTTCGCCTTCCGTGGCCCTGGACAGCTCCACGTTTTCGGCGAGTTCTTCCAGGTCGGCATCCGGATCCCGGAAGGTATTGACCCCGATGATGGGAAGTTCGCCGGTGTGCTTGAGTTTCTCGTAGTAGAGGGACTCTTCCTGGATCTTGCTGCGCTGGTACCCGGTCTCCATGGCGCCCAGCACCCCGCCGCGTTCCGAAATCCGGTCAAATTCGGCCAGCACCGCCTCTTCCACCAGCCGGGTCAGCGCCTCCACGATGAAGCTGCCCTGGTTCATGTTTTCATTTTTGGTCAGCCCCCACTCCCGGTTGATGATCATCTGAATGGCCAGGGCCCGGCGCACCGACTCCCGGCTCGGCGTGGTGATGGCCTCGTCAAAGGCATTGGTATGGAGGCTGTTGCAATTGTCGTAGATGGCGCACAGGGCCTGGAGGGTGGTGCGGATATCGTTGAATTGGATCTCCTGGCTGTGGAGGGACCTGCCCGAGGTCTGGATATGGTACTTGAGCATCTGGGAGCGCGGAGCGCCGTCATACTTGTGTTTCATGGCGATGGCCCAGATGCGCCGGGCCACCCGGCCGATGACGGTATATTCCGCCTCCATGCCGTTGGAAAAGAAAAAGGACAGGTTGGGCGCGAAACTGTCAATGGGCATGCCCCTGGAAAGGTAATACTCCACGTAGGTGAATCCATTGGCCAGGGTGAGGGCAAGCTGCGTGATGGGATTGGCACCGGCTTCCGCAATGTGATAGCCTGAAATGGAAACGGAATAGAAGTTCTTGATCCTTCTTTCGATGAAGTATTCCTGGATGTCGCCCATCATCTTCAAGGCAAACTCGATGGAGAAGATGCAGGTGTTCTGCCCCTGGTCCTCCTTGAGGATATCCGCCTGGACCGTCCCCCGGACCCGGGAAAGGACGGTGTCCCGGATTTTCTCAAGCTCCGCCGGGGTGGGAGGCCGCTTTTTGCTTTCCCTGAACTTTTCCACCTGCTGATCAACGGCCGTGTTGAGGAACATGGCCAGCATCATGGGAGCGGGTCCGTTGATGGTCATGGACACGGAGGTATGGGGCGCACTCAGATCGAACCCCGAGTAGAGCACCTTCACGTCGTCCAGCGTACAGACGGAGACCCCGGAAGTCCCCACTTTGCCGTAAACATCCGGCCGCGTTTCCGGGTCGAACCCGTACAGGGTCACCGAATCAAAGGCGGTGGACAGCCGCTTGGCTGCGTAGGCCTCGGACAGGAGCCTGAACCGCCGGTTGGTGCGGGCCGGGTCCCCTTCCCCGGCAAACATCCGGGTGGGCTCCTCATCGGTGCGTTTCAGGGGGAATACGCCGGCGGTGTAGGGAAAGCGTCCCGGCACGTTCTCTTCCCGGAGCCAACGGTAGATCTCGCCCGGGTCCTCAAAGGCAGGCAGGCAGATCTTGGGAATTTTCTGATGGCTCAGGGAGAGGGTGAAAAGGGGCGCCTGGACCTCCCGGTCCCGGACCCGGTACACCAGATGGTCCTTGTGATAGGCTTCTTTGATCCATTCCCAGTCCGAAAGCAGATCCCGGGTCTCTTCTTTGATTCGCTTTTCGGCTTTGGCCACTTCTGCTTTGAGCCCTTCAAGGAGCTTGGAAGGATCCGCATCCCCCAGGGTACGCTCCAGGGTCTCGGCCGCCTCTTTAAGGTGCCAGTGCGTGCGGATCACCTCGGCCTGCTGCCGGGTCTGGTCATGGTAGGCGCGCACGGTGTCGGCGATCTCACTGAGATACCGCACCCGTTCCGGGGGGATGATGATGGTCTTGGAGGTGGACGTCTTGCCGGCGGGCCTCGGAAGCTTGGATTCCCACCGAACGCCCGTCCTTTCTTTCATGGCATCGAGTATGGCATGATACAGGGCGGTGACCCCGTCGTCGTTGAACTTGGAGGCGATGGTCCCGAAAACGGGCATCTCTTCCAGGGGGGTGTCCCAGGCCTTCCGGTTTCGCTGGACCTGTTTCCGAACGTCCCGGACCGCGTCCTCCCCCCCCCTTTTTTCGAACTTGTTGACCGCCACCAGATCGGCGAAATCGAGCATGTCGATCTTTTCCAGCTGGCTGGCGGCGCCGAACTCGGCGGTCATGACATAAAGGGCGACATCCACCAGATCCACGATGCGGGAATCGCCTTGGCCGATCCCCGCGGTTTCCACGATCACCATATCGTAGCCCGCCGCCTTCACCACATGGATCACTTCGGGCAAGGCCTCCGGAATCTCGGTGCGGGATTGCCGGGTGGCCAGACTGCGCATATACACCCTGGGGTTTCCGATGGCGTTCATGCGGATCCGGTCCCCCAGAAGGGCGCCCCCGGTCTTCCGGCGGGTGGGGTCGCAACTGATGATGGCCACAGTGAGCTGGTCAAGGTCAAAGAGCAGGCGCAGGATCAGCTCGTCCGTGAGGGAGGACTTGCCGGCACCGCCGGTCCCGGTGATTCCCAGCACCGGGACGACCCGGTCGCCGATGCGCTGCTTAATCCGAGTTGTCAATTCTTCCAGGCGCCCGTTTCCGGACCCTTTGGCCTGTTCCACGGCTGAAATGAGGTTTGCCGTGAGGACCTTGTTTTCCGGGGAAAGCCCGTCCAAGTCGAAGGGGGCGTCCTTGACCGTGGGAAAATCGATGGCCTTGACCATATGATTGATGATTCCCTGGAGCCCCTGTTTTGCACCGTCTTCCGGATGGTATATCTTGGCCACCCCGTAGGCCTCCAGTTCCCGGATCTCATGGGGAACGATGACCCCGCCGCCGCCGCCGAAGACCTTGATATGGGGCACCCCCCGTTCTTTGAGCAAATCGATCATGTACTTGAAAAACTCCATGTGGCCGCCCTGGTAGCTCGACACACCGATGCCCTGGACATCCTCCTCCACGGCCGCATCCACGATTTCTTGCACCGACCGGTTGTGCCCCAGGTGAATGACCTCCACGCCCGTATCCTGGAGGATCCTGCGCATGATGTTGATGGACGCGTCATGACCGTCAAAAAGAGATGTGGCGGTGACCACCCTTACCGGATAGCGGGGCCTGTACGGTTCAGGTTCCTGCTTCATGCCTCCTCCTTCATCCACTCGGCTGTTTCAATTGCGTGCGTTTTGCCTCATCCGCGGGCGGTGCTACCCGGGCTGCCCCACGAGATTTAAAATAAAACGGGTCTGGTGTTGAATGTAGGCTTCAATATCATAGTGCCGCGCCAAAAACCACCGTCGGAAGGTCCACATGTGTCCCATCACCGAAATGTTGTGGGCGGCGATTTCCAGGGCCCGCTCGTCCAGTTTGGGAATCTCCCCCCTTTCCGCCAGCCGCGCCAAGACTTCCACGAAGATCCCGGTGATCCGCAGTTCGTTCTCCAGGACCCTTTTCCGCCATTGGGGAGGCAGCGACCGGGTCTCCTGGTAGATCAATAAAATGAAATCGCTCATGCGGTGGCACACGAGGAAATACTCTCTGAGCACCTCCACCAGGGTTTCCCGGCCTTTCCCGGCCCGGGTCATGGCGTCGGCCACTCCCTGTTCCACCTCTTCGTGAATCGATTCGCATACCAGGAAAAGGACGTCCTCCTTGGAGGCCACGTATTCGTACAGGGATCCGATGGAAAGGCCCGCCGCCCGGGCGATTTCACGGGTGGTGGTCTTGTGGAAGCCCCTTTCGATGAAAAGGCCCACCGCCGCGTCGGCGATCTGACGACGCCGACGGCGCACCAATTCGGGGTTTTTGATCTGGGTGGGGATGTCCCCGGCTTCAATGGCGGAATGCGCTTTTTCTAAAGCCTGCCTGGTTTCCGGCATGTTTCAGGTCCTTTGCAACAGCGGGCATCCCGCGTGAAGCGATCATGGGCATATCCTTTGCTGCATCTGGGTGAGCCCTTTTCTCGGTTTATGACTGAGCGCTCGCTCATCGTCTACCACTGGAAACAGGGGCTGTCAAGGCCGAAAAACTGTTGACAATCTCAAAACCATCCGGTAGGCTTTGCAAAACTGACTGAGCGCTCGCTCACAATAGGATCCTCCACCCACGAAACCCTTTGACCGCCATCAGAAAGGAAAAGCCCATGAATTCCAAGATCCTTGTCGTGGAAGAAAAGGAACAGGTCGCCCTCTTGACCCTGAATCGCCCGGAAGTCATGAACGCCCTCAACTTCCCTCTCCTTCATGCCCTTCGGGACACTCTCGAGGCCCTTCGGACACGGATGGACATCCGGGTGATCCTCATCACCGGCGCAGGGGACAGGGCCTTTTGTTCCGGGGCCGACCTGAAGGAGCGGGCCACCCTTTCCCCGGATCAGGTCAGGGAATACATTTATACCATCCGCAACCTCTTTACCTTCATTGAATTTCTAAACAAGCCGGTGATTGCCGCCGTCAACGGCCTTGCCTTGGGCGGCGGGACCGAACTTGCCCTGGCCAGCGACATCCGCATCGCCTCTGAAAACGCCACGCTGGGCCTCACTGAGACCCGGTTGGCCATCATTCCCGGCGCCGGGGGCACCCAGCGGCTGCCCCGCCTGGTGGGACGGGGGAAGGCCAAGGAACTGATCTTTACCGGTCGCCGGGTGGACGCCCAAGAAGCCCTTGACATCCACCTGGTCAACCGGGTCTGTAAACCCGAAGCCCTCATGGAGGAATGCATGAAAATGGCGGCCATGATCTGCGAAACCGGCCCCATCGCCATCGAACAGGCCAAGTACGCCATCAACTACGGCCTGGAGTCGGCCATTCACACCGGGTTGGCCATCGAATCCAACGCCTACTGGGTGACCATTCCCACCGAGGATCGAACGGAAGCCCTGGCGGCCTTCCGCGAAAAACGAAAACCCAAATTTCAGGGAAAATAACAGCGCACCGAAAGAAAGGAGAACAAAAACCATGACCGAGTACGATCTTTGGAAAATCTTTCCGAGAATGCCCAGGAAAGTGACCCTTGGAGACATCACGGTCCGCGACGGGTTCCAACACGAAGAAAAGTTCATCTCCACGGCGGCCAAGATCTTTTACATCGAGGAGATGGTCTTTGCCGGGTGCCGGCATTTGGAGGTCACCAACCTGGCCAACCCCAGGATCATGCCCCAGTTTCGGGATGCCGAAGACATCCTGACCTACCTGAGGGGGGACATTTTCAAGAAGAAATGCGAAAAACGGGGGATCAACGTGGACGACATCTGCTTCACCGCCGTCACCATCCGGGAACCGGCCGTGGACCGGGCCATCCGCCTGAAGGAAAAAGGGATCGGACCGGACCGGCTCCTGATGATGGTCTCCACGGAAGAGGAGCACCATTGGGCCAATTCCAGCACCACCCTCCCCGAATACTGGAAGGAGGCCGAACGCTGCATCAAGAAATGCACGGATGCCGGCATGAAGATGTGCGGCACGGTGAGCACCATCTGGGGAAGCCCCATCGGAGGCGCCACCAAGCTGGAAGACGCGGTGGAGTTTACCAAGCGATGGCTTTCCATCGGCGCCAGCGACATTGAACACGCCGACCACGACGGCAGCGCCTCGGCGCCGGATGTGTACCGATACTATTCCATGATCCTGGACGAAATCCCGGATCCCAAAGTCCATATCGCCCACTTCCACGAAACCAAACGGATGGCCTCGGCCTCTATCCTGGCCGCCCTCCAGGCCGGCATCACGCATTTCGAAGCCACGCTGGGGGGACTGGGGGGCCAGCCCGCCAACTTCCTGGACGACTGTCCGGTGAAAGGCACGGGCGCGTATTATTACGACGATCCCCGTTACGTGGGGCTGGTGACCCTGGAAGACACCCTGGTCCAGATCGATGAAATGGGCATCGAACACGGTTTCGACGTGGACCGGGTCCTTTGGATCGGGAAACAGATGGAAAAGACCATCGGCCGGCGGTTGAGGTCCGAGGCGATGATCAACGGCCGCACCCAGAAAGAAGGCCACATGAAGTACGCCCGGCCCGGCCTCAAGGAACGCAAGGCCAAATTCGGCGAGACGCCGGGCCAGAAGATCCCTTTGGACTGGCCGGAAAAAGCCCAGCTTCCCCTGAAATACCTGTCAAAATAACGCCCGTTCCACGCTCCGGTCGATCTGAGAAACCCCAAAGGGCCGGGGCAAGGCCCGACAGGAAGCGGCCTCGCCTTGCCCCGGCCCTTTACGGCCATGAAAAAGGAGGACCCCCGCGGCCTGGATCCGTGTTCCCGGCATCGAAGGGCAGGTGTTTGAGCCTGAAAAGGATCCGGCGGCACCCCGGAAACATGCCTGCCCGGATTGTTTCTTCTGTCAGGTGTGCAGTGACAGTCGCTGTGCCGAATGTCTCCGTCAAAAAGGGGCCCCCGGGAAGAAGGGGTCCTGCAACAGCCCCCACGGAAAGGCTTGCCGACGGAATCGCCCCCCTCCCCGAGGCACCCCGTGAGAAGCGAAACGGCGTCTCTTCTCTAATGGCCGCCGGTCCCCAAGATGCCGCTGGCTGCCACCATCAGGATCAACGCCTCCAATAGCGCCAACACCGCATAGATCCGGTCTTTTTTCCTCAACAGCGTGGGAACGATGGCCAAATAGCAGACCCCGGTGACACCGGCGAGGATGGCGATGCCGATAAAGTTGATGAAATCGCCGTACTTCAGCATGGAAACCCATGCCCAGCCGGATTTGATGCCGGTGCTGTGCAGGTATTGTGTCACATTGGTCCCCCAGTACCGGGACACTTCATCCAACGGAATATAGGGTTTCATGATGCCGAAGGCGTAAAGGATAAACGTGATAAAGAGAATGGCCAGGCCGATCAACATCCCCTTCTCGAGGATCTTGGCGTATACCAATTGTTCTTCGGAAGCTTCCAGCTGCAAATGGGACTGTTCCGCCATGATTTTCTCCTTTTTTGTCCTCTGACCGCGATTAAATGAAGGTGATGCCAAGGCCTTTGGTCAGGGCCTTGATGCCGGCAAAAGCCAGGATCCCAATTACCATCCACCGAATAAAGGTGGGCTTGGCAATTTTCAACAAACGCACGCCGATAAAGGATCCCAGCATGATTCCCACCAACGAGGGAACCACCATCAGCGGCAGGACACACCCCTTGTTCAGATAGATCCATGCGGCCGAGGTATCGGTGATGGAAAGCAAAAATTTGCTGGTGGCCACGCTGATCTTCAGGGGGGCACCCATCACGAGGTTCAGGACCGGGACATTGGCCCATCCAGCACCCAGGCCGAACATGCCGGCCATGACGCCGATGATGACAAAGAGCCCCAGTCCCAGGGGCGTGCGGTGGATCTTCCAGTCAATGGTCTTGCCGGAACTGGCCTCGTGGTAAACCCCGCAGATGGCCAGGGCCGAGGAGAGGCGATCTGCAGCCGGAACATCCGGCAGTTCCGACTTCTTGGAGGTCAGCATCAAGACACAAATCCCGATGATGGTGGCCCCCAGGCAAATCTGAACGATCTGTGTGGGAAGGGCCAAGCCGATCATGGCGCCGATGATGGCGCACGTGGACGCAATGAGCGCCACCGGAATGGCCAGCCGCAGACTCGCCAGGTTGGCCTTGAGAAGGCCGGGACCGGCGGCCAGGGCGCCTGCCAGGGCCACCAGCAGGCCTGTTCCCCGCACGAAATCCAGGTGAAACGGGAAAAATCCGCTGATGATGGGGACAAACAACACCCCGCCGCCGACACCCCCCAACACAGCGAGGATGCCCATGACAAGCGTCACAACGAACAGGATCAAGGCCCATACCCACCAGGCCTGGCTGCTCGGGGGCGCTGCGGCGGTTTCGGATGCCCCGAGGACCTCAGGAAATAGCCAAAACAAAGCACAAACGACAAAAAATCCCATTCGAATCATCGCATTAGATGTCAGCCCCATTTTCCCTCCCCATTCTCAATGACTGCCCTTCATTGAAGCGGATCGAAGTTTCGACTGTCTCACAGAAAAACGCTCTATCGGTGCATCATGCTGCAATAAGAGAACTTTGAGCCCGTTTATCAGCCCTATCTTTCCTGTGTCAATAAAAATGGGCCTGTCTCCCGTTTTTCTGTATGATACCGGGAATTTTGAAATCCCATGCAAAGCCCCATTGATTTTGGGTCATGGAAGGATTTGCATGCAGAAATAAAGGCTTTAACATGGCTGTAAAATGCCGCGGTACGAATCCATAAAATTTTTCCTTTTTTAAAATTCAAAAAACGGATAAGATATTTGTTTAAAGAGGCCTTCACGCATCAGGAGTGCACACATCCCCATGGCCGGTGCTACAAAATGGAAAATCGTCTTCATCGACGATGAAGAAGATATCCGGCAGGTTTCTCAAATGATGCTCGAGGACGCCGGATACGAGGTCCATACCGCACCCAACGGGGAATCCGGCCTGGCCCTGTGCGATCAGATATCCCCCCAAATCGTCATCACCGACATCCGCATGCCCGGCATGGACGGCCTCGAGGTGCTCGAAACCGTCAAAGCACGCTTCCCGGACACCGAGGTCATCGTGGCCACCGCTTTCGGCGAAATGAAACTGGCCATCCGGGCCCTCCAGTTGGACGCCTCGGATTTCATCACCAAACCCATCAATTCGGAGGCGCTTTTCTTGGCACTGGAGCGTGCCCAACAGCGATATACGTCCCGAAAGCAACTCCTCGATTACACGGCCCTTTTGGAAAGAGAAAAGGCCCGGACCAGCCAGGAACTGGTCAAGATCGTATCGTTTCAAAAAAACCTCATCGAAAGTTCCATCGACGGCATCCTGGGCTGCGATGAAAACGACATGGTGATGACCTTCAACAAGAGTATGGAACAGCTTTTGGGATACTCAAAGGAGGAAGTTCTTTTAAAACTTTCCCTGGACCGCTTTTTCGCCCAGGGGATCCCGGAAAAGATCAAAGAGGCCATGGAAGATAAACGGTATGGGGGCCAAGGGCGCCTGTACCTGTATGAGGCGGAAGTTTTGGCAAAGGACGGGCGTCCCATTCCGGTCCAGATTTCAGCCGCCACATTGACCGACCGGGGGAAAGAGGCCGGGAGTGTCTTTTTCATCAGGGACCTCAGAGAAATCCGGAACCTGGAGCGGGAGATGGCGGATCAGGCGCGCATCCTGCACCAGGACAAGATGATGTCCCTGGGGCGCCTGGCGGCCAGTGTCGTCCACGAAATCAACAATCCCCTCTCCGGAATCCTCAACTATCTGCATTTGATGATCCGCATCCTCGACAAAGGATCCCTGACAGACGCCCAGCAGGAAAAATTCCGCAGTTATCTCGAGGTGGTGGAACGGGAAACGGCCCGGTGCTCTCACATCGTCTCGAATCTGCTGAGCTTCTCCAGGAAGTCGGCCCCCTCGTTCGAGCCGGTTTTGGTGGAAGAACTCATGAAAAGGTGCATCACCCTGAGCCGGCACAAACTCGATTTAAGCAACATCACCCTCGAGTCTTCCATCCAAGAGGGCTTGCCACCGCTTTTCGGGGACATCAACCAACTGCAGCAGGTGCTGATCAACCTGATCTTCAATGCCGTGGACGCCATGCCGGACGGCGGCACCCTTACGCTGTCGGCCCACTTTGACCGCAAGGAAAACCGCATCTGTATCACTGTCAAGGACACCGGCATGGGGATCCCAAAAGAAGATCTGTCCCATATTTTTGAGCCGTTTTTTACCACCAAAACAGAGGGCCACGGCGTGGGGTTGGGGCTTTCCACCGTCTATGGGATCATTCAACGCCATCAGGGCGATGTGACTGTTGAAAGTACTTCCGGGCGCGGCACCACTTTCCTGATTACCCTGCCGGTGCCGGGGACCCTAAAAGCCGCCAGCGGAACCGAGCCTGAAAGAGGGTGATGACTCCATGGTACAATTTCCAACCTCATCGAACGACCACCTTCGTTGCGATGAATGGCTCGAATTGCTCGACGAATTGAACATCGGGGCCTTTTCCGTGAATCTTCACCGGCAAATCGAAGCCATGAATTATACGGCCCAGGCTCTCATGGGGTTGAAAGAAAAGGAGGTGGTCGGCAAGGACTGCCGGGAAATCTTCACCGGCATCCCGTGTATGGTCCAGTGCAATCTCCTCCAAAAGGATGAACAAACCGAGGAACCGGATGTCCTTCTTCTGGAGGAGAATGAAGACCAGCAATTTTTGACCCGCCTGGCCACCGCCGTATACAATGCCTCCGGCCAGGTTGTCGGGTGCCTGACCATCCTGCAGGACCATGCCCCGATTCGGGATCTGATTGATCGCATCCATTACGAGGAACGCAGCCTTAAGATTGTTTTAGACAATCTCGATATCGGCATATTTACCGTCAATCGGGGTGGATACATCACCTTTTTCAACACGGAAGCGGAAAAGATCTCCGGATTTGATCGCCGCCAGGTGCTCGGGAAACCGTGCGCGGTCATCTTCGGAGGCGAGACGGCCCGGGATCTGTGTCTGCTGAAAGAATCCATGGCCAATGGCACTGTGCGGGACAGCCGTTCGGGACAACTCATGACCAAAGAAGGGGAAATCATTCCGATTCGAGGCCATTATATGGCCCTGAAAAATGAAAAGGGCACGGTGGTGGGCGGTTTGGCCACATTTCACGATCTCACCCTGGTGCACCAGCTGAGCCAAGCCATACAGGAGCGGTACACCTTTCATGACATGATCGGAAAGAGCCCGGCAATGCAAAAGATTTTCGAAATGGTGGGCGTCGTGGCACGGACCGACGCCACGATCCTGATCGAGGGGGCCACCGGCACCGGGAAAGACCTTTTGGCCAAGGTCATTCATACGGCCAGCCGGCGCTCGGAAAAGCCCTTTGTCAAGGTCAACTGCGCTGCCCTGCCCGACAATCTCCTGGAATCCGAGATGTTCGGTTACATTAAAGGCGCATTTACGGGGGCTGTCCGGAACAAACCGGGACGTTTCAATGAAGCCGACACCGGCACTATTTTTCTGGACGAAATCGGGGATTTGCCCTTGCCATTACAGGCCAAGCTCCTGCGTGTCCTGGAGGATAGAGAATTTTATCCCCTAGGCAGCAATCGCACCCAGAAGGTCGATGTCCGCATCATTTCCGCCACAAATCATCCATTGGAAGATCTCGTGAAAAAACGCCTTTTCCGGGAAGACCTTTTCTATCGATTGAATGTGTTCCGCATCGAACTCCCTGAACTCATTAAGCGCAGGGACGATCTGCCCCTTTTGATTCATCATATTCTGAGACGTCTCTGCGCCACCTTCGACAACCGAAGAGTCGGCATCTCCAAGGAGGCCATGAAGATTCTCTTGAATTATCATTATCCCGGAAATGTCCGTGAACTCGAAAACATCCTGGAACATTCCCTCATCATTTGCGGTGAGGATACCATTCTCTCAGAACATCTCCCCGATTACATGCATCACCGTCCCCCGGCAGCGCCCCCCTCAGACACCCCCTTGAAAAAGGACAAATCCCAAAACTTCCTGGCGGAACGAGAAAAAATCCTGCGCCTGCTCCAAAAAAATAAGGGCAGTCGCACACAAACAGCCAAACTGCTGGGGATCGACCGCACGACTTTGTGGCGCAAAATGAAACGCTACGGCATCTCCCTTTGACCTCCCTTTTCACGACCACAAGGCGTTCTTCCTCCCAAGACTCTTTTAAAACCCTGCTTTTTCATTTCTAAAGCGCCTTTCATCCGAAATGTTGCAAATCGATATTGCAACCCAATATGCATTCAACCTATTGATATATAAAGATATAATTGAAAGCTGTTGCATTTCATGAGAGACATGCAACGTTTTTCCTTGGGCCGTGCAACACCCCTCCAAGAGATAATCCACTGAAATAACGACCCTTTTCCGATACTCCGGGGATGGCACACTCCATGCTTAAAGAGACTTGTCAGGGACCGCTTTCATCTTTTCTTTCCCATACGGAGGCAGACGTGTGACCGCCACGGCCGCCAAGAAGGTTCTCGTCGTCGATGATGATCCCGATGCACAGATATTCATTTCGAATCTCCTGACGGCCCATGGATTTGATCCCATTCTCGCCGCAACCAGGGCCGAAGGGTTGCGCAAGACCATTGACGAAAAACCCGTCCTCATCCTCATCGACATGATGATGAGGCGCGAGGAAGGAATCCAGATGTATCTGGATCTCAAAAGAGATGAACGCTTGAGGCATGTGCCGGTGATTATGCTGGCCACCATTGAACGCAGGCTCTTTCTAAAGTGGCGCAAGATTCATAGTCCGGATCTCACGGGTTTGGCCTCGGACGCCTATCTTGAAAAACCTATCGAAGCCGAAGAACTGATCCGGTTGGCCAAAAAGCTCTCTCGGGTCCCGGCCATGGATCCAGCAAGATGAGTGTCAGGGGATGTCGGGGAAAAAGACAAGCCCGTGGAGGGCGAGAGCGGCCGTGAACCGGGTTTTTGGGGAAAAACAAAAAAGACGGGAAGCACTCGATGAATATGGGGTTTGATTCCAAATTGTATCAGGAAGTGGCTCAGTTCGGCGCCAGAGACATGGAAATTTGCATGCAGTGCGGCACCTGCAGCGCCTCTTGCCCCATTTCCACAGGAACAGACCCGTTCCCGCGAAAGATCTATCGGTATCTTCAGCTCGGCTTGCGGGACAAACTGCTGGGGTCGCCTGTCCCGTGGTTGTGCTATTACTGTGGGGAATGCAACGAGGACTGTCCGAGAGGGGCCGAGCCGGCGGAGACGATGATGGCCGCACGGCGGTGGCTGACCACCCAGTATGATCGGACCGGCCTGGCCAGGCGTTTCTATCTTTCGGGAAAATGGGAAATCGGCGCACTTTCGGTCCTGGCAATCGGCATTGTGTTGCTCTTTTGGTTCTTTCACGGACCCATCCTCACCGACCGCGTCGCGGTCAACTCCTTTGCGCCCGTCAAGTGGATCGAAATCGGGGATCTCATCATGGCCGCAGTCCTGTTCACCTTCCTCTTGTCAAACGCCATCCGGATGTTTGGTTTCGTCATGGGAGACACGAAAGTGCCCCTGAGGCTCTATGTGACCCAAGCCAAAACATTCATCTGGCACTTCATGACCCAGAAGCGATGGCGCCAGTGCGGGGAAGACCGCAGCCTATGGGTGAAACACTTCATCCTGGTCACCGGGTACATGACCATGATGACCTTGATCATTGTCTGTATCCGATGGTTCCAGGTGGATGACAGCAGTTGGCATTTTACCAGTCTCTTCGGCTATTACGCCACGGGGGCCCTTCTCTTTGTCACCGCGGAAATGTTTCACAGCCGCATGAAAAAGGAGGCGCCCATCCATCGCTTTTCCGAGCTTTCCGACTGGCTCTTTTTGATCCTCCTTTTTTTCACCTCACTGACCGGTATTCTCATGCATGCCGTGCGGCTGGCGGGATGGCCCATGGGGACCTATGTCCTTTATGTCATCCATCTGGCCATTGCCGTGCCCATGCTGGTCATCGAAGTGCCGTTCGGGAAATGGTCCCATCTCTTTTACAGGCCCCTGGCCATGTTTCTGGTCACCGTGAAAGAGAAGGCGGCCAAGGCCTCCATCGTCGATCCCGAAGTGATTGCCGCCGAAGTGGGGGAGACGTTTCAAACCTGTCTCCAATGCGGTGTGTGCACCAGCGTCTGTCCATTGAACTGGGTGTCGGCCTTCAGTCCGCGCCATATTTTGCGGCATCTTTCCATGGATACGGCCACCGAGCAGTCCGTGGATCAGGCGGTATGGCGTTGCCTGACCTGCAATGCCTGCGGGGTAGATTGCCCGCGCAGCATCGATCTCATCGATGTCCTCAAGGCGGTACGAAGTCTCAATGTGACCCACAATAAAATCCCCGTCCATCTGGCAGCACCGTTGGCCAGCCTGGAGCAAAACGCCAATCCCTTCAACGGGGACCCCCGGAACCGGGATCAATGGGCCGCGGATCTTCCCCTTCCCCGGTTCCAGGGGGACCAGGCCTACTGTCTCTTCACATGCTGTGCCACGGCCTATGAACCCGTCAATCAAAAGGCCGGCCGGGCATTGATTCAGCTTCTGAGGCTTGCGGGGGTGTCTTTCGGCACCCTCGGCGCGGAGGAAAGCTGTTGCGGCGACCAAGCCCAGAAACTTGGGGCGCTGGAAGTCTTTTCTGCGCTTTTCCAACGCAACACGGATCTGTTTTCGCGCAGCGGTGTCCAGAAACTCTTGACCCTTTCCCCCCACTGTCTGAATGCTTTCAAGAAGGGTTACGGCGATGCCTTAAAAAACCTCCAAATCGAACATTATACTCAGCTTCTCGAGCGTCTCCTGGAAGAAGGCGCCTTGAGACCCAAACGGGCAGTGGAAAGCATCGTCACGTATCACGATCCCTGCTATCTGGGACGGCACAACGGCATCTATGAAGCGCCGCGCCGCATCCTTCAAAGAATTCCGGGGCTACAACTGGTGGAGATGCCCAACAACAGGGCCGGAAGCCTGTGCTGCGGCAGCGGCAGCGGAAACAGCTGGGGCAACGGATTTCCGGACAAGCGGCTGGGAAGGGTGCGCATCCAAGAGGCACTGAACAGCGGCGCCGCAATGATCGCCACCGCCTGCCCTTATTGCATGCGCATGTTGAATGATGCGGTCACAGAACTCGGCCTTGGAGACCAAGTGAGTGTCCGGGACCTGGCCGAATTGCTGCTGCAATCCCTTACAATCACGGCAGAAGAGGAGACAAAAGCCCACATCGCTGAGGAAAGGATTCAGGAGGTTTCCCATGTCTGAACGCATCGGTTTTTACATTTGTCACTGCGGCATCAACATCGCCTACCGGGTACGGGTGAAGGAAGTCGCCGAATACGTGGCCACATTGCCCGATGTCGCGGTTTCAAGGGATTACCTGTTCATGTGTTCCGATCCCGGCCAAGAACTCATCGAAAACGATATCCGGTCCTACAATCTCAGCCGGGTGGTGGTGGCCTCCTGCTCCCCCCGCATGCACGAAAAGACCTTTCGAGCCGCCTGCCAGCGGGCGGGCCTCAACCCCTATCGCGCCTTTCATATGGTCTGTGTCCGCGAACACGACTCATGGGTCACCGAGGACGAAGACGAAGCCACTCGTAAAGCCAAACTTCTCGCCGGTGCCGGCATCCTGCGGGTCCGCCGCCAGGACCCCTTGACGCCGGCCACCTTCCCCGTATGCACGAACACCCTCGTTGTTGGTGGTGGGATCGCCGGAATGCAAGCCTCTTTGGATATCGCCAAGGCGGGCTACACCGTCTACCTGGTGGAAAGGCAACCCACGGTGGGCGGGCACATGCTCCAGTACGACAAAACTTTTCCCACACTGGACTGCGCCGCCTGCATCGGAACCCCCAAGATGGTTTCCGTGGGTCAGGAACCGAAGATCGAACTCCTCTCCTACAGCGAAGTCACAGAAGTCAACGGCTTCATTGGCAACTATAAAGTTAAGGTCAGGCGGAAAGCCCGCCATGTCCTGGATACCTGCACAGGTTGCGGGGAATGCGAGAAGGTGTGTCCCGTGGATTTTCCCAATGAATGGGATGTGGGCACCAAGCGGAGAAAGGCCATCTACCGGCCCTTTCCCCAGGCCGTCCCGATCACATACTGCATCGACAAGTACGACCGCGCCCCCTGTGTCAACACATGTCCCGCGGGGACCAATGTGCAGGGTTACGTGGCCCTGATCAAGGTGGGACGGTATGAAGAAGCCGTAAGACTCATCATGGAACGTCTCCCTCTGCCGGGCACACTCGGACGCGTCTGCCCGGCTCCTTGTGAAAAAGCCTGCCGCCGGGCCGAGGTGGACACGCCCTTGGCCATCCGGGAGTTGAAGCGTTTTGCCGCGGATCAGGTGGACCTCTCCACGCTCGCCGTACCGGAAATCGAGGACCGTCCGGAGAAGGTGGCGGTCATCGGGTCAGGGCCTGCGGGGTTGACAGTGGCCTATTACCTTCGCCTGAAAGGCTATCAGATCACCCTTTTCGAAGCCCTGGATCAACTGGGCGGGATGCTCCGGGTGGGAATCCCCGACTACCGTTTGCCCTCCGACGTGCTGGATCGGGAGATCGCCTACCTTCTCA
>JALVQN010000011.1 GCA_027025555.1 Desulfobacterales bacterium
TTCCGGCGCCGTGGCCGCCGCATCGGCCAAGGCGCCGGAAGGCGCGACAACACATACGGCATCCGCCTTTCCCAGACTCAAAGAATGCCCCACGGTACCGGAAGAGGTGCACACGGCCGTCGGCATCGAACGGGGCCGGATTCTAAGGCCGATCCTGAAGGAAAGGGGGGAGTTCCCGGCATAAAGTCCCACGATAACGGGTTTGTCGGTCTTGATAAAGAGATCCCCGCCGTTTTCGATGAGGATTTCACGGGATCCGGATTCCATGGAAAGAAGGGCCATGCCCACATGGTGCGCAATGGCCCCGGCCACGGCGGCCATGGGTCCCACCCCCGCCCGGGCAGCGGCTTGGGCCATTTCTCGGACGATCCGAGGCGCCGGATCCTGCACCGCCAAGGGGTGCAAGGACACGGCGAATTCCGGATGCGCTTCGATGTACGTCTCGATCTGGTGACGGCAATGAAGCACCAGGTCCGTGGCAAGGGCGGTCAGGTCCTTCCGGGCATGCACCAGCAGATCGGTTTCTTTCACCTTCACGGAAAAAGCCGCCAGTCCCTTGGGCCGGACCTGATGCCGATAGTGTTTTTCGGAAAATCCCGGAAGCGTCTTCTTTTCAGCCATACATGATGCGGGTGCGGGGTCTTGAGGGTTCCGGGCATTGCATGATAAAGTAACGGTCCGTCATCCCGGCGATAAAATCCCGGACGATCTCCGGGGTACGGTGGGTATTGACATACGCTTCGGACATGCCGGACAAAAAATTCGTAAAGATCACCGAGCTGCGGTTCTCCCTTTCGATATCCTGCACATAGGTTTCGAACAGGAGCCTGAACAGCCTCTCGATGGTGCCTGTTTGCGTCTTGATCGCCGGGCTCATGTAGATGCGCTCGTAATTGAATTGCTTCAGCATCTTCAAGGCCTGTGAAACTTCACCGCTGAGCGCAATGTACCGGCCTTTCATGCTGTTGGAAATGACGTCGGTGACCAGGGTATAGACAATTTCACCATTGGTCTTCCCCAAGCCCCTTACGCAGGGTTTCGGAAGATCCGAGCGTCGGATCAATCCCAACCGGATGGCATCTTCGATATCGCGGCCCACGTAGCTGATCGTATCGGCCATCCGGACCACACAGCCTTCCAAGGTCATGGGAATCAAGGGCGTTTTCGGATCTTCTTTTTTCATTCGAATCTCTTTTTGAAGGTCTTCAAAGCCCTTTTGTCTTTTGGGAAACAGTTTCTCATCGTGCACTTCCCCGTCATGGCACAGGATGCCGTCCAGGGTCTGAAGCGTCAGATTCCAGCCTTTGCCCTTCCTTTCCACTTTGTCTAAAAACTGAACACTTTGAACATTGTGATGGAAGCAACCGATGCCGCTTTCCATGCAAAGGGTGGATAAGAATCGTTCCCCGTCATGGCCGAAAGGCGTGTGCCCGATATCGTGGCCCAGGGCAATGGCCTCGATGAGGTCCTCGTTGAGTCCCAAAAACCGGCCGATGGTCCGGGCGATCTTCGAGACCAACTGCACATGGAGGACGCGATGGGTGATATGATCGTTTTCAATCAGGTAAAAGACCTGGGTCTTATCGATATATCGCGTATAGGCGTGGGAATGGAGGATGCGGTCCACATCCACTGAAAAGGCCTGGCGATACCCGTGCCGGAGTCGCGGTTCTTCCAGGCGGCGCACGGCATCCGTGCTTCGCGCGGCGCCGGGCGCCAAGCGGGCGGCCTCCCCGTCATCCAAGGCTTTTCGCACCCGGTCCAACTCCATGCGTGCGGTCCTTCCCGGTCAAATCTCCCGGTTTTCGATCATCCTTTCCATGAGCCGGTCAAAATCGATTCCGGCCAACCGGAATCCCTGGCGGCCGTATTTCATATTGGCTTCCAGGACATAACACTTGTCTTCATGGATACAAAGATCGATGCCCACATCGTCCCATCGACACCTTCGCGCCGTTTCCAGGGCCAGATCCAAAACCGCTTTGGGAATGGCATCGAAACGGATGGCGGCCCCCTGGGCCACATTGGTCCGGAACTCGGTTTTGGATCCGACGCGCCAGTAGGCATGGACAATCCGGTTTCCAATGACCACCACCCGGACATCCCGGTCAATGGGCAAATATTCTTGAATATAAGCCGGATGGGGCAAGGCGCAATACCGATTCAATTCGTCTTCGTTTCGGACAAGATAAACCCCCCTTCCCATGGCGGATTTTCTGGGAATCTTCGCAACAAACGGGAACCGAAAGTGATGAAGAATCCGCGACTTCTGGGCCTTGCCGTAAAAGACGCGGGTCTTGGGATGGGGAAGATCCAACAGATCCAAGAGGGCTGTTTGTCGGATCTTGTCCTGAACACACTTGTAGGTATGGTAACTCGGAAAGGTCTTTTTCCCCATGACATCGAAAAGGTCTGCATAAAACAGGGTTGGATAGTAGATTTTCTCAGCATTTAAGATCATGCGCCTTTCTTGTTCGGCATAGTCTGACCAATTGGGATACACCCCGAGGGTGAGCACGTTTTTACACCGTCTCAACCGGGCATCAAGGGCAATGACTTTCTTCAAGAACGCATCCCTTTTCCGTTTAGAGGTTTGTCCCTTTGAATACCATGAGATCCGCCATTTTCAATGGATAAAGCCCGGTGGAAGAAAAAGCTCCAAAAGCGCTTCTATGGGGATATCCCTCATGTTTCCGAAAAGAGGGCGCGGATCCTCTTTCGGGCCCGTTCGGTATGGGTTCCCGGCCAGTAAAGGCGCCCGCATGCCCGGCAGGTGGAAAAGACCTCCTGGGTTTCCCAGACATGGTCCGGAACATGTCCCAAGGCCTCCGTTTTGTCGATCTTTTCGATGACTGCGTTGCATCGGGTACACCGGCTGAAAGGTTGGATATGAGCTTTTTTCAGCCCGAGTTCGAGAAGGACCTGCCGAAGCTGTGCTTGGACATGATCCGAACGGATCCATACGATACGCTCCATCGTGACAGGGGTGAAGGGCTGTCTCCTGCGGGTTAAATGGATCCTTCCCGATGCAAGGGCTTTGATGGAGGCTTTCGGCACGTCGGGTTCGTAGAGGGTGTCGAATCCCAAAAGGCGCAACCATTTGGCCAACCGGCCCAGGGGCCTTTCGGCGAAAAAACAGGGGCGTTGAGGGTTTTGCATGGCGATCCGGCCGGGTTCGCATGCCGCCGGGAAAGGCTTGAGGCCCGGCAGCCTGGAACCCCTTGAAAAAAGGTTTTAAAGGGGTTCTGCCACCCGTTCTAATCGGCTGTCGGAGAAAGGGCGAAGGAGCGGGGATCCAGCGGCACATTGGTCCAGCAGCGTCTGACCATGAGTTCAAAAAAGGCCCCGTCGGCCCTGGAGGCACGCAGCCAAAAAGGCATGCTAAAATCGGACACCCGATGAAAGGCGCCCCACCGGAGGCGCCACACCAGGGTCCCGTCTGCATCGAATCGTTCAATTTTAAAGACGTCCTGTTTGTCAGGGCCCAGGTAGAACTTCTCCACAATCCCCTGCCACCGCTTTTTCAAAATCAATACAAAGCCCCGGGAATCGGGATCGGTCTTGAGATCCACGACGTGGTGGGTCACAACGGGGACCCGGCCGCTCAGGAGCGTGACCATCTCCCCGGGGTCCAAGGGGATGGACAGAAAGCGCCCGAACCCCTTTTCATAGGGCCTTTTATAATAACGACCGTCGGCATGGGAAAGAAAATAGAGCCACCGGCCGTCACCAGCAAGGCTGGCCGCAGGTTGTCCGGAGACCGCCAGGGCCTCCATGCGAAGCTTTTCCGGGAGCTGACCCATCCAGGCCACTGTCAGCCTTTGCGCCTTTTTGTTTTCTTTGAGGCGCAACTCGCCGATGCCTTTAAAGGTTTTTAAATATTTGTTTCGTCGGGTCAATTGCTCCAGAAGCGCCCGGGCTTCTTCGGCGCGGGGGGATAGGGGGGCCGTCGAATCTTTGGAAAGACCCGTGCATCCGATCACGAGAAAAGCGATCACGGCCCACATGCCGCACTTGCAATTGAAAAATCCCTTTCCAGAACACATCGAAGGCATCGGAAGCCATCATTTCTTATTTCAATGGAGATGCTTGCATCAACCGATGGATCTTTTTTTCAAGTTTTGATTTGTCTTTTTTCCTCAGCTTCAGAGACTTTTGATAATAGTGGAGGGCCTTTTCATTGTCTTTCATCCGGGCGTAAATATCACCGAGGTGTTCCAGGATAATGGGGTCTTCCGGGACCCGTGTGACGGCTTTTCGGATCCATTGGAGGGCTTCTTGAAGGCGTCCTTTCTTGAAATAGACCCAGCCCAAGCTGTCGGTAATATAACCGTCATTGGGTTTGTACTTTAAAGCCTCTTTGATCAGCCTCTCCGCTTCGTCAAGGTGCTTCCCCAATTCCGCATAAGTATATCCCAAGTAATTGAGGGCATTGGCATTTTTGGGATCCAGGCGGATCACTTCCTTCATGCTTCGGATGGAGTCATTCTTCCGGTTGGATTTATCATAGACCACACCGAGTCGGAAAAGGATCTTGGTGTTCTCCGGGTCCTTCGCCAATCCCTGATTCAAGATCTTTTCCGCTTTGTCAAATTGTTCCATTTCTTCATAAAACGATCCCAAATAAAGATAAAATTCCACGGTTTCAGGGGACTGCCGGATGATCGACTTCAAAAAATCGACGGCTTCCCGGTCCTTGCCTGTTTCTTTAAGCAAAAATGCGGTGTGAATGACGGCGTTGGTGTAGAATCGGGAGCCGGGAAGCACCTTTTTCATATGGAAAAGCGCCCGGGCCTTATTCTCCTTCCCGTCCTGGGCGATTCCCATCAGATAATGCAAATCCGATGCTTCCGGCGCGCCTTTCAGCATGCCCTCCAAAATAGCAATGGCGGCATCGAACCTTTTCTTATCCAGGAAGAAATTAAAAAGGTGCCTGATGACATCCGGATCCTTCAGGCTCCTTTTTCCCATTCGGCTCAGATATTTTTTCGAGGCCTGGGCGTTGCCAAGCCGGTGATACAAATAGCCGAGCCCGATGGCGGACCGGATACTTTCCGGGTCTTTCTTGAGAATCTCCTCATACAGAGGGATGGCCTTTTGAAGTTTCCCCTGTTTTTGGTAGATTTCAATGATGGCATAGCGTGCCTCATCGAGTCCCGGTTCCAGCTCGAGCGCCCTCAGAAAAGCCTTCTTTGCGGCTTCAAACCGCCCTTTTTGGACCTGGATCCGTCCTAAGAGAAAGTGGGAGAGGTAGTATTGGGGAAAGTACTGAACCATCTGGGTGTAAACGCGCTCGGCGTTTTCCGCATCCTTTTCCTCCATGTAGCTGTTTCCCAGAAAGAGGTAGACATTCACGCGGCCGGGGTCCAGGTGAAGGGCTTTTTCAAATGCAGCGATGGCCTTTTTACGATTCAGCTGCTCCTGTTCAAGCCTTCCGAGAAGGATTAAAGCCTCCACATTCTCGGGGTCGTCGGCTGTCGCGGATCGCATCAACTCGAGGGCCGGCAAGGTCTTTCCTTGGTCTGCCAAAATCCGGGAAATCTCTATCTTCAAGTAGGTGGATCGCGGATCCTGCAACAGGGCCTTGGCGAGCCAGGAAAGGGCCTGGTCCGAGTTGTTCTTATTGATTTCCCTCTGGGCGGCCAAATAGAAGAAATAGGCATTGTCCGGCCAGGCCGCGCCACTTGCAAAGGGCGCCCGGGAGCCCGGCGACCGGTCCCTTTCTCCGGAATATCTCAAGCTGCTGCAGGCCATGAGCGTGCCGGTTGTCAACAGAATGATGGCGATTTTTCGTTTCATTCAAACACCGTTCCTTTCCAACCCGTGCATCGCTTCAGGGGATGTTTTGCCGTGAACAAAAAGAGGTGGCAATGCCAATGCACGTCCCGGATCCGACGTTGTCATCCGGTGGTGGCGGAAAATGTATCAAAATCGGAGATTTCTTCTTTAAAAAAGTCCCGCATCCGTTTGAGGATGTTTTTTTCGATCTGGCGCACCCGTTCCCTCGATATGCCGTAGCGCTCGCCGATTTCCTGGAGAGTCATGGGGGACTCTGAAAAGATGCGCAACTCGAAAATCTCGAGTTCGCGGGGTGTCAACTGCTCTTTGAAGGCTTTAATCTTATCATGAAGAATCGAATCCCTCTCTTTTTTGGACATTTGATCTTCAATGGACTCGGACTCTGCACTGACAAAGTCGATGCGTTCCGCATCGGAATCTTCCTTAATGGGCGCATCCAGGGAAACATCCCAGCCATCGAGGCGTTGATCCATCTCCACCACCTCTTTTTCCGTCACCCCGAGGCGCTGGGAAAGAAGCTTGGGCTTGGGATCGAACCCCTGGTCGATGAGGTGCTGTTTCTCCTTTTTAAGCTTGAAGAAGAGCTTCCGTTGGCCCTGGGTCGTTCCGATCTTGACCAGCCGCCAGTTATCCATGATGAACTTCAAAATATAGGCTTTGATCCAAAAGGAAGCATAATAGCTGAACTTGACGTTCTTATAAGGATCAAACTTCCGCGCCGCCTGCATCAGTCCGATATTGCCTTCCTGGATCAGATCCAGGAGATTTTGCATCCATATCCTTTGGAATTCCAGGGCGATCTTGACCACCAATCTGAGATTGGAAGTAACAAGAATATAGGCGGCTTCCCGATCGCCTTTTTCCTGGATCCGTTTGGCCAACTCGATCTCCTCCTCCCGGGTCAGGAGCCGATATTGACTGATCTCCATGAGATAGCGCTGGAGGGGATCATAACGGACGATTGCTTTTTCGGAAAACTCTTTTGTCGGGAGGCGATTGTCGATGACCGGAACAGGCGGTTTGTCCGCTGCCTTTTTAAGACCCTTGGAGGACTTTCCGGATGTTGATTTTTCCGATTTGCTTTTCATGGACATCCATTTTACCTTGTGGTATAAGAGTCACCAGGGGGTGCGCCTGTAGCTCAGTTGGAAAGAGCAACGGACTTCTAATCCGTAGGTCGCAGGTTCGAATCCTGCCAGGCGTACCAATGCCCCTTCCGCCGAGGGTAAAAGCCCCTTCCTTGATTTGCCTTTAAAACTTATCTCAATGTGGGGTTTTAGATCAAGCAGAGATTGGTGCTCTCATCGAAAAGGGGGGGCAGGATCCAGTTTTGCGGCTTCAGATGAGGGCGGGCCGAAGCCGAAAAGGCGCAGGGTCAGGACTCCCCTTCCATGGCAAGGCGCCTGAATCAAAAAACGTCCGGGGAACCTCCGGGAGTGTCCGGGAAGGCCACCGGCACCATTGAGTTTGTGCATCTTCATGAGACAGGACGTGCCGGCGCGGGGGACAAGGGCGCCCTATCCCTCTTTACGCCGGCACGGCACCAATTGGGCCGGGTCCAGACGGCGGATTGTTTTGAACATCACATCTCGTCGGCCCCGATATCGTATCCGGCGCCCTTGGGCCGGGCTTCACAATCCATGTCCTGGGCCACCTCCGGCAGGCTCCTCCCCTGGTCCACGACACCGGCCACCGCACCCGCCAGGTGAAAGTTGCCGTTGGTCACATCGACAAACCAGGACGCCTGGGCCCCGGAGTTATTGTTTTCCACGG
>JALVQN010000012.1 GCA_027025555.1 Desulfobacterales bacterium
GCTTCAACCGTGCCCTAAAACCCCGCCTTCCCGGCTCCGTTCACAGAGCCGGGAAGGCGGGGTTTTAGGGCACGGTTGAAGCGGCGCTCGGCCCTCCCAAGCTGGTTGACAGCAAGGAGGTAGTCGGTGCGGTTGCGCCAAACCGAGCGTGCCAGTTCCTCGTAGGTGCGACCGGTGCTTTGCAGCAAATCCGTGTAGTGGTCTATGAGGAGGCGCACCCAGGCGGCATATTCGGTATGGGTCTGCGGCGGCGTGCTGGAACGGGCCACCACTTGCTGCACGTTGGGCTGCGTCAACTCTGCCACTGCGTAGCAAGCCTCCTCCATTGCCCGCCGTCGGGTGATCATGAAGTTTTTAACGAATTCCTTCCGGCCTTCTGCCACTTTCTTCAGTCGCCAGAAATAATACACGAAAAAAATAGGCACCAGGATCATCCACACCGACAGCAGGGGTTTTTCAATCACTGCCTTCGCCACGTGGTTGGCCAGATGCTCTTCCATGGCCATGATGGTATGCTGTTTGTCATCAAGATTTGCCATGGGTCCCCAGTGGGAAAAGAAGAAACAAAATGGACCGCTCCAGGACCCCCAAGGGGGTTTATGGAGTTTAAGTCAATCTTTTTTCAGAAGGAGTCCCTATATCCTGGGGGACAAGGGATTTCAACGGGCCAAAAAGCGATCTCAGTCCATGGGCAGATAGCGATAGCCGAGCCAGAGCAATCCGACGCAGGCCAGGATACCCACAGCAAGGGGTAGGGTCAGGCCCGCCTCTCCAGGGACTCCCAGGTCCAGGGAACCCTGGATATAGCGCTCGGCCTGATAGGATTCCTCGATCTCAGTATAGAAGTAGGCGTTGGCGTTGATGTCCTGTTCTTCAATGACGGTGAAGATCCGGTCCACCATGGGAATGCGTTTTTGCAGCCAGGGGCCTCCCCCCTGGGCGAACCCCCAGCACAGGGCAAGGACGAAAAGGAGTACCCCCCAGGCGCGCAGACGTGCGCGCATACTTGGCCTTGGCCGCGCCGATGTATTTTTCTTCATTTGGATAGGCTCCATGGTAGCGCCTCATGGGTGTGCCGAGTCCCGGTGCCAAGTCGCACCTGGACTCGGCAGTAGTAAGAGTCCTTAACCTGATCTAAATTTAGCTTTTAAATGGTTGCCGTCAACTCAGGGAATACCACATAGAACATGATATAGGCAACAAGCAGCGTCAGGCACAGATTAAAGGACTGACCGGTAACATAGAGTATCAACGGTTTGCCGCCCACGAAGTGTTCCTTAAGTTCCCGGAAGTTGGTGGCCAATCCGATGCTCACGAAGGACAGGCAGAAAAACCATCCTCGGAACAGGTCGCTCATGCCCTTGATGGTGCCCTTGTCGATCATGCTGTACCCCAGTCCATCGATCTGGCTGTTGAAATAGGTGTAAAACAGCGAAAAGACGATGGACGCCACAATAAAACCCAGCACGAACTTGGGGAATCGGTACCAGATCTCCATGGGGCCCACTTTCTCGCCGGTCTCGGCCACTTCAACTTTGGTGGTGAAGTACAGCGCCACGAAAAACGCAATCACTCCGATCAGCACGTTCTGGATCATCTTGATGGTGGCTGCCACGTAGAGAGCCTTCTCTCCCAAAAATGCACCTGCCGCAGCCACTGCGCCAGTGGCGTCTATGGTGCCGCCCATCCAGGCGCCACCAAGGATCAGTTGCTTGTCGACCGGAAAGGTCGCCTTGATCACCGCCGGCATGACGATCATCATGATTGAGGTGAACACCAGGGACAGTCCGACTGCCAGGGTAAGTTCTTCCTTTTTGGCCTTGCACGCCGCGGCGGTGGCGATGGCCGCAGAGACCCCGCACACCGACATGTCCGAACAGATGGTGGCATTGAGCCGCTTGGAGGGCATCTTTACAATCTTCTGTCCAAACCAGTAGGTCACAAGCCATACCGTGGGCGTCACCACCCAGGCAACGAAGATGCCTGCGGTGCCAATGACCACGATCTTCTCGAAGAGGATCTTAGCCCCCAAAAGCACCAGGCCTGTCTTGATGTAGTACTCGGTTTGCACCGCTGGCATGGCCCACTTGGGCGTGCCCACCGTGTTGCTGATCAGCATGCCGAAGAAGATCGCCCAGGCTGCATAGCCGATGCCGTAATGCTTCATGGTGGCCTGGTTAGCCGCAACATAAGAGAGGACCGCCACGCCGAAGACGAAAATAAAACCCAGCAAAAACTTGGGCACTGATTTGCCCATGCCCTTGGTGCCGATGGCGAAGAACAGGGCAAAGGCCACTCCCAGTCCGATCAGATAGCCGATCTGGTTGTAGGGCCTGACTTTGGTCTTCTTCTTGGCCTTACTGGTTGCCAGATGCGCATCACGCCACTTGGTGATGGCATTCTTGGCCTTGGCGTTAAGGGCCACATCGCTGAAGCCTGCCGCCTCGGCGGCCTCCTCGGCAACGATGGCCGCCGCCAGAGCTTCTTTCTCAGCCGCTTTGGCCTTCTCATACTTGGCCATCGCCTTGGCCTTCTTGGCTTCGGCGGCTTCCTTGCTCAACATGAAGGCATTGATAGGGTTGCTCGACCACTTGTGGGGCTTGGAGGTGAATTTTTTTAACCACTTGCCTGCAGGGATACTTTTGGCCGTGACCTTTTTTTTGGCATCCTGGAGTTGATACCAGGCCACAGTCTTAAACTTATCGGTCCGGTAGGCTTTATCCGCGTACTTAGCTTCGGCGGCTTCCAGTTTGGATTTCATCTTTCCGGCATGCGGAAAGTAGATCAGCATGCCGGCAATCAGTATCGCAAACCCAAGCCAGATCGCCCACCAGTCTTCCTTCTTCCAGAGTTCGGACCACTCCCACTTTCCGACATCTTTGACAATCTCACCATTTTTTTCCACCATAATAGACCTCCTTCATATGAATGAAATGAATGGTCAGGGGTTCTTTTTACCACTGCCTGTTCGAAACGTGTCATAATAGGGTTGAGAGAGTGCAGGCCGAAAATGGACATTGGAGAAATAAGCTTCAGCAAGCCCTGTGCCAAAATCGATATTTTTATAACTTGATGATATCATATGAAAAATTAAGTTTTATCGACAAGTCGATCAACACATGCCCCCCTTGGGCGGCACATGGGCCTGCCCGCGTGTTTGTCTTTGGATCGATGTATCCCATTGAATTCTATGTAGTTTTGTATAAGGGGGCACATGCGCGGGCATTTTTCGGACTATGCCGCTTCAAGGCGGCACTGCCATCTTGAAATGACATTTTGTGGTAGTATTTGGGAGGCAGTTAGCTGCGGTAGGCCTCGGGGGAGATCCGGTAGCGCTTGAGGATTTTTTGGAGGGATTGGCGTTTCAGGCCACCCACACGGGCGGCGAGCGAGATGTTGCCTCCGGTTTCCCGGAGCAGCGTCTCGAGATAGTCGAGGGTGAAGGCGTCCAGGGCGCGCTGTTTCATCTGATGGTAGGGGCCCAGGGGACCGGACATGGGAGGGGCCGGTCTCTGTTGGCCGCCGAGGCCGACAGCGGTGGGCGTCAGGACCTGTCCCTCGGTGGTGGCACACCAACTCTTGATGAGGTTTTCCATCTCGCGCATGTTGCCCGGCCAATCGCGGGCCGTCAGGTGATCGAGCAATTCGGGACTGATGCGTCTCGGGGGAATGCCCAGTTCCCGGGACGCCTTGTGGAGGAAGTGCTCTGCCAAAAGCGGAATATCTTCACGGATCTCCCGCAAGGCCGGCATGCGAAGGGTGGCCACGTTGAGGCGGTAGAACAGGTCGGGGCGGAACCGGTTGTCGGCCATCTTCTTTTCCAGGTCCTGGTTGGTGGCGGCGAGGATGCGCACGTCCACCACGTGCCCCAGGTCGTCGCCCAGGGGTTTGATTTCCTTTTCCTGGAGCACGCGCAACAGCTTGGTCTGGACTGTAAGGGGCAGGTCACCGATCTCGTCCAGGAAGATGGTGCCCCCGTGGGCCTGGTCGAAGAGGCCCCGGTGATCGTGATCGGCGCCGGTGAAGGCCCCTTTCCGGTAACCGAACAGCTCGCTTTCCAGGATACTCTCGGGCAGGGCCGGGCAATTGACCGTCACCAGGGGCCGCTCGCGGCGCGGGCTGGCCGCGTGGATCGCCCGGGCGGCCAAATCCTTCCCCGTGCCGGTTTCCCCCAGAATCAAGACGGTGATGTCGGTGTGCCCCAGCATGCGGATGGATTCTCTCACCTGCCGCATGGGGCGGCTCTGGCCCACCAGCCTTTCCAAGGGGCGTTTCCGGGAGATCTGCTGCTGCAAGCGGCGGTTTTCGCGGACCAGCCGGCTCCTCTCCAGGGCTTTTTTGACCAGATGCACCAGCCGTTCCTCGTCGAAGGGCTTTTCGATAAAGTCGTAAGCGCCGCTCTTGATGCTCTCCACCGCCACCTCGATGGTCCCGTAAGCGGTCATCATGATCACCGTCACCGTGGGATCGATTTCCCGGATGGCCTTGAGAAGCGTCAACCCGTCCATCTCCGGCATGCGGATGTCGGCCAGCACCACATCGACCCTGTCTTGCTGCACGATTTCGATGGCATGGCGGGCTTTTCGGGTGGTGATGATGTGGGCGTCTGTCTCACCCGCCAGGACGCGTTCCAACCCGGTGAGCAGGTCCGCCTCGTCGTCGATGATCAGAAGGGTGTCTTGCATCACCCGATCCTCCTTAAGTCTCGCCGGGAACCGAGTCCAGCGGTAAATGGATGACAAATGTGGTCCCGCTGCCCGGCGCACTCTCCACTTCAATGCGCCCGTCGTGCTGTTCGATGATGCCGTAGGTCACGGACAACCCCAGCCCGGTCCCGGCGCCCGGGCCTTTGGTCGTAAAAAAAGGATCAAAGATGCGGTCCAGGTCCTTGGGCGCGATGCCGCTGCCGGTATCGGTGATCCTTACCTCGAGCATGCCCGGATCCTTGAACCCGGTGGTCACCGTGATGCGGCCACCCTCGGGCATGGCCTGGGCTGCATTGAGAAACAGGTTCATGAAGACCTGTTTCATTTGTCCCGTGTCCGCCGTCACCGGCGGCAGATCGGCGGCAAACCGCCGGGAGACTTCAATGCTGCCACTTTCCAGGCGGTGGGTCAACACGCCGAGAACCTCATCGATCACGGCATGGATGTCACACGATACCTTTTTGGGATCCGAGCGCCGGGCAAAGCGCAACAACGATTCCACGATTTCCTTGCAGTGCCGGGCATGCTTGTGGATGACCTTCAGATCCTTTTGGATCTGGGGGTCTGCCGGAGCGGTCTTGGCGATGAGGTTGGAGTATAAAGAGATGACGCCGAGGGGGTTGTTGATCTCGTGGGCCACGCCGGCGGCCAGTTGTCCCATGGCGGCCAGCTTCTCGGTCTGTGCCAGATGCTTGTCCATGCGGCGCTTCTCGGTGATGTCGCGCAGCACGGCCACAAATCCCCCCGCTGCCCGGCCCTCTTCTTGACGGCGATGGGCGGTGATCAGGACCACCATCTGACGGCCCACGCGGTCCACCATCTCGACTTCGTACTCACGTACGGCCCCATTCCGGTCGATTTCACCCATCAGTGCCGCGGCCCGGCGGCCGTCCCAGAAAAGCTGGTAGAAGGTCTCGATTTCCAGCGCCTCGGCCCGGTTCCGGAACCCGAACAGGGCGATCCCCGCGTCGTTGATGTCCTCCAGGCGGGAGCCGGCATCGCAGATCAGGATGGCGTCCTGGGAGGCTTCAAAGAGGCGGCGATACTTGGTCTCCGAGGCCTTCAGATCCTCGTGGGCGCTGCTCAGATGACTGGCCACGGCTTCGAAGGCTTCCTTGAGCTGGTCGATCTCATCGGCGGGCCCCACGTTCTTGAGAGCTGTTTCTTCACCGGTGATGCTGGAGAAGGTGGTAATCAGGTCCCGTAGGCTGAGGATTACGGTTCGATTGAAGAGCAGGTAGAAGAATCCAAAGAGAAACACGAGGGCGCCCCCTCCAATGAGGAAAACCCAAATCGCCTTCTCCTTTATCCGCATGAACATGACATCCACCGGGATAAGGACGGCATCGGCGGCCACCACCTGTCCTTCCCGGTAGCCGAATCCGCCCTTGCCCCCGTAAATTTCGATCATCTTGGGCGGCGCGTCCCGGGGGTCTCCGTGGCAGGTCAGGCACTCTTTCTCGGCATAGATGGCATTGAGCTGGGCATAGTAGGAGTGGTTCCCCTTCTTGATGATTCCGGACCACTGGCGCCTGTTGGGGTTCTCCCGGAACCACTCCAGCATTCGTCTTTCAAACTCATCGGCCCGGTTGACCGGATTGACCGGATCAAATGCGGCACGCTTGTAAGTGAAGTCGGGGAATTTTTCCCGGATGCGGGCCATCACTTCCCGGCCCAGGTAAGTGGTGGACATGGCTTCGCGCACGAACTCACCATCGGGAAGCAACTCCGTAATACGCGGCCTGAGGATATCTTTGACATAGGTGCGGGTGGCGTCCGCGGTGGCCAGGTGCAGGGCGGTTTCTTTGTAGATCGACTGCGTTGCGAAATCCTTCTGATACTTGTATTCCAGCAGCGAAAAGCCGCTGCAGAAAAAGACCAGGATCAATGCCGTCCCCAGGCGGAATTGGTTTTTGACGGAAAGTTTCTTCATCATCGTTTTCAATCCTTCTGGTTGACGAAGAAGGTGCCGGACGGTGGCGTCCGGCCGTCTGAAAAAAGGGGAGAAGATTTACGCCGGATCATGCCAGAAAGTCCGTTCCGGGTCAATTGGCCGCCCCCATGAAGGGAGAGAGCGTCTCACCGGAAACCGTGCTCCTGCGATCCGCCTTGATTTAGGCCGGAAAATGGCATAACAAGACAAAGATGAGCGCGAAAAAGAACCCGCCCATGGAACCCATGCCCGCGGCGACCCTCATCCTGGTCCGGGAGCGGGACCGGGCGATCGAAACCCATCTTCTTTTAAGAGGCAGCGGCGCGGCCTTCATGTCGAGCAAATTCGTCTTTCCGGGCGGCCGAATCGATCCTTCGGATCGGGATCCGGCCTTCTGGATCCGGCATGGGGACCTGGATCCGGCGTCCCTTTCAAAGCGCCTGGGCGGCGACGTTCCGGTGGAAGAGATCGTCCCTTCTGCCGTGGCCGCCGTTCGGGAAACCCTGGAAGAAGCCGGAGTTTTCCTGGCCGCCGGGACTGAATCCCGGAAAGAGGAAGTGGACCGGATCCGTGCCTTGCCCCTTGCGGAAAAGCTTCCCAGAGGCTGGTTTAAAGACGAAGTCGCCGCCGGGAGATGGAGACTCTCCTTTTCCAGGCTTTACCGGTGGGCCCATTGGATCACCCCGGAGAGGATGCGGCCGCGGTTTGACACCCGCTTCTTCCTGGCCTTCATGCCGGAGGCCCAGGCCTGCCGGCCCGACCTTCGGGAAATCACCAAAGGCCTCTGGATCCGACCCCATGAAGCCCTGGAGAAGAACCTGACCGGCCAGATCCCCTTGAGCC
>JALVQN010000013.1 GCA_027025555.1 Desulfobacterales bacterium
CGCAATGCCGTGAAACGGATCATCGGCTACATGCCCCAGCGGTTCGGCCTGTATCCGGATCTCACCGTGAATGAGAACCTGGACTTTTTCATGGACATCTACGGGATCACCGGCGCCGAGCGCAGGAGGCGGCGGGAAAAATATCTGGGTTTTTCCAACCTGACGCCCTTCATCCATCGAAAAGCCTTCGACCTGTCCGGCGGCATGAAACAGAAGCTGGGCCTGGCCTGCGTCCTGGTGCACCAGCCCCGGCTCTTGATCCTGGATGAGCCCACCAACGGCGTAGACCCGGTGTCCCGGGAGGAGTTCTGGGAGATTTTGACCGAAATGAAGGCCTCCGGGATGACCCTCTTGGTGTCCACCGCCTACCTGGATGAAGGCCAACGATGCGATCGCCTGGTGATCCTCCACAAGTCCCGGATCATCGCCGATGCCACGCCGCAAGAGGTCTTGGCAGGATACGACGACCTGGAAGAAGCCATGATCCAAAGAATCCAAAGCGTGGACGCGGATCTTGTCGAGGCGCCTTTTGAACTCTGAAGCCGTGGCGGTCAGGGATTTGGTCAAGCGCTTCGGCACCTTCACCGCCGTGGACCACATCACCTTCTCGGTACGATCCGGGGAGATTTTCGGATTCCTGGGCCCCAACGGCGCCGGAAAGTCGACCACCATCCGCATGCTGTGCGGCATCATCATCCCCACCAGCGGCAGCGGTCATGTCCTGGGATTCGACCTTTTCACGGAGTCTGAACGCATCAAACAGTCCATCGGGTACATGTCCCAGAAATTTTCCTTATACCTGGACCTGACCCCCAAAGAAAACATCCGGTTTTATCTCGGCATCTACCGAGTCCCCCCCGATTCGTGGGACGCCCGCATGGAGTGGGTCTTCAAAGCGACCCGCCTGGAATCGGTCCGCGATCGACCCACCGGCGAACTGCCCCCCGGCTGGCGGCAGCGCTTGGCGCTGGGGTGCGCCCTCTTGCACCGGCCCCGGTTGCTTTTTTTGGATGAACCCACCTCCGGTGTGGATCCCCTCACCCGGCGCCACTTCTGGGCCTTCATCCGGGAGTTGACCCGGGAGGGCGTCACGGTTTTCGTCACCACCCATTACATGGACGAGGCTCAGCATTGTGACCGCATCGTCATGATCAACGCCGGTCAGATCGTGGCCATGGGCCAGCCGGCGGAGATCGTCCGAAAGACCCTTCCGGACCGCCCCCGGGCGGACCTCGGCGATGCCTTCGTGGCCTTGATGCGAAAGGGGCGTCCGTGAGCCTTCGGAAGATCAAGGCCATTGCGCGAAAGGAGTACTACCATCTCATCCGGGACTTTCGAAGCCTGTATCTGGCTTTTTTCATCCCCCTGTTGCTCATTCTGCTGTTCGGATACGCCCTGAGCCTGGATGTGGATCGCATTCCCACGGCGGTGGTGGATCAGGACCGAACCCCCGACAGCCGGGATTTTATCGAGAGGTTGCATGCCTCCGTCTATTTCAACGTGGTCTCCTGTCCGCCTTCCACGGCCGAGCTGATCCGCTTGCTGGATGCCAACAAAGCCGTGGTGGGGATCGTCATCCCGCCCGGCTGGACCGCGAAATTGAAGGCCGAAAAGGACAGCCCCCTCCAGGTGATCATCGACGGGAGCGATCCCAACTACGCCGGAAACACACGCGCCTATATCACTTCCGTGGTGGCTCAGTGGAACCGGAAGCGCCTGGTCACCTTCCTGAATCGGCACGGCCGCCGACCCATCCGGGTCCCGGTCCAGGCCCAAATCCGGGTCTGGTTCAATGAAGAACTGGAGAGTCGAAACTTCATCGTTCCGGGGATCATCGCCATCATCATCATGATCGTGGGCGCGCTCTTGACGTCCCTGGTCATCGCCCGGGAGTATGAAAACGGCACCATGGAAACCATCCGGTCGCTTCCCATTCAGGGGATGGAGTTTTTCTTCGGAAAGGCCATTTGCTATTTCTTCATCACCCTGGTGGATGTCCTGGTGGCCATCCTGATGGGACAGGTCCTTTTCGGGGTGGTGATGCGCTCCAGCTTCTGGCTCATGATCCTGGCGTCGGTGATCTATATCTGGGTGGCCTTGAGCCTGGGGCTTTTGATCTCCGTCAAGACCCGCTCGCAGCTGGTGGCCAACCAGTTGGCCATCCTGTTGACCTACCTGCCTTCTTTGCTTCTTTCGGATTTCGTGTTCCCCCAGCAGAATATGCCGCAGGTCTTGAAACTGATCACCCGGATGGTTCCGGCCACCTATTACATCGATATCCTCAACGGGCTCTATTTGCGGCACCTGGCGTTTCCCCAGCTCTGGTCGAGCTTCGCCATCCTTTCGGTCATGGGAGTGATCCTGTCCGGTCTCAATATTCGGGCCCTGAAAAAGGAGGGGTTGTGACATGAGTTGGCTCCGCATCAAAGAGTTGGTGCGCAAGGAATTCATCCAGGTCTTTCGGGACCGGCGGAACCGCCCCATCCTCGTCGTCTCCCCCCTCATCCAGCTCATCCTTTTCGGATATGTGGTCACCACCGATGTCCGGGACATCCGGATGGGCGTGGTGGATCATTCGAAAACGCCGGAAAGCCGGAGGCTGCTGGAGGCCTTCGATGCCAACCCCACCTTCAGGATCCTTTACCGGCTCGAGGATCCCAGGGCCCTGGATCGCCTCCTCCTCCGGCGGCGGGTGGACCTGGGGATCTGGATCCCGCCGGGTTTCCAGGCCACCCTTCGAAAGGGAAAGAGTGCCGCCGTTCAAATCATTGCGGACGGGAGCATGAGCAACATGGCAGGGGTTCGGATCGCCTATGCCTCCAGTGTGGTGGAGGCCTACAATATGCGCGTGTTGCAAAAGCGGTATCGCCGTAAAATCGATTTCGGAGAGATCGATCTCCGGGTCCGGACCTGGTACAATCCGAACCTGGACAGCCAATTTTACTATGTCCCGGGTATCGTGGCGTTTCTGGTGATGCTGCTGACGCTGCTGCTCACATCCATGGCCGTTGTCCGGGAAAAAGAGGCCGGGACCATGGAACAGCTCATCGTCACCCCCCTGAAGCCCTCCGAGATGATTTTGGGAAAAACCATTCCCTTCATCCTCATCGCCCAGGCCCAGATGATCCTGGTGATCCTGTTTGCCTTGGCCTGGTTTCGGATTCCCATGAAGGGCAGCGCCGTCCTCCTCCTGGGGGCCACGGGACTCTTCTTGCTGAGCACGTTGGGCATCGGGCTTTTCATTTCCACGGTTTCCCGCACCCAACAGCAGGCGGTGATGACCAATTTCTTTTTCATCATCCCTTTCTTCATGCTCAGCGGATTCGTGTTTCCCATCGCCAACATGCCTTTTGTGGTGCGGGTGTTGACGCACCTGGACCCGTTGCGCCATTTTCTGGTCATCATCCGGGGTGTTTTCCTCAAAGGGACCGGCATTGCCGTGCTCTGGCCCCAGTTTTTAGAGATGGCCATCCTCGGCGGCTTGGTCTTTATCGGTGCCGTGAGCCGGTTCCGGAAGCGCCTGGATTGATCCAGGCCCGCCCCTTTCGGTCGGTGCCCAGGGCATCGTCATGGGACGCCGGGCAGAGGTGCCCCTCCCGGCGTTTCGGTTCACTTCACCCGTTTGATGAAAAAGTGAATCTCCTTGTCCTGTTGTTCGGTTTTCAGGATTTCGTTTCCGCTGGTCTTGGCCCAGGCCGGAAAATCGGTCAAAGATCCCGGGTCCGTGGTGATGGCCTCAATGACCCGGCCCACTTCCACTTCCTTGATCCCTTTGCTGACCTTGACCACGGGCATGGGGCAGGGGAGTCCTTTGAGATCCATCACCTTGTCGGCTTTAATGGCGTCACTCATTTTCGATCCTCCTTTTGAATGAAAACGTCGCGGTTTTTCAAGGAAAAGTTGAAACAAGGCGCTGCCTCCGGCTGCCGCCGCCACCCATGCCGGCCATGTTCATCCCGGACCGTTTCACGGCGGAAAACGGCCCACGGAAAGGATTCGAGACGTCTCCTCAGTCGGTGCCGCGGTCCGTTGAGTTTACTTTAAATCTCTGATATTCAAGCATTTTGCTCAATGCCCGGACGGCACGTTCCGGGGTGGGAAAGAAGAGGCCCGCATGGGGGGCGCCCGGCACCGAAAAGAGGGCTTGATCCCTTTGGCCGGAGATGAGGCTCACCCCGAAGACCGGTTTGAGGTGGCGTTCCATAAGATGCACCACATGAACGATATAATCCTTTTCAAAGGCGTGGAAGTGCCGGGTCATGCGGGCGACGGCCTCTTCGGGGTAAGTGGGATCGGCTTTCAGGACACACTGCCCCACCCGATCGATGAGAAACCGGCGGCCGAAAATGCCCAGGTGAATGACGGCATCACAGCCTTCCCAGGCCATTAGAAGTTCCATGGCTTTGAGGGGGATGCGGACGTCCCTTTCCCCCACCAGGTCCACGGGGTTGGTCCGGCTCCAGTACTCCGGCAGGAAGGCATCGACGGCTTCCACCAGGTCTTTTGGAAGGTCCGGGACATCAAGCCCGTATTCGGCACACAGATCCACGGTCACCACCCCCCATCCGCCGCCCAGGGTCATGATGGCGACCCGGTTGCCTTTGGGCAGCGGCAGGGCGGAAAAGGCGGCGGCCATGTCCAAGAGGTCCATGGGGTTTTTCACCTGCACGATCCCGGTCTGCTTGCAGACGGCATCGAAGATCCGGTGGTCATGGGCCAGGGCCCCGGTGTGCGTCGCCGCCGCCCGGGTGCCGGCCCGGCTCCTGCCCCCCTTCAACAGGACGATGGGCTTTTTTCGGCTGAGCCTGCGGGCGCTTTCCATGAATCGGGGCCCGTCTTTCACGCTTTCGATGTACAGCATGACGGTCCGCGTGCGTTCGTCCGCGGCAAAGGCGTCCAGGAAGTCCTCCACGGTGGCCATGGCTTCGTTTCCGGATCCGCAAAAGAGGCGGATGCCGATTCCCTGTTGCTCGGCAAAGGCCAGAAGCTGAGTCCCCATGTTGCCGGACTGGGAAACCACTGCCGTGGCCCCGGGCAGGGGGCGCACGGGACTCCCGGTGCAATAGAGCCGGATGTGGGGGTTGCAGATGCCCATGGTATTGGGGCCCACCAAGAGGATGCCCGCCTTTCGGGCTTTTTCCACGAGTTGGGCTTCCAGCGCCTTTCCTTTGGCCCCCGTTTCCGAAAACCCGGAGGTGATCAGCAGCAGGTTGCGGATCTTCTTTTGAGCCAGTTGGGGAATCAGGGGAAGCACGCGGCGGGCCGGGACCGTCACCACCGCCAGGTCCACCGGAAAAGGGAGCGCTTCCACCGATGGATGGACCCTGCGGCCGGCAATGGGCTCTCCTTTGGTGTTGACCAGGAAAATGTCCCCGGTAAAGCCGCCGGCAACGGCAAGGCAAAAGAGCATGTGCCCCCACTTTCCCATCTGGGAAGAAGCCCCCACAAAGGCGATGGACCCGGGATGGAAAAAGGCCTTCAGGGCGGCCGGGTCCACGGGAACCGATTTTTTTCCCCCTTGGGGTTGGAAACGTTTCACCACCAGGGCGTCCACGGCCGAGAAAGCGCCGTCCGGGCCCACGATCAACGGGTTAATGTCGATTTCCGAGATCTCCGGGTGCTTTGTGCCGATTCTCGACAAGGCGCAAAGGACTCCGGCGAGCCGGTCCAAAGAAACCGCTTTTTCCCCGCGGAAAGGCCCCAAGAGAGACCGGCCCCGGATTTCCTGGAGCATCTCCAGGGCCTGATCCCGGCCGAAAGGCGCCACCCGGAAGGCCGTGTCCGAAACGCCCTCGGCAAAGACGCCCCCGAGCCCGAACAGGACCACCGGTCCGAAATGGGGGTCCCGGAAGAGGCCCGCGGCCAGTTCCCGGCGCCCGGATACCTGGGGCTGCACCAGAAATCCCTCCAGGGCGTCTTTTGCCCTGGCAGCGATCTCATTCAAGGCGACGGCGGCGGCCCGGGGATCGGGGACATGCAGACGGACCAGCCCGGAATCGCTTTTATGGGTGAGGCTTTTCCCCAAAGCCTTCAGGACCACCGGGTATCCAAAGGCCCGGGCCGCGGCGAGGGCTTCGTCTGCATCCGCGGCGATTTTTTCCGGAACCACGGGGATGCCGTATTTTTCCAAAAACCGTTTGGACTCGAATTCGTTTAGAAACTCGACGGGGCTGTTTTGAGGGCGGGCCATGACAGGCAGGGGCTCCCGTCGCTTTACTCGTCGCTTTGGGTGCCGGTCAGGCGGCCGAGGGTCCTGCCCTTCAGTTTTCCTTCCAGGATGGCATCAATGGCGGCGTCCACGCCCTCCAGGGGGATTTCCCGCGAAATATCCAAGAGCGCGTCGGGCTTCCAGGGACCGGCCAGTTTTTCCCAGATGCCCTTGCGGTGTTCCATGGGGGCGTTGGCCGAATCCACGCCGTACAGGGTGATGCCCCTGAGGATGAAGGGATACACGGTGAGGCTCAGGGAAGCCGAGGCCACGTTGCCGCAGCACGTGACGGCCCCCCGATAAGCCGTGCTCTTGAGGGCAGCGGTCAGGTATTGCCCGCCCACCGTGTCGATCACGGCCGCCCATTGTTCTTTGAGAAGCGCCTTATTGGCAACGTCCCGGACGCTTTCCCGGGCAAGGACGTCCGAGGCGCCGATGTCCTTCAAAAAGTCCGCTTCCCGCCCCTTTCCCGTGGCCGCCGCCACGGTGTATCCGAGCTTGGAAAGAATGGCCACGGCCAGGCTCCCGACACCCCCGGACGCCCCGGTGACCAGGACCTTGCCCTGTTCGGGGGCGACGCCGTGGGAGACGATCTTGTCCACCGACAGGGCCGCCGTGAATCCTGCGGTGCCCAGGATCATGCTTTCTTTCAACAAAAGGCCTTCAGGGAGGCGGACCACCCAGGCGGCCGGGACCCGGATGAATTGCCCGAACCCCCCCGAGGTGTTCATGCCGAGGTCGTATCCGGTGACCAGCACCGGGTCTTTGGGGGAAAAATCGGGCCCTTTCCCTTCCACCACGATGCCGGCGGCGTCGATTCCCGGAGTGTGCGGGTAAGCGCGGGTCACCCCCTTGTTGCCGATGGCCGAGAGGGCATCCTTGTAATTGAGGCTGGAGTAATGCACCTGGATGAGGACGTCTCCGGCGGGAAGCTCATCAAGGGTCTTTTGTTGAATCTTACGGGTAAAGCGGCCGGGCGGCCCTTCCGTGACCACCAGGGCCCTGAAAGTCTGGGGCATGGCCTTCTCCTTTCACTTTTCGATGTCACCGGGGCAAGCCTCGTTTTTAGCATAAACTCTTCATCCTGTCCACGGGATTGGAGGGTGACCGATTCCAGGGGATGCCCGTTCGTAAAGAAGACCTCCTTCCGAAGACGCCTCCTGCGTGTGGATCAAGGCTTCATGCCGTGTTTCCTTGACAGTCTTCCCGCCGTTTTCTATGATGCCCCATCCTCAGGGCCGATTCAAAGGAACCGGAAAGAAAGCCATCAGCCGAATGGATCGCCGCACCTTCCTCAAGCTTGCCGCCATGGGGAGCCTGTCGTTCGCCGCCGGCTGTTCCGCGCAACCCGACAGGACCCTCTTTTCGCGGGTTCAAGCGCCCGATGACAGGATCACCGGCCAGGGCCTCTGGTACGCCTCCACCTGCCGGGAATGTCCCGCCGGTTGCGGGATTTTGGCCAAAAACCGGGAAGGCCGGGCCATCAAGCTCGAGGGGAACCCCCTGCACCCGGTCAACGCCGGAACGCTTTGCATGCGGGGGCAGGCCGCCCTCCAGGGCGTCTACAACCCGGATCGTCTCTCCACACCCCTGATCAAAAAAGAGGGGCGCTTCGTTCCCCTTTCCTATGAAGACGCCCTTGCCGTGATCCGTGAAAAGGCCGCCGAGGCGGCCCGAAAAGGACCGGACCGGGTGACGCTGGTCACGGAGATGGCCGGTCCCGTCCTTTTGTCTCTTTTCGAGACCCTCCTCAAAAGGTGGCGATCCCGGTCGCCCGTGGTGTTCGAGCCCTTTGCCTATGAGTCCCTGAAGCTTGCCAGCAGCCAGGTCTTCGGGGTCCGGGGCCTTGTTTCGTACCGGATGGAAAAGGCGGACCTTTTGGTCTCTTTCGGCGCCGATTTTTTGGAGACCTGGCTTTCCCCGGTGGAATACGCCCGCCGGTTCAAGCAGATGCACGCGCCGGGACCGGGAGAGCAAGGCCTTTACCTCCATGTGGGGCCCTATGCCGGATTGACCGCCGCCAATGCGGACCGTTTCATGCCCTGCCGTTGCGAGGGAGAGGCCTTTGTGGCGCTCGGACTGCTGCGGGAAGTCCTCGAAAGGCGTGCCGCTTCGGTCCCCTGGGATGTGGGGGGACCCTTGAAGCGGATCCTGGCCCCCTATCACCGGGAGGCCGTGCTGAAGATGTCCGGCATCCGAAAAGCCCATTACGATCTGCTGCTCACCCGGCTCGAGTCCGCCCGGAAGCCCTTGATCCTCGGGTCCTCGGGCGCCGGGGAGAACAGTCCGGCAACCGATGCGGCGGTCTGTCTGCTGAACACCCTCTTGGATCCGGACCTGGCCTTGATCGATTTCGTCCACCGGCATGCCGTGGAACGGGCGGCCCGGCGCCGGGAGGTCCTGAAGGCCTTCAGGCGCCAGACCGACGGCGGGGCACGCGTGCTGCTGCTCAACAACGTGGATCCGGTCTTTTCCATGCCGCCGGGCACCGGTCTCCAGGCGATTCTTCAGCAAGGGTCCCTTTTCGTGGTGAGCTTTTCCTCTTTCATGACCGAGACGGCCGCCCTTTCGGACTTGATCGTGCCGGTGGCCCACCCCCTGGAAAGCTGGGATGTCTATGAAAGCAAGTCCGGGATCTGGTCCTTTATACAACCGGTCATGGGAAACCTGAACCGCACGCGGCCCCTTGGCGACCTCATTGCGTCCCTGGCCCTGGAAGGCCGGGCCGCCCGGGAAGGGTACCGGGCGCATCTCATCCGGGAACTCGAGAAATGGGGCGTGATCCGGGATGAAGCCCAGTGGGTGCAGGCCGTTCAGAAAGGAGGGGTGTTTGACCTCCGGCTTCCGGAAGGCGCGCGGGCCGCCACCTCGCCGGATCTCCGGCCCTCCTGGTCCTGGGCCGGAACCCTGGCCTCTGCCGCCGATCCGGGTGCCTCCGGAACCTTCCTCGCCGCGGCGCCTTCCATCCGGCTCCTGGATGGACGCGGCGCCAACAAGCCGTGGCTCAACGAAGCCCCGGAGCCGGTGACCCAGGTGGCCTGGCAGACGCCGGTGCTCATGGCCCCTGAGACGGCGGCCCGAAAGGGCATCCACCCGGGGGATATCCTGAAGCTTGGCACGGCCTGGGGAGAACTGGAAGCGCCGGCGTATCTGAACCCCCTCCAGCATCCGGACCTTTTGGTTGTAGGCATCGGCCAGGGCCACAGGGCTTACGGCCGATATGCCGAGGGTTTGGGCGTCAATGTGACCGATCTTCTTCCCCCGGGGGTCCATCCGCTCTGTGGAGGGCCGCTTTACCGGGCTTCCCCGGTCTCCTTTGCCTTGACCGGAAAGCGCTCGAAGTTGGCCGCCACCGACGGGAGCCGCATCCAGCATCATCGAAAGATCGCCCTCACCGTCAAGGCGGGCGCCGTGCAGCCCGTCGACAAGGGGCAAGGCGCCCACGGCCTGGGGATGGAAGCCTTTCCCCTTGCCCTTCCCCTGCCCGAAGGGTACGATCCCGAGCGCGATTTCTATGGGCCCCATGACCATGACGGCTACCGGTGGGCCATGGTCATCGACCTGGACCGCTGCATCGGATGCGGGGCCTGCGCCGTGGCCTGCTACGCGGAAAACAACATCGGCGTGGTGGGGGAAAGAGGAATCCTCGAGGGCCGGGAGATGGCCTGGCTCAGGATCGAGCGCTACTTTGACGAAACCGATCCCATGCGGGTCCTCTTTTTGCCCATGCTTTGCCAGCACTGCGACAACGCCCCTTGCGAATCGGTCTGCCCGGTCTATGCCCCCCATCATTCCAAGGAGGGCCTGAACAATCAGATCTACAACCGGTGCATCGGCACCCGGTTTTGCTCCCAGAACTGTCCTTACAAGGTGCGGCGCTTCAACTGGTTCGACTGGCCCTGGCCGGCGCCTTTGAACCTCCAATTGAACCCGGATGTGACGGTCCGCAGCAAGGGGGTCATGGAGAAGTGCTCCTTTTGCGTGCAACGGATCAAGGCGGCGCACCAGAAGGCTAAAGACGAGGACCGGATGATCCGGGACCAGGAGGTCGTTCCGGCCTGCGCCCAGACCTGTCCCGCCCATGCCGTTGTCTTCGGGAATCTCATGGACAAGGCCAGTCGCGTCCGCCGCCTGGCGGCCGATCCCAGGGCCTACCAGGTGATGGGGTACCTGAACACCAAACCCGCTGTTTTCTATTTGAAAAAGGTGATCCGGGATGTCTGACCGCCCGAGCCGACTCACGTTTGAGGCCGTCGAAAAAAGCGTGCTGGCCACCCTGACGCCCGCCTCCCGGCGGTACTGGGCGGCGGTGGGCCTTCTGGGTCTCGGCGTCCTCGTGGGCGCCGGATGCTGGGCCTACCAGATCGCCGTTGGCGTGGGGGTTGCCGGGATGAACAACCCGGTGGCGTGGGGAACCTACCTCATCAACTTCGTCTTCTGGGTGGGGATCGCCCATTCCGGCACCCTGATTTCGGCCATCCTTCACCTCATGCGGGCCTCCTGGCGCAACCCCATCGCCCGGGCCGCGGAAACCATGACGGTCTTTGCGGTGTGCGTGGCCGGGCTCTTCCCCTTTATCCATCTGGGCCGGGCGTGGATGGTCTATTACATGCTCCCCGTCCCCAACCAGAGGCACCTCTGGCAGAACTTCCAGTCCCCCCTCATGTTCGACGTGGTGGCCATCAGCACCTACCTGGCCGTCAGCAGCCTCTTCTGGTACACCGGCATGCTCCCGGACCTGGCCATTGTCCGGGATCATTCCAAAGGGGCAAAGAAAAGGATCTTCACCTTCTTGTCCCTGGGATGGACCGGGGCCCACGAACAGTGGCGGCACTATACCCGGGCCTACCTCTTCTTTGCGGCCCTGGCCACTCCCCTGGTCATCTCGGTGCACAGCGTGGTCTCCTGGGACTTCGCCCTGGGCGTGGTGCCCGGCTGGCACACCACCATTTTCGCCCCTTATTTCGTGGCCGGGGCCATCCACAGCGGATTGGCCATGGTCCTGACGCTTATGATCCCCTTGCGTAAAATCTTTCGTTACGAGCGGATCATCACCATCGAGGTCCTGGAAAACGTGGCCAAGACCATCATCTTCACCGGGCTCATCGTGGCCTTTGCTTACGGCACCGAGTTTTTCATGGCATGGTACAGCCAAAATCCCGTTGAAATGGAGGTGTTCCGCTACCGGCTCACCGGCGACTATGCACCGGGGTTCTGGATCATGGTGATGTGCAACACCGTGGCGCCCCTGGTCTTTTTCGTCAAATCCGCCCGGCGCTCCACGCGCGTCCTTTTCACGGTCTCCATCCTGGTCAACATCGGCATGTGGTTCGAGCGGTTCGTGATCATCATCACCAGCGTCAGCCGGGATTTTATCCCCCATGCCTGGGGACGATACGCCCCCACATGGGTCGAATTCGGGATCATGCTCGGCAGCTTCTGTCTGTTTTTCTTCTTATTCATTGTCTTCGTCAAGCATATGCCCTCGGTTTCCATGACGGAGATGAAGGAAATGCTGCAAGAGGGAGGCGGCCATGACTGATGCGCGCACGGTTTTGGGGGTCTTTCCCGATGAAAAGAGCGCCGTGTCCGCTGTTTGGGCCCTGAAAAAGACGCCCTGGACCGTCAAGACCGTTTACAGTCCGGTTCCCAGCCCCGAGATGGCCGCGGCGCTTCCCGTAAGACCCAGCCGCGTGGGATATTTCACCCTGGTCGGCGGGATCCTCGGGTTTTTCCTGGGATTTGCCCTGGCCGCCTACACTTCCTTGCAGTGGAAGCTGATCGTGGGCGGCAAGCCCGTGGTGGCGCTGGTTCCTTTTTTCATCGTGGGATTTGAATTCACCATTTTGTTCGCCGTCATCGGCAACGTGGCGGGGCTGATCCACCAGATGAAGCTGCCCGACTACAAGGCCCTTAAGAACCGGGACCCCAGGTGCACCGGGCGCCATTTCGGCGTGGCGGCCGTCTGTCCGGGAGCGGATGTGGACAAGCTGACGGAGTTTTTGCAACAAAAAGGCGCCGAGACGCGGATGATGCCATGAAAACGGAAGCCTCCAGGACGGCCGGACCGGTTTTTTTCAACCCATCCCTAACCCGGGGTGCCGGGATCCTGACGGCCGTGGGGCTGGCGGCGTTTCTGGCCGGCCTTTTGACCGGGCACCCCGTGCGGGCCTGGCAGGCCTATCTCACCAATTTCCTCTTCTGGTCTTCCGTGGCCCAGGGCGGGCTTTTGTTTTCAACCGTCATGCATGTCACAGGCGCCCGGTGGAGCCGGTCCCTGGCCGGGCCCGCGGAGGCGCTGGCCGCCTTCTTCCCCATTTCTTTTTTCCTTTTCCTGGGCCTTTTCTTGGGCGGGGAGGCCCTCTTTCCCTGGCAGCACATGGACCTGGGGGAAAAGGCGGCATGGCTCAACACCGAAAGCCTGTGGATCCGGGACGGGGCGGGCCTGCTGATCCTCTACGGCCTCGGTTTCGCCTACCTCTACCATGCCCTGGCCCTTCGGTTGCGCCGCACGGACCGCGTGGGGGCGGCCCGGGGCCTTTTGAACCGGTTGTGGACCCGGCGCGTGGGAGACGCCAAAGGCTTCAGGAAAAGGATGACCCTTTTCGCCGTGCTGTATATCATGGCCTATGCCGTGGTCCTTTCCCTTATGGCCTATGACCTGATCATGGCCCTGGATCCCCTCTGGTATTCCACCCTTTTCGGGGCCTACCACTTCGTGAAGGCCTTTTACATGGCTCTGGGCGTCCTGATCCTCATGGCGGCCGTGCTGCACATGAGCCCGGGGATTCCCTTTGCCCTGCGGCCGTCCCAGTTTCTCGATCTGGGCAGGCTCTTTTTCGCCTTTTGTCTGCTCTGGGCCGATTTTTTCTACTGCCAGTTCGTGGTGATCTGGTACGGGAACATCCCCGAAGAGACGGCCTACATCATCGAAAGGACCCTGGCCGGGCCCTGGCAGCCCCTGGCCTGGTTCGTCTTTGTCGTCTCCTTCGGGGTGCCCTTTTTGATTCTGCTCAACCGGAAGATCAAGACCCGGCCCAGGGCCATGAGCCTCCTGAGCGCCCTGGTGCTCTTGGGGCTGTGGCTGGAACATGCCCTGCTCATCGGTCCGGCCCTGCACCCCCACGCCCGGGGTCTCCCCTTGGGCATTCTGGACGGGTTGGTCTTCGTGGGGTTTGTGGGCCTCATGACCCTGGGGGTGGCCGGCATGCTCCAGCTTTTTCCCGAGCTGGCCGACACCCGGATCCTGGAGGCGCCATGACGCTGCTTCTTCTCATCCTCGGCGCCCTGGTCGCCCTGTGCTTCACGGCCCTTCTGATCGGCACCGGCGGGAACCCCCCGGCGGTGCTGACGGCCTCGGGCCGGGCCCTGTTTGCAAAGAACAAGGGGGGTCTTGCGGCTTTTTTTTCATGCGGGGTTCTGGTGGCGGCCTTTTTGTTCTGGTTTTACGCGGCCTCGGGCGCCGGGATCGGTCCTGAGCAGCCGATCCCCTTCAGTCACCGGGTGCACGCGGGGGTCAAGGCCATTTCTTGTGAATTCTGTCACCCCTATGTGCGGCGGTCCCTCCATCCCGGGCTGCCGCCCGTGGAAAAATGCCTCTATTGCCACAGGTACATCATCCCCGAGCACCCCTGGATTCAAAAGGAGCATGCCTACTTCAACACCAAGACGCCCACGCCCTGGAAGAAAGTCTTTTATCTGCCCGAACATGTCCTGTTCAATCACAAACGGCACCTGAAAAAGGAGATCGCCTGTCAAACGTGCCACGGCCCTGTTCAGACTCAGGACCGCATTCCAAGAAAACGCTTTAAGATGGGATTCTGTATCACATGCCACCAAAAACGAAACGCCAACCTGGGATGCTGGCTGGCCTGTCACACCTAGGACCGAAGGATCCGGTTTGACCATGCCGACCCCGCCCTTTGAGGGAAAAGGCAAAAGACCCGCGGACGAAATTCCGGAACCGGGGCGCTACGCCACGGCCCGGGGCTTCTGCCTCACCTCGGCCTTCTGGATGATCGTCGCCGCCTCGGCGGGCCTTCTGGGCGCCACCGAACTCATTGCGCCGGATCTTCCCGGGAGCCTTGCCTGGCTTTCCTTCGGCCGCATCCGGCCGGTGCACATCAACCTGGTCCTTTTCGGGTTCGTGACCCCCGGGCTTTTGGGGGCGGCCTTCTACTACGTGCCCCGGCTCTTGAGGACCGAACTCTTCAGCGAGAGATTGGGAAGGCTCACGGTTTTGGCCTGGAACGGCGCGCTGGTGGCCATCGTGGTCTCTTTGTGCATGGGATACACCCAGGGCCGGGAGTACGCCGAACCCGTGTGGCCCATCGACGTGCTCGTCGTGGGGGCCTTCGGCCTGATATTTTTCAACCTGGCCCTCACCGTAAAAAACCGGGAGGAGCCGCTTTTGTATGTCTCCATCTGGTATGTCCTGGCCGCCGTGATCCTGACGGCGGTCACCTATGCCCTGGGAAACGTCATCTGGCGTCCGGATAGCGGGGCCTTAAGCGGCATCCCGGACGCCATTTTGCTGTGGTTTTACGGGCATAACGTCTTCGGGCTGCTTTTGACCCCCTTATCCGCCGGGGTGGCCTACTACGTGATCCCCCGGGCCTGCCGGGCCCCCCTTTACAGCCACACCCTTTCCCTTTTGGGGTTCTGGTCCCTGCTGGTGATCTACACGCACATCGGCACCCATCACCTCCTCCAGGTGCCGGTCCCCACGTGGCTCAAGGTCATCGCCGTCACCGACAGCGTGGCCATGGTCATTCCGGTCATGGCCTTCCTCATCAACATCTGGTACACGGCCAGGGGAAGGCTCGGCGAGATCCACGCGGACATCGGCGCCAAGTTCGTCTTCACCGGCACCGTCATGTACTTTTTCGTGAGCATCCAGGGGTCCATGATGTCGCTTCCCCAGGTCCAGCGGGTGACCCATTTCAACAACTGGGTGGTGGGCCACGCCCACGTGGGGGTCCTGGGATTCGCGGGGATGATCGCCATCGGCGGGCTGTACGCCGTTTTGCCCAAAATCAGCGGGCGGCCCCTTTTCAGCCGGTTTCTGGCCGACCTCCAGTATTGGCTGATCCTCATCGGCGTCACGGGGTTCACCGTCGTCCTTACCGTGGCCGGGCTCATCCAGGGAAACGCCTGGCTCAACGGCGAGACGGTCTACCGGGTCCTGGGGGAGATCCACATGTACTATATCGTGCGGGCGGGACTGGGCCTCATGGTCTTTTCGGCGGCGCTGATCGGGATGTATAACATGGCAAGGACCCTTTTCCCCCGGAAGGGAGGCGCCCCATGAAGATGACCCCCGCCGGCGTCACCTTCGGCAGCATCGCCGTGCTTGCGGCGGTGGTCTTCGTGGTGGTGGTGTTGCCCTATGCCGATACCCAAAAGACCCGGCCCTCGGAGATCGTGCGCCGCCGGACCCCCGAAGAAGCGCTGGGCAGGCGCCTTTACATGGAAAACGGATGCGTCTATTGCCACAGCCAGTCCATCCGGGCCTTCGATTGGGGCATGGGGGCCCAGCGCGTGGCAAAAGCCGGGGATTACGTCCTGGATCGTCCCATCCTCCTGGGCTCGGCCCGCACCGGTCCGGACCTTTCCCAGGAAGGCGGCGAACACCCGGATGACTGGCACCGGGCCCATTTCGTCAACCCCCGCTTCACCCGGCCCCTGTCCATCATGCCGCCCTTTTCCTTTTTGGCAGAAAAGGAGGCCTCCCATTTGATCCGGTACGTGCAGAGCCTGGGGATGAAGGCCGCGGACCGGCGCATGGCACGCCAGAAGCGCTGGAAGGCGGCCTCGGTAGAGGCCTATGAGGCGGGACCCGCGGCCAACGTGGCCTGGCTCCACGATCAGATTCCGGCGGGATGGCGCGCCGTGCCCAACCCCTATCCCACGTCCGAAGCCGGACTGGCCCGGGGCCGGAAGATCTACCAGGATTTCTGCCTGGGGTGCCACAGCCCCATCGGAGACGGCATGGGACCGGCCCAGCCGTTCCTCTATCCCCCGCCCCTGAATTTCACGATCTTGAAGGGCCGGGGCATTTCCGGGGGGATCCTTTATTACCAGATCATGAACGGCATCACCGGCACGGCCATGCCTTATTTCAAAAAAGACCTGGAGTCCGAAAAGATCTGGGAAGTGGGCGATTACGTGGCCGTCACCTTCATCGGCCAAAGCGACGCCGACACTGCGCCCAAGGGGATCGACGCCGCCTATGAGCCGTAAGACAAGACGGAGACGCAAAAGGAACGCCGGATGATATACCCGTATTTCATTACCTACATGGCGGCCGGGCTGATCCTGGCCGGGGGCGTTTTTGCCTGGGCCCTGAAAAACGGGCAGTTCAAGGACCAGCAGCGGGCGCGATACCTTCCCCTGGAGGAGTCGGCAAAGGCCGGCCCGCCTTCGGACCTTTCCCGCATCCGCAAGACGGAACTGGGGGTCCTGGCGGGACTGGCGGTGGCCGGGCTGGGGGCAAGCGGGGCGGCCATTGTCTTTTCGCTTTTGCAAAACAGGCCCTAGGGAGGCGTCATGCGGTTTTTTCATCTGATGAACCTCGAGCATGTGGCCCTTTATCTCTTCCCCACACTCCTTTTCATGGTCGTCTTCGCCCTGGCCCTGGGATATGTGGGCCTCCGGGGCCCGGACCATGAAAAACGCTTCAGGCGCATTTTGTACCGGTATCCGGAAGAGATCCAAGATCGAAACGCGCCCTTTCCCCTGGCCATGGTCCTTATCATCGCCGGCACCGTGATCTGGGTTGTGGGATACATCCTGGCCGTGGGGCTTTTGAAGGTGTCCCTCTGACATGCAACCGGAAAGCCGAACAAACACGCGTGTCAAGACGGTGCTGATCCTGGCGGCCCTGTTGGGGTTGATCCTGGGGAAGGGCTTTTTGGCCTTTTACCTCATCGGGGACCGGGGCATGCCGGGCTGGGATTTTCGGCCGGTGAAGGCGGTTCCCGGAGAATCCCCTTACGCTTTCTACGGGTTCCTGCCCCATCCCCGGCACATCCGGGGTGAAAAAGGTAAATAGATGAAGCGGCTTTTGATCCTGGCTGTCGTGCTTTGCGGGGTTCTGGCGGTCGCCTACGCCGGAATCACCCTCTACGACGCCCGCCTGCCCTTCGGCCGCATGTGGGAGACCCCCGCCGTCAAGCCCCACGAAGCGCCGCTTCCGGTCATGCCGAAAGGAAGCGTGCCGGTTTTCGGCGGGGAGGCCCTGTTGCGGAGCAAGGGCCCGGAACATCTGGAAGACCCGGTCTCGGATCGCTCCTTGAAAAGGATCTTTGCCGGCAAGAGGGTCTATGGCCGGTACTGCATCCATTGTCACGGGAAACGCCTGGACGGACGCGGCACGGTGGGACAGAGCTTTTCACCGCTTCCCCGGGACCTGAAAAGCCCCCATGTCCGGGACCTCAAGGACGGGACGCTCTTTTACCGCATCAGCTACGGCAAGGCCCGCATGCCCGCCCTGGCCGCCACGGTGTCGGTGGCCGAGCGCTGGGACGTCATCGTCTTCCTGCGCGCCGTGGCCGCCGGAAAGGTTATGGCCGGCCCCTAGCCCCTTTTCCAAGCCATGAAGAAAACCCCTCGCGCCGCGGCGTGCAATATCGCCCGCAAACCGAAGGAACCCGACATGCCGGGGCCCGCCCCCCAAAACACCTGCCGGCTGTGCGGCCTGCCCCTTTCGGGCAGGACCGTCTCTTTGAAAAGCTCCGGCAAGCGGCACGCCTTTTGCTGCAAGGGATGTCTTACGGTCTATGGGATGCTCTTGGAATCGGAAGAAGTGAAAAGGGGCATCGCCTTCCGGGAAACCGCGCTCTTTAAGAAATGCCGGGAACTGGGCATCATTCCCCGCAGCCCCGAAGACCTTAAGCGGCAAGACGCCCAAAAGGAAAAAGAACAGCCGGCCCATGCCCTGTTTCCGGATTCCGGGGAGCCCCCTTTTTTAAAGGCCGAAAACGGCGACTCCCTTGTGCTGGACCTGAAGGTCTCGGGCATGTGGTGCCCGGCGTGCGCCTGGGTCATCCAAGAGGCCCTCCGGAAAGCGCCGGGCGTGCACCGGGCCTTTTGTCATTTTTCAACAGACCGGCTCCGGTGCCTCTACGATCCCGTGAAGACCTCCCCCAGCGAGATCCGCCGGCGCATCCAAAGCCTGGGATACGCCGGCCGACCCGTGCAGGACCGCTCCCGGGGAGACGCCGACCAGCGGGCGTGGGTCAAGACCCTCGTCTCCGCCTTTTTGACGGCAAACGTGATGATGTTCTCCGTGGCTCTTTATGGGGGCTTTTTCGACACCTTCTCGAAGGAGACGATTTTCAAGCTCGCCCTGCCCGTTTTCCTGATGAGTGCGGGGGTGCTGTTTTACGGGGGAAAGGAGATTTTCCAAAAGGCGTTTTACGGCATCCGAAACACCGCATGCGGCATGGAAACCCTCATCGCCGCGGGCGCCCTTTCAGCCTTTGTCCTGAGCACCTACAACCTGTTTGGGGGAAGCCTGCATCTTTACTACGACACCGCCGCCATGCTCATCACCCTGGTGCTTGTCGGAAAACGCCTGGAAAGCCGGGCCAAAAACCGGGTCCAGGCCGACCTGGACGCCTTTTTTTTGTCGATTCCCAACAAGGTGCGCCTGTGCACCAGGGCCCATCCCCACGGCCGGTGGGTCAATGTCCGGGCCCTGAAAAGAGGGGACCGCTTCAAGGTGGAACCGGGCGAGATCGTGGCCGCGGACGGCGTGGTGATACAAGGCGCCGGATACGTGGATGAATCGGCCCTCACCGGCGAGGCCCTGCCCGTGAAAAAAACCCGCACCGAGCGCCTGAAAAGCGCAAGCAAAGTCCTGAAAGGCGGCTTCACCGTGAAGGCCGAGGCCGTGGGAAAAGACGCTCTTTTCGGGCAGATGCTCACGCTCATGGAAGCGGCCCTCCGGCAAAAGGGCCCCCACGAGGCACAGGCGGAAAAGCTGTTGCGGTACTTGGTGCCGGTCATTTTCCTTTTCAGCGCCGGTGTGGGGATCGTTCTGTTGCTTTCCGGCCACACCATGGAAGCGGCCTGGGTCCGGAGCATCACGGTGATCGTCATCACCTGCCCCTGCGCCTTGGGCGTGGCCCTTCCCCTGGCCCGCACCGCAGGCGCATCCCGCCTGCTCAGACAGGGTATCCTCCTCAGGGACTTTTCGGCCCTGGAGCATGTTTCCCGGATCAAAGTCTATGTCTTTGATAAAACCGGCACCCTGACCCTGGGCCGCTGGCGCCTCCAAAAGACGGTGACCGAAAAGGGTTTCGACGAAAAGCAGGCCCTAAGCATTGCCGCGGCCCTGGAGGCCCATGCCACCCATTACATTGCAGCCGAACTCCTTGCAAAAGCTAAAAAGATGAAAATTCCCCCGGCAAAACTTGTCAACATCCGCCGTTTCCAAAACGGCATCTCGGGGGAGCTTGACGGAAAAAAAGTCAGGCTCGGATCCAGACGCTTCATCCTGGGGCAAAGCAAAGAGAAGGTCTCTTTTTCCCCGGAGTCGTCGAAACGGCTTGAAACCCGCGATGCAGCCGATTCCCGGGTCTATCTGAGCATGGGCGGAAGACTTTGTGCGACCTTTGTCTTTTCCGATCCCCTGAAACAAGGCGCCAAAGAGACCGTCTCCCGGCTCAAGGAGGCCGGGTACCGGGTGGTCCTGGTCTCCGGAGACAGCCCAAGGACCACCCAGGCGGTCGCAAGGCGCCTGGGCATCCCCGAGGCTTTCGGAGGCCTGCTGCCGGCGGAAAAGGCCCGTTGGATCACGCGCCTGCAAGCCGATGCCGGACCTTCGGCCATGGTGGGCGACGGCGTCAACGACGCCCCGGCCATGGCCCGGGCCGACCTGGCCGTGGCCCTGTACAGCCAAAGCCCCCTTTCAAAAGAAACCGCCCATGTCACCTTGATGCAAAACGATCCCTGCAAGCTCTTGGATTTCATGGGCTCGGCAAATCAAATCCGGAAGAAGATGCACCAGAACCTGGCCTGGGCCTTTGTCTACAACATCCTGGCCGTTCCCATCGCCGCGGCAGGCTTGTTGAACCCCATCATCGCGGTTTCCCTCATGCTGGTCAGCAGCCTCAGCGTCATCGGCAACACCCTCCTGCTGCTTGGAAACACGCAGCGCCGGGAACCGGACCGATCCGGAGCCGGGTAGCTTTTTCCCATTTGTCTTGAGTATGGGAAAAATTGTATAGAGATACAACATAAAATAGGTTTTTTGAGTTGACAATAAGTGCGCTAACGTAAGATATGTGGAAAAAAGGGGAATAAAGGGGACGTTGTTGACGGGGAAGTACAGGAAGCGGCGCGGGAGGGCCGGGGCATTTCCCCGGTTTCGGCGGGTCCGCAGGGACAATCCCACCCCCTTTGCGCCCTGGCGGTCCAGGATTGCAGGCGCTGGACAACAGGCGCCGCATGAGACGGGGGTCTCACGTACGGTTTTGCGAGGGCCTGAGGGGGAGGTTTCCTAATAAAGGCTCCGTCAATCGCCCTGTTGATG
>JALVQN010000014.1 GCA_027025555.1 Desulfobacterales bacterium
CATCAGCTGCCCCCCTTCGGTGCCATCCTGAAGGTTTTGCGGAAGTTTCATCTTTTGCCGGCCATCTTCTTTTTAAAATCCCGGTCCGACTGCGACCGGGCCCTTGAGCGTTGTGCCGACAACCGGGTTCAGGACCCGGAGCGCAGGGCCGCCATCAGGAAAAAGATTGAAGCGCTCTGCGCGGCCAGCCCCCATATTGCCGGGCATCGCCAGCTTTGGCACCTGGAGCATCTGGCGGTGGGATCCCATCACAGCGGACAGCTTCCGGCGTGGAAGCAGATGGTGGAACAGATGATGACCGAAGGGCTTCTGGATGCCGTGTTTGCCACCTCCACCGTGGCGGCCGGGGTCAATTTTCCGGCCCGCACCGTTGTCTTTCTCAACTCGGACCGTTTCAACGGCACCGCCTTTTTCCCCATGACCTCCACGGAATTTCACCAGATGACGGGGCGGGCCGGCAGGCGGGGGATGGACCGCATCGGGTTCGCCGTGGCGATTCCGGGAAAATTCATGGATCTCCGACTCATGGCCCGACTCGTCCATGAGGGCCCCACCGATGTGATGAGCCAGATTAAAATCAACTTCTCCATGGTGCTCAACCTGCTTTTGTCCCATTCCCCGGATCAGATCGAAAAACTCTTATCCAAGTCCCTGGCCGCCTATCAAATGGCCGCGCGCGATCAAAAGGCGAATCCCTCCAGGCGCCTCTGGCGGGACTTCATGCGCCATCTCAAATTCCTGCAACGGACCGGCTACGTGACCCAAGAAGGCACCCTCACCGAGGACGGGGCATGGGCCTCCCGGCTTCGGGTGGATCACCCCCTTTTGATTGCAGAAGGATTCAGGCGGGGGCTCTTCCCGGAGAAGGACCCTGCGCTTCTGGCCGCCCTGGTGGCGGTCTTTGTCTTTGAGGGGGAAAACGAAGGGGACATTCCCAAAAAGGAGATCCCGCAGCGGCTGAAAAAGGCCTTTACCGAAGTCACCGAGGGGCTTTCATCCTTTGTCAAGGAAATGGCGAGACACCGGTTTTTCACGCCGCCCCACCGGATGACCCCTGCCTTGATCCTCTTTCTCTGGGCCCTGGGCCAGCCCTGGGAGAGGCTTGTCCCCAAAAGCAGCATGGCCGAAGGGGATCTGGCCATGCTGATCCTGCGCACCGTGGACAACCTCAGGCACGTGGCGGCCCTGGACGAGGTCTTTCCCGAGGCCGCAGCCTCGGCCAAAAGCGCCGTCGATCTTCTCCTGAAACCGCCGGTGTTCGTGGAAGAAGGGGAAGGGGTCCCGCCGGATTAGCCCCCCAGGGCGTTGAGGACCAGGGTGATGGGCCGGTCCTCTTCGGTCTTTCCGGAAAACCGGATGGGCCCGGGGCGGCGGTAGGCGTCCGGCGCTTCGTCGGCGCCCAGCCATGCCTCCCGCAACGCCTTGACCACCGAAAAGGCCGGGGAGTGAAGGTCCACCAGGCTCTTTTCCAAAACCAGGCTGAGCTTTCCCCCCCGCTCTTCCATGTGCATCAGCGGGGCGATGGGAATGCCGATGGGTTCCCACTTGGAAAACGCCTGCTCCAGGTTTCGGATGGCCGCCATCTGGCCCGTGGCGCCGTTGGCGATGAGGGAAAAGACCGTCAGGCCCAGGTTGTAGGTGTAAATGCAGTCAAACCGGGTGGGATCGGCACCCCGGCCGTCGTAGCCGTAAAAGTGAAGCTGAGTCTTGAACTTGGGCACGGATTTATCGAAGATCTTCTTGACGGCCTTGGGAATCTCCTGTCTTTCCGAGAGCATCCCCTCTTTTTCAAGGACCTGACGGAGGGTCTTTTGGGAAAAGATCTCTTTTCTCATGAGCAGAAAGTTTGACGCGTCGTAATTCCTGAACAACACGGGACCGAAGCGGTCCGGGTCCAGGCCCGCCGCTTCCAGGGTCTTTTGGAAATAGCGCCGCTCGATGCCGACCTTGTATTCCCCCTTTTCCTTGAGGATATCCAGGTAATCTTTGACCAGCCCGATGACGATCTTGTCGGTCTCCACCTGGGAAAACTGAAAATTCCCATGGCTGTCCCGTTCCATCAAGAGTCCTTCCTGGAAAAATGCGGGAATCTCGGCAAACAGGTCGTCGTCCCGGGAATTCCATACGCTGAAGGTGCCCTCCTCCCGGGAGCGTCGCGCAAGCGCCCTTAAGTACTCCAGCTTGTCCTCCAGGGCGGGGAAGGCGGCATGAAAGTCCGTGTCGTGGGTCCGGTTGTAATCGGCGATGATGGTATTGAGCTTGATGATGAAGACCTGGATTTCATTGATGAACTCCAGGATCCCCTCGGGGATGACCAACACCCCGTAGTTCTTCCCCACCGCGGCCCGGCGGACGATCCCGTCGCAGATGACCCGGGAGAGATGCCTGAGGGTCATGCCGTAGGCATTGTAATCCGCGGAATCGCTCCGTTCCAGGCGCTCGTAATCGATGTAGTCGGCCAGATCCTCTCCGATGAGGGTCATGTTGGCATGGGTCTGGAGCGCCACCTCCAGGGCCAGGTGGCTGGCCACCCGGCCCATCACCTTGCAGACATGCCAGTACTTCACATCGGAGCTGGAATCGGTGCACAGGTTGCCGACTTCCCAGGCAAAGGCCCGGGCCGCCGTGTGAAACCCGAAAGACATGGCGCACAGGACGTTCCCGTCCGCATCCCGGACCTGGATATCGCCGTCGATGGTTTTGGGCACACCGATGACCTGAACGCCGTCATCCATCATCTCCTGGGCCAGGAAAGCGGCGTTGGTGTTGGAATCATCCCCGCCCACGATCACCAAGGCATCCAGCCCCAGATCCCTGCAGGTCTTCCTTGAAAGGGTGACTTTCTCTTGAGTGTCGATCTTGGTGCGGCCCGTCTTGATCATGGTAAATCCGCCCAGGTTGCGATGGGCGTCCACCACCTCCTGGGTGAGTTCCATGGCTTCGTTTTCGATGACCCCGTCCGGGCCGAGTAAAAAGCCGAAGATGCGATTTTCCGCGTTGGCCGCCTTGGCCGCGTCGAAAATGCCGGCAATGACATTGTGCCCGCCCGGGGCCGGCCCCCCGGAAAAGACGATGCCGATGTTCCGCCTGCGCTGATACTTTTCCCGAAAGGCGGCATCGGCTTCTTCCACGCCGATGACGCGCTCCACGCGGTTGTCGATGATCCTTGAAAGCTTTTTCTTGGCTTCCTCGTGGATATGGAAACGATAGCGACCGTCCTCTTCCAGTGCCGTGAATGCGTTGTGAAAGACGCGGCATTTGGGGGGGCGGTACCGCCGCCGGGACACCAGTTCCGCATTGGTGCTGCTGACCATGCGCTGCACCGCCTTTTTCTTCAACAGAGTCTTGCCGTCCGCATGCGATTGATCGCTCATAAAGGCCCTCCCGATCCTTGGAGTGAAAGGCTTGCTGTCTTGAAATATTTTATCGATGCAAAGCGGCTCCTGTCAAGGACTGAAGGGTGCAGCCAAATCAGAGAAAAAAGCCTTGCCAAAGCCTGAGGATATGATACATTCATCCGGATTGAAGAAGGAACGCGCATGCGAAAACAATCGGAACCCGTGGAGGTGGTCTGCCCCCACTGCAAGTATACCGGAATCGTCTATCTTCCGGAAGAAGAGCTTCCCAAGTGTCCGAAATGCGGCCGTCAGATGGTAATCTCGGAACTTTTGGATGAAGGAAAATCGTATTGAGCGTCGCCCGTCAGGGGGCGGTGCACATCAACCACTTTAAAAGAAGGAGGGTTTCAATGAGAAAAGGCAGGGTTTTCAAGTGGATCCTTGTTGGGCTTTTGGGAATCTGTTTTGCAGGCGCATCCTTTGGTGCGGACATCGAGCTGGCCAAGAAATCGACCCTGGAAGAGATCTTGAAAAGGGGGGAGCTTCGGGTGGGATTCGAAGCAGGCTACTTGCCCTTTGAAATGACCGACAAAAAAGGCAATTTCGTGGGGTTCGACATGGACATGGCCAAGGAGATGGCCAAGGCCATGGGGGTTAAATTCAAACCCGTGAACACCGCCTGGGACGGGATCATTCCGGCGTTGATCACCTCCAAGTTCGACATCATCATGAGCGGCATGACCGTCACCCAGGAACGCAACCTCAAGATCAATTTTGCGGATCCTTACATCATTGTGGGGCAAACCATCCTGATTGCCAAAAAACACGCAGGAAAGATCCGATCTTACAAAGACCTCAACGACCCCAAATACACCGTGACATCCAAGCTGGGGACCACCGGAGAGCAGGCGGTGAAACGCATGATCCCCAAGGCCAATTACAAGTCTTTCGAGACCGAACCCGAAGCCGCCCTGGAAGTGGTCAACGGCAAAGCCGACGCCTTTGTCTATGACCTGCCCTACTGCGCCGTCTTCATGGCCCAGCAGGGGGCGGGCAAGCTGGTCTTTTTAGACAAGCCCTTCACCTATGAACCGCTGGCCTGGGCGATAAAAAAGGGGGATCCGGATTTTATGAACTGGCTCAACAACTTTCTGCGACAGGTGAAAAACGACGGAAGATACGACCGGATCTACAACAAATGGATCAAGAGCAATAAGTGGCTCAAAGACGTTCAATGATGACAAGGCGTTGAGGGGGCAAGGGGATACGTGTCCCCTTGCCTTGCCCTGAACCCGCCTTGAACCGGTTACCTTAACCTTCCATGGGAACCCCTGTTTCCGGGAAAATACCGAAAAGGCCCGCCTACTATGTATGGGTGGGGGTCTTTTTTCTCATCGTGGCGGGCACCGCCACCGCCCTCTACTACGCCACCTTGAAGATCGACTACGTGTGGCGCTGGTACCGCATCCCCCAGTACTTCGTCTTTAAGGAAAAGGTGGAAGTCCGCGCCCAGATTCAAGGGACGGTGCATCGCATCACCACCCAAAACGACCAGGCCGTCATTGAAGTCAAAGAGGGCCAGGCATCCGAAACCTACCGGGTTCCCAAAGAGGCCCTTCTCGTGGCCGAAGGGGATTTCATCTATCCCGGAGACGTGCTGGGATCTTACGCCCGATGGCGTGCCGGCATCCTGATGCAAGGGCTTTGGCTGACTTTGAAAGTGAGTGTCATCGCCATCGTGTTCGGGGTCCTCATCGGCCTTTTCGGGGGGCTTGCGCGGATCTCCGAGAACCCCGCCTTCAAGTGGCTGGCCATCACTTACATCGAGTTGATCCGGGGGTCTCCCCTTTTGGTGCAGATCTTCATCTGGTATTTCGTTTTGGGCACCCTCATCAATACCATCCTGGCCAAACAGGGGATCGTCCAAATCCCGCCCCTGTGGTTCGGGGTGGCGGCGCTGGCGTGCTTTGCCGGCGCTTATGTGGCGGAGATCGTCCGCGCCGGGATCCAGTCCATTCATCGGGGCCAGACCGAAGCGTCCCGCTCCCTGGGCATGACATACGTCCAGTCCATGCTGCATGTGATCCTGCCCCAGGCCGTAAGGAGGATCCTGCCTCCCCTGGCAGGGCAGTTCATCAGCCTCATCAAGGACTCGTCGCTTCTGGGCATCATCGCCATCCGGGAATTGACCAAGGCCACCCGGGAGGTGGTGACCACCAGCCTCCAGCCCTTTGAACTCTGGTTTTTGTGTGCCCTGCTCTACCTCTTTTTGACCTTTACGCTCTCCATGCTCCTTCAATACCTGGAAAGGAGGCACCTGGTCACGTGATCGACGTTCGTCATGTCTATAAAACCTTCCGCATCCCCCATGTGGTCCGGGCGCTGGTGGATGTGAGCCTCAAAGTCGAACAGGGGGAAGTGGTGGTGGTCATCGGCCCTTCCGGCTCCGGGAAGAGCACCCTGCTGAGATGCCTCAACCACCTGGAAACCGCGGACAGCGGACACATCTTCATCGACGGCATCGACATCCTGGACCGCAAGACCGACATCAACAAGGTGCGGGCCGAGGTGGGGATGGTCTTCCAGTCTTTTAATCTTTTCCCCCATAAAACAGTCCTTGAAAACGTGACCCTGGCCCAGATCGTGGTCCGGAAACGCACCAAGGCGGTTGCCGTTGAAAAGGCCATGGCCCTTCTTGAAAAAGTGGGGATCCGGGAAAAAGCCAATGTCCACCCGGACCAGCTTTCCGGGGGCCAGCAGCAGCGAGTGGCCATTGCCCGCGCCCTGGCCATGGATCCCAAAATCATGCTCTTTGACGAACCCACCTCCGCCCTGGACCCGGAGATGATCGGAGAGGTCCTGGACGTCATGAAAACCCTGGCCCGGGAAGGCATGACCATGGTGGTGGTGACCCATGAAATGGGCTTTGCCCGGGAGGTGGCCGACCGCGTTATTTTCATGGATGAAGGCGCCATCGTTGAAGAAGGGACCCCGGAGCACTTTTTCAAAACCCCGGAACATGATCGGACCAAGCTTTTCCTGAGCCAGATCCTATAACCTGAACCTTTCACCGGTGGGCGGTTTTTTCCAAGGGTCATGCAAGCTGCAGGGAAAATCCCCCACATCTTGTATTCAGATTTTGAAAAGATACCTTCCCTTGTGTTTTTTTCTTTACAAAGCGGCATTTCCCTGATATCCCTCGCTTGAGCAACACCATGGGCACCCTCAAGGAGGGGCAACGTCCCCCCCGGGGTTCATGGGCGCACCCCCGGATAAACAGGCTCTGGAGGACCCGATGAAACTCAAAAAGCTCGAAGTGCACGGGTTTAAATCCTTCTTAGACAGGACCACCATCCATTTTCCCCCCGGCATCTCCGCCATCGTGGGACCCAACGGTTGTGGAAAAAGCAACATCGTGGATGCCTTGCGCTGGGTCATGGGGGAACAGAGCGTCAAGCAACTCAGGGGCAAGGCCATGGAGGACGTCATCTTTTCCGGGGCCAACGGAAAACCGCCCCTGGGCATGGCGGAAGTTTCCGTGACGCTTCTCAATGACAACGGGTCGGCGCCCGAGGAATTCAAAGACCTTACGGAGATCCAGGTGACCCGGCGCCTCTACCGGTCCGGAGAAAGCGGTTATTTCCTCAACAAGCAGCCCTGCCGCCTCAAGGATATCCACAACCTCTTTTTGGGGACAGGTGTGGGGGCCAGGACCTATGCGGTCATCCAACAGGGAAAAATCGGGGCCATCACCGAGGCCAGCCCCGAAGAACGGCGCATATTCATCGAGGAGGCTGCCGGGATCTCAAGATTCAAGAAAAGGAAGCTCGAAGCCATCCGCAAACTGGAAGCCACCAACCAGAACCTGGTTCGAATCCTCGATATCCTTTCCGAGGTCAAGCGACAGATGGCGGCCCTGAAGCGCCAGGCCAAGAAGGCGGAATTGCATAAAAAGTTGAAAAGCCGCGTCCGCCTTTTGGACATCCGGATCGCCTTCAGCGAACACGAAAGATTTTCCCGAAAGATCAAAGAAGTCGAAGAAGTGCTCGAAGGCCTCCAGAAC
>JALVQN010000015.1 GCA_027025555.1 Desulfobacterales bacterium
GCTCAATAGAAAATAGAGTCTTTTAAAAAAGGAGGATCATATGCCGATTTATGAATACTTTTGCAAAGGCTGTCAAAAAACGTCGGAGATTTTAGTGTCGGGTTCCGACCCGGCACCCACCTGCCCCTCTTGCGGAGGGGCGCATCTTGAAAAGATCCTCTCGCCCCCTGCCGCTTATTCCGGGGCCCATCGGAATCAAGTCCCGGGGCCTTCAGACACGGCCTGTTGCGGATCGTCGCCTGCGGCGGCATCGTGTGCCGGGCCCGGCAGCTGTTGCGGGAAAAATACTCCCTGAAAGCGCCTGGAAATCATGCCCCAGGCCCCTTCCTCGCCGCCCTGATCCATCACGTTTTTTCTTGATTTCGTTCGTGCCAGCATTTATATAAGTAACAAGTAAGCAAGCTACGCCTGGTCACTCTGACATGCCATGAGACCTGCATCAAGGAAATTTTCCTCCCCTTGGGCTCAATCCCCACGGCCTGAAAAAGGCGCCCTGTTTTCCCGGACCCAAGCGTTTCGATTTGCCATGACACAAGCGGTTCGCCGCCTCCTGCTTCAATGAGGACGAAAAAGTGGAATCCTTGTCTTCCCTGGTGGATTTAATCGGGCTCGAGACCCTTCAAGACCTCCAGGAGCGCTTTTACAAGGCAACGGGATTTTCCAACGCCTATGTGGACTTGCGGGGGCACTATGTGTCCAAGGCCGGCGAGACCGCCTTTGTCTGCATGCAGGTCATCCGGAAAAACGCAATAGGACGCCAGCGCTGCATTGCAAACAACCTCAAGTTGAGGGACTCCCGCAACATCAAGAGTCGAAAACCGCGCATCCACCGGTGCCATGCCGGCATATGGGATGCCTCCGTGCCCATTGTGGCGGATCCGAAAAACTCAAAAGTCATCAAAAAGCCCAACGGCTCGAACGTGTCCGGAAGGCCCTGAAGCGCAGTCAAACCCTCCTGAAACGCTCTGAAAGGCTCACCAAGGTGGGGGGATGGGAATGGAACGAGGACGACAGCGCCCTCTTTTGGACCGACCAACTGTATCGCATCCTCGATGTCAAGCCCGATACATCGACCGCAGATCCTCTGGGATCCCTCAGACAAAGTCTGAAAGGCTTGTCCCTTCAAGATCGAGAAATTTTCCTGAGGGCCTTTAGAGACTGTCTTCAAAAAGGGCGTCCATACACCCTCGAGTTTCCCTTCACCACGGCCAAGGGCCGACACATATGGATTCGGACCGTGGGGGAGTCCCTCAAAAAAGAAAAAGGCAAAAACCATGTTTTCGGCGCCGTGATTGATATTACCCACGCCCGGCAGACGGCGAATGCGCTGCGGGAAAGTAAGCTCTTCATGGAAAGCGTCCTGGAAAGCATTCAGGACGGCATCAGCGTCTTGGAACCGGATCTCACCATCCGTCACGTCAATTCGGTGATGAAGCGATGGTATTCCCAAAACCTTCCCCTGGAGGGGAAAAAGTGTTTTGTGTGTTACCATAACGCCGACAAACCCTGTGATCCCTGTCCCGCCCAGCGCTGCCTCGAATCGAAAAAGACGGAAATGGAGATCGTGCCCGGCCTTCCGGGGTCCGGTGTGGAATGGATCGAGCTCTATTGCTATCCCATCACACACCCCCAAACAGGGAAAATCACAGGTGTGGTGGAATTTGTCAGAGACGTCACCCAGAAGATGAAGGCGGAAGCGGCCCTCAAGGAGAGTGTGGCAAAATACCGCTTGATCTTCGATTCTGTATCGGATCTCATTTACACCCACGATCTTGAAGGCCGCTTTATCTCCGTCAATCCGGCCATGCAGAAATGCTTCGGTTATGCGTTTGATGAAATGATCGGCCACAAGATTTCGGAATTTATGGAGCCCGAATTTAAAAGAGCCTTTGACACCGAATATCTTACGGGAATCCAAAATGAAGGGTATTATGAAGGCATTTCACGCTATATCACAAAAGACGGAAACAAAATCTATATTGAATACAAAAACAGACTGGTTCACCTGGGCCAAGGAGAGGTCTTCATCAGCGGTGTCGGGAGAGATGTCACCGAAAAGGTTTTATCGGAAAAGAAACTGGAAAAGCTCCAAAAACAACTGGCGCACGCCCAGAAGATGGAATCCATCGGCACGCTGGCCGGCGGCATCGCCCACGATTTCAACAACATTCTTTCCCCCATGTTCGGATACCTGGAGATGATGCTGGAAGATGTTCCCCAAGGCTCGCCCCTCCATGGACGCCTCGTGGAGGTTTTCAAAGGCGCCAAACGCGCCAGGGATTTGACCAGACAGATCCTTTTGTTCAGCCGGCAGACGGACTATCCCGGATATTTCATGAAAGTTATTAATTGAGCCATGGATCGTTGAAAATCAATGGTGCTGA
>JALVQN010000016.1 GCA_027025555.1 Desulfobacterales bacterium
GGTCGAGGCCCAAAGCCTCCTCTCAGTTGATTTGTCTCAACTCCCCCAATGATGCAGGTCAATCTAACGCGCCGCCCGGGCCTTGTCAAATGCCCGGCGGCGCCTCAAACGCTTTTAAAAGGCGCAGCGCTTCGCGGCCCCGCGCCGCCGCAATCTTACCAGCCCCAGGTCAGGTATTTATGGATGGAGTCCGCGGCTTTTCGGCCCGCTCCCATGGCCAGGATGACCGTGGCCGCGCCGGTGACGATGTCGCCCCCGGCCCACACCCCCCTTTTGGTGGTCTTCCCGGTCTCCGGATCGGCCACGATGTAGCCCCACTTGTTGAGGGCCATGTCCGGGGTGGAACGTGTCAGGAGCGGATTGGCCCCTGAGCCCACGGCCACGATGGCCAGGTCGCATTCCAGGTTGAATTCGGATCCCTCGATGGGGATGGGACGGCGTCGGCCCGAGGCATCGGGTTCGCCCAGCGCCATCTTGAGGCATTCCATGCCCACCAGCCGGCCCTTGTCGTTCCCCAGGTACCGGGTGGGATTGGTCAAAAAGAAAAATTCGATTCCTTCCTCCTCGGCATGGTGGACTTCCGCGGCCCGGGCCGGCAGCTCGGTCTTGGAGCGACGATAAACAATCCGCACCCGATCCGCCCCCAGCCTCATGGCGGTCCGCGCCGCGTCCATGGCCACGTTCCCGCCCCCCAGGACAATGACGTCTTTTGCACGGGGAATCGGCGTGTCCACTTCCGGGAAGAGATAGGCCTTCATGAGGTTTGCACGGGTCAGATACTCGTTGGCCGACAGGACCCCCACCAGGTTCTCCCCCGGGATATTCAAGAATTTCGGCAATCCGGCACCGACCCCGATATACACCGCATCGTAGCCTTCCTCGAAAAGCTCGTCTATGGTGACCGTCCGCCCGATGACGGCATTGCATTCCACTCGAACGCCCAGGCGCTCCAGAAAGTGGACTTCCTGGGCCACGATCTCCTTGGGAAGCCGAAACTCGGGAATCCCGTAGACCAACACACCGCCGGGTTTGTGGAACGCCTCCAGCACGGTGACTTCATGGCCCTTGACGATCAGATCCCCGGCCACGGTGAGCCCGGAAGGGCCGGAACCCACCACGGCCACTTTCTTGCCGGTGGGGGCCGCCTTGGGAGGCAGGGCGCCGCTGCCGTGGGTCCGTTCATGGTCCGCGGCAAATCGCTCCAGATTCCCGATGGCCACGGGATCCTCCTTTTTGCCGAGGATGCATACCCCTTCACACTGGATTTCCTGGGGGCAAACCCTCCCGCAAACCGCGGGAAGACTGTTCTTGGACCACAGATTCCGGATGGCACCCGTGAAATCCCCTTCTCTGATGTGCCGGATAAACCCGGGGATATCCACACTCACCGGGCACCCCGCCACACAGGAGGGCTTCTTGCACTGCAGGCACCTCTCGGCCTCCTTCACGGCCAGCTCAGGCGTATATCCGAGGGGCACCTCCAGGAAGTTTCTTGCCCGCACTTTCGGGTCCTGTTCGGGCATGGGTTGCCGGGGAATCTTTGCCTTCTTCTCTTTTTGCTGCATCAGGATACTCCTTGACTTCTCGGGGTCAGGGGCCGGTGGAAAGTGTGGCAAGCGCCGTGGAAATCAAAGGCTTTCCTCCAACCGGCAAAAACCTTCATAACATTGCTTTTCTTCTTCGCAGTAGGCCTGGAGCCGCATCATCAGCTCATCATAGTCCACCAGATGACCGTCGAACTCGGGACCGTCCACACAGGCGAACTTGTTCTCGCCCCCGACGCGGACCCGGCATCCTCCGCACATGCCCGTGCCGTCCACCATGATGGGATTCAGGCTGACGATGGTGGGCACTTCGTAATCCTTGGTGATTTTGGAAACGAACTTCATCATGGGCACTGGACCGATGGCCACCACCTGGTCCACCTTCTGTTTGTCGAGCACTTCTTTCAAGACATCCGTGACAAAGCCGTGATGCCCGTAGGATCCGTCATCGGTGCACGGATACAGTTCATCGGAGACCGCCCGCATCCGGTCCTCCAGGATGAGGAGGTCCTTGCTCCGCGCCCCGATGATGGTGATGATGTGATTTCCGATCTCTTTGAGTCCCCGGGTGATGGGGTGCAGCACCGCGATCCCGGTGCCGCCGCCCACACAGACCACGGTCCCCACCTTCTCCAGATGGGTGGGTTTCCCCAAGGGACCGATCACATCCTGGTAGGCGTCCCCCACCTTCAGGGTTTTAAACAGGGCGGTGGTCTTTCCCACCACCATGTAAATCACGGTAATGGTGCCCTTTTCAGGGTCCGTCTCCGCCATGGTCAGGGGAATCCGTTCCCCGGTTTCATTGGCCCTGAGGA
>JALVQN010000017.1 GCA_027025555.1 Desulfobacterales bacterium
TCATCTGGTCGAAACCGTATTCGATCAGTTCAATGCCTGGCGTTCACCAAATAAAACACTCAAGCGTTTATGCGCAATTATATAGGACGCTATGTATAAAACCCCTTTTGACCCCCGTTTCAAAGGAGATGCTCCACCTGCCGGCACTTCAAGGCGTATCCCCGGGACAGGACGAAATTGAGGTTCTTTTGGTAATCCCGGTCCGTGTCCACTCTTAAATGCAGGGTTTCAGGCAAGTCCTTTACCGGTTCAAAGGCCTCCTGCATCTTGGAAAGATGGGGCAGACGGGCGTCGGACAGGCCGGTCTTCTTTTCCCGTCGGATCAACCGGTTTTTCAGGGTTTCCTCCCGGCAGGTGCATTCCACGCAGATCAAATTGACGTCGAGATCGTGGGCCAAAAGCCGGGCGGCGGCGCGCCATTTTTTTCGGGAAAAGGTGGCATCCAAAAGGACCGATTCTCCGGCCCGGAGCCTGTCCTGGGCCATGGCCAGCATGCGGGCGTACACCCTGTCCCGCATCCTGTCTCGGTAGATGCCCTGCCCAAAGGCCGCAGCATGCCCGGCTTCTTTCGGAAACATCTCTTTTCGGACGGCATCCGATCGGATTTTTTCCATCATCAGGGCCTCGCAAATCCCCCGGGCCTGGGCCGATTTTCCCGAGGCCGGGAGGCCGCAGGTGATCCACAGGGTGGGACGGCCGAACCGGAGCGCATACCGGAAGGCCTGATCCAGGTAGCTGCGGGCGTCGGACAAAACAGCGCCTTTTTCCCTTCCCGTCACAGACGCCAGGCGGAGGCAGGAAACCTTCAGCCGCACCACGGCCCGGTAGACGGCGTAGAAATCGACCAGGGCATAAGCCCGTCGAGCCCCGGAAACGGCCACGTAGGCTTCCAAAAAGGCCAAGCTCCACAGGGGCAACCCGTAATGGTCCAGGTCCATGTGCAAAAAGGCGATGTCCGAAATCACGTCGCCGTAGCGGAACCGGTCGTTGAACTCGATGCAATCGATGATCTGAATGCCGCGATAGAAGTAGACATGGTCGGTCCTCAGATCTCCGTGACCGTCCCGGATCCGGCCCGATAAAATCCGACTTTCGAAAAGATCGCCCCGCACCTTCAAAAAAGTACGGCTCACCTGACGGATAAACTCCCATTTTTCGGAGTCGATGATGCTTCCCACAAAGGGCTTCAGCTGGCTGAAGTTTTCCTCCATATTGGCAGAGATGACGTCCCGACGCCCGAAAGGATCGATCCCGGGGCCGGTGGGGCTTTTTTCGTAAAATGCACAAAGCTTTTTCGCCAGTGCCCTGATCAGGCCCGGGTGCATCTTGTTGCCCCGGAGCCGGTTTCTGAAGGCTGCGGCATCGGGAAGCCGGCGCATCTTGACCGCATACTCCACGATGGAACCGGGAGCATCCAGGGAAAAGGCGCCGTTTCTTTTTTCGTAGATGGGGACCACGCCCAGATAGATACCGTCGCTCAAGCGCTGGTTGAGGCGCACCTCATGCATGCAGAAACGGCGGCGCTGGGCCAGGGATCGGAAGTCCAAAAACCCCAGGTTGAGGGGCTTTTTGAGTTTATAGGCAAAATCCCCCGAGAGAAAGACAACGGAAATATGGGTCTCCCTGCAGACCACCCGGCGCACCGCATGGGGATAAAAGGCCGGGCAGCGCATTTGCCGGTACAATCTCCAATGAAGATCCCTGTCGTCCATTTCCCCTCTTAAAGGGACCGGGTCCAAAAGGGCTTTTCCTCGATCAAGGCCCCCCGGCCCACATTGACCCCCCCCTTCCGGACATCTTTTTCAAGAGGGAGGCGTTCAAAATGCCGCGCGCCTTGAGTGACGGGAGGGGCAGCCCGTCCACAAAAGACAGGACCACTTCCGGGAATTGCTCCCGGAGGCTTGCCACGGCATCGGCCCATCTGCGGGTCAAGGGGGTTTCAAAGAGAATGTGCATACCGGTCTTGGTTGTTTTTATGGAAACGCCGTTTGTTTCATGGTAAATGCATCTCATAAAAAAAGCGGGAGCCTGAACCCAGCAGTTTAAATTTTTACGTAAAATTCGGGTAAAGTCAAAGACAAGCCTTAAAAGGATCGGGCGTGAAAGCAAAAAAGCGCTTCGTGGTGCATGAACACCACGCCAAGCACCTGCACTGGGACTTCCGTCTGGAGATGGGCGGCGTCCTGAAATCCTGGGCGGTTCCCAAAGGGCCTTCCCTGAATCCTGCCGAGAGGCGGCTGGCGGTCCAGGTGGATGACCACGATCCGGCGTATATAGACTTTGAAGGGATCATCCCCGAGGGCGACTACGGCGCCGGTATCGTGGTGGTGTGGGATTCCGGCACATACAGTCTCATGGAGAAAGGGGACCCTCTCCGTGCCCTGGAAAGGGGAAAACTGGTTTTCTCCCTTGAGGGGAAGCGCCTCAAGGGCGGCTTTTCCCTGGTCCGGATGAAAGGACGAGGGCCCAAAAACTGGCTGCTCATCAAGAAAAGAGATGCCTGGGCCCGGGCGCCTTACGAACAAGTCCCGGCGTTGACCGAGGCCAAGCGCCGGTTCCTGGAAAGCCGGGAAACCGACGAAAACGGTACTTCCTAGAATATGGCGGGGCGATTCGGCAAATACGGAGATTCAAAGAGAAAGGCCGTTATCCGAAGACAACCGTCTTTCATGAAGGGCGACCGTTTCAAGAAAAATTTCCAGAAGCCTCAAAGGCCCGGTTTAAAAAAGCGGATCCAGGCGCGCCGGCAGCCGGGAAAGGAGGGAGCGGCCATGCAACCCGAAGCCTACATCGAACTGGAAAATCGATACGGGTCCCGCAACTACAACCCCTTGGATGTGGTTTTGCAAAGGGGAAAGGGGGTCTGGGTCTGGGACGTCGAAAAAAGGCGGTACCTGGATTGTCTTTCTGCCTATTCGGCGGTGAACCAGGGCCATTGCCACCCCAAGATCCTGGCGGCGGCCAAAGCCCAGATGGAAAGACTGACCCTGACTTCCCGGGCTTTTCGGAACGACCAGATGGGCCCCTTTTTCAAGGAGATCTGCGAACTGACCCGCTCCCACAAGGTGCTTCCCATGAACAGCGGCGCCGAGGCGGTGGAAACCGTCATCAAGGCCGTGCGCAAATGGGGGTATCGGGTCAAGGGGATCCCGAAGAACAAGGCCCGGATCATCGTGTGCAAGAACAATTTCCACGGCCGCACCATCGGCATCATCAGCTTCAGCACCCATGCCCGGTACCGGGAAGGGTTCGGCCCTTTCACGCCCGGGTTCAAGGCCGTCCCTTTCGGGGATGCCGAGGCCCTTGAAAAAGCCATCACACCGAACACCGCCGCCTTTTTGGTGGAACCGATCCAGGGGGAAGGGGGCGTAAACGTCCCGCCCCACGGCTACCTGAAAGCGGTGCGGAAGATCTGCAGCGCACACAAGGTGATTTTGGTCTTGGACGAGATTCAGACCGGCCTGGGCCGTACCGGGAAGCTCTTGGCAGAAGAACATGAAGGCATCGAGGCGGATGTCACCCTTGTAGGGAAGGCCCTGTCCGGGGGCTTCTATCCCATTTCCGCGGTCTTGTCCAACATGGAAGTCCTGGGTGTCTTCCTGCCGGGGGATCACGGAAGCACGTTTGGAGGAAACCCCCTGGCCTGCGCCGTGGCCCGCACCGCCGTCCGGGTCCTGATCCAGGAGAAGATGATTGAAAACGCGGCGAAGATGGGCGCCTATTTCATGAAGGGGCTCAAGGCGATTCAAAGCCCCCGGGTCAAGGAGGTCCGGGGAAAAGGGCTCATGATCGGCGTGGAGCTGCACAAGAAGGCCGGCGGTGCAAGACGCTTTTGCGAGGCCCTTATGCAAAAGGGGATCCTTTCCAAGGAAACCCACGAAGACGTACTTCGCCTCACCCCGCCCCTGGTGATCACAAAGTCGGAAATCGACTGGGCCCTGGAACGCATCGCCTCGGTGTTGGAAGGGTAACCAGGGTAAAAAGAACAAGGGAGATCGAACCGCTTGAACAGATTAAGAGACTCTCGGCCCCGGTTTCCGGGTAACGGAAAGTTTGCATATTTTTTCTTGAAATCCACCATATGTTGGGTATAAAAAATAAAAAAACCCAAATTTTGTGTATATCGGCTTCCGGGCGGTGTCCCGGCCGGAAACGGTCCCTGCGCCTTGCGGAGAAAGGACTGGAGGCGCCTTGACAAAGAATGGGGTGAAACGGGTGGCCGACACGGCGAAAGAAAGACCCACAGACGAGGCGTCCGGTTCAAAGGCCCAGGAAGAGGCCCGGTTTTTTGCCGTGGAAGGCCTCGGCGCCTCCAGCCGGCTTTGCGGGCCGATTCAGGAGCAGCCGGGTTGAGCGGCAGGGCATCGTCCCGAAAGGTCATCTTCGCCGCCCTGGCCGGCAACACCCTCATTGCCGTCACCAAGTTCGCGGCCGCCTTCATTACGGGCAGTTCGGCCATGCTCTCCGAGGGGGTGCACTCCGTTGTCGACACCGGCAACCAGATCCTGCTCCTTTACGGGCTCCATCGGGCCAAGAAGCCCCCTGACGAGGCATTCCCCTTTGGCCACGGCAAGGAGGTCTATTTCTGGAGCTTTGTGGTGGCCATCCTCATCTTCGCCGTGGGCGCCGGCGTCTCGGTTTATGAGGGGGTCCAGCGCATCTCGCATCCCGAACCCATGACGCGGCCTCTGGTCAACTATACCGTGCTGGGCCTGGCCCTGCTCTTTGAAGGTGCGGCCTGGGTCTTTGCCATGACGGAATTCACCCGGTCCAAGGGAAAATGGGGGTATATCGAGGCCGTGAGGCGGGGGAAGGATCCCAGCATTTTCATGGTGCTCTTCGAAGACTCCGCCGCCATTTTGGGGATCCTGGTGGCCGGCATGGGCATCGGCCTGGGCCAATGGTTCAAGATGCCGATTTTCGACGGGGTGGCTTCCATCCTCATCGGAATGATCCTGGGCGGCACCGCCATCTGGCTGGCCCATGAGACCAAGGGGCTTCTCATCGGAGAAAGCGCCGAGCGGGACGTGGTGGACGGCATCCGGCGCATTGCAGGATCCTTTGCGGGTGTGAAACACGTCAACGAGGTGCTCACCATGCATATGGGGCCTGACTTCATCCTGGTGAACCTGAGCGTGGATTTCGAGGATGACCTGACCGCGGCCCAGGTGGAGTCTGCGGTGGCGGCCCTGGATGATGCCATCAAGACGGCTTATCCCGCCGTGAAGCGCGTCTTCGTGGAAGCCGAGGCCAGGAGATCCGCCGCTAAGGGCGGGGAGACCCCCGAGGGGGCGGATACGCTGCCCCCTCGGCCTTGAAACATCCCGCCCCCCGAGCTACCGCCGGCAAACTAGAGCCAGGGCTATCCCTGTTGTTTTTTCCCCGGACACCCGTCCCCGGCTGATGGCAGGCGCAAAGGGATGGCCAAGGCGACGGGGCCGTGTTGAGCATCCGCCGGCACAGGGTCCCAGGGGCGATCTCCCTCTTCAAGCGGGCGTCCAAGTCCCAAGCCTTCTTATGCGTGGAAGGGTGTTATCACGGGCACGTTTCATCGCATTTGCCCGGGAAGCCACAGGGCCAGTTGGGGCCAACAGAAGACCAGCAATACGCCGAAGATCAAAATCAGCACAAAGGGCAGCACGCTTTTTATGATCAGTGACAGGGGCTCGTCCACAATTCCTTTAACCGTAAAGAGGTTCAATCCCACCGGGGGGGTGAGCAGGGCGGTTTCGATGAGCATCATCAGGATCACCCCGAAGGCCACGATATCGATGCCCAGTACGGGGAGCATGGGCGCGATGACAGGAACGGTCAGTACCGTAATGGATCCGCCGTCCAAAAACATGCCCAGGATCAGGTAGAAGGTGACGATGCAAGCCAGGACCAGGACCCTGGGCATCTGGGTGTCCACGATGGCCTGGGTCAGTTGGGAGGGAACCTGCAGCAGCGTGACCACATTGGACATGATGAGGGCTCCGATCATGATCATCAAGATCATGGTGGACAGCACGCTGGAGTCCACGAGGCTTTCGACGAATCCCTTGAGGTCGATTTTCCGGAACACCACAGCGCAAAACAGGCTGTAAAGCACCAGGATGGCGCCGGCCTCGGTGGGGGTGGCAAACCCCGTGTAGATGCTGCCCAATACGAAGATCGGTCCAAGGAGGATGATGACCGCCCTTTTCAGGGATACGAGGCGTTCCTTCCACGTGGAGGTCACGGCCTGATATTTACCGGTGACCCGGCAGACGAGAACCACATAGGCACTGAAGAGAAAGACCAGCATCACTCCGGGCACCACCCCGGCCATGAAGAGCTCTCCCACGGAGGTGTCGGTGAGGAAGCCATAGACGATAAATCCGATGCTGGGCGGTATGATCAACCCCAGGCTGGATCCGGTAACCGTGCCGATGACCAGGGTCTTTTCGTAGCCCCGGTCCAAAAGCGGTTTCATGGCCACCAGGGTGACGATGGCGGTCACCGCCGTGGACGAGCCAATCATGGCGGCCAGGATCCCGCCGGTAATGCAGGTGGCCACACCCAGACCGCCCGGCATCCATCCCAGCCATCGGCTGCTCAGCTCGTACATCTCTTCGCCCAGGCCGCTGCGCGATAGGATCAGCCCGCCCAAGGTGAACAGGGGAATGGCCAAAAGCACAAAATGGGTTCCCGTGTTTTCGGCCACGATGGGCAGGGTGTACAGGCCGGAAAGACCCTGGTGGAAGAAGATCAATCCGACAATCCCCACCACACCCAGGGCAAAGGCGATGGGCGCCCCCCAGAACAACAGCACCAACGCAAAGACCAGGATGCCAAAAGATAGGAAGAAAAAAAAGAGTCCCACCGCACCCGTGACCGACACCAGGAAAAAGAGCAAAGCAATCCGGGGACCCAGACGATTTTCAGGGGCGGGCCCCAGGATCTTCAACCGGGCCCGACGCCTTTGGATTTTGCGAAGAAGCTGTAAAAGGCTCAATCCCATGCCCAGGGGAATGGTGACCAGAACCAGCCACATGGGATACCGCACGAGCCCCTCGCTCATGGAACCCATCTCCAGTGCTTCCTTGAAGGCCAGAAAACCGTAGATACCCATGGCTGAAAGATAGAAGGCCGTAGTGAGATCGCAGGCGATGCCGATGGTCTGGCGGGTGGTTTCACAAAGGCGCAAGACAAAGACGTCACAGGCCACGTGCTTGTTCGCCTGGATGCCGTAAGG
>JALVQN010000018.1 GCA_027025555.1 Desulfobacterales bacterium
CTGTTTCCCGTTTAAGGGCGGCGGCCGATCTTGGCGGGATGGCTCAAGGGAGGCGGTGCCGTGGGCCGCGGCGCACAAGCGCCGGTGCCACCCGGCGTTGGCCCGGGCGAATTTCCGGGCAGCCGGCCGGGGATCGGCGCCGAAGTAATTGGCCGGGATCATGACGCCCTCCACGGCCCCTGCCGGCCTCTCGTCGCGGTGGGTGAGGGCGATGCGGTAAGCCACGGCCCCGCAGCGGCCTGTTGGCCGTCTTTGTCCGAGACAACAATGAAAACTTATTCGGCCTCCCGGTCAACGAATTTCCGCGCAAACGCCGCCATGCGGTACACATCCGCGAAGTTGCTCATCAGGCCCGCCGAGATGCGCACTGCGCCGGTGCTCTTGCCGTCAATGCATAATTGAAAATCCTCGAAGGTCAATCGTTCTTGCGGCCGGTTGAAACATGCCACCAGCTCGGTCTTGGAAAGGCCCAGCGCGACCTCGCCGCCGCCGGGATTGCAAAAGCAGCCTCCCCGCAGCGAGATGTTGGCCCGGCTGGCTTCCGCTTCGATGACGTGATGGCTAAAGCAGCGCCCCTGCGGATCGTAGAAATTCAGGGCAACAGTTCCGCCCCGCCGGTAAGTATCTGTTGGTCCATAGACGCGGACAACCGATCGGCCGTTACTGTGGCGCAAGGCCAGCAGATTGTCCAGCAGCCAGCCGATCAGGCGCGTCACCCGCAGGTGAACGGTCTCTATCCCGATGGCGGCAATGTGGCGCAGACCGATTTCGACAGCGGGCAGACACAGGTAATTCACGGTTCCATCTTCAAAAGCGGCCTCCCCTTCGGCCAAATAAAATTTATCCCCCTGCACCGAGGCGACGGTGATGGTTCCGCCCGCAAACCAGGGACGGCGCAATTTCGCCAGCGCCTCCTTTCGCGCCAGCAGACAACCCACGCCGGTGGGATAGCCGAATATTTTATAAAAGGAAAGCGGTACGAAATCCGGCTTCCAGCGCCCCAAATCCAGGCGATTGGTGGGCGCAAAAGCGGCGGCGTCCAGCAGTACGTCCCAGCCTCTCTCCCTGGCCCGCTCGATCCATTCCAACGGGTGCTGCACGCCCGAAAAGTTGGATTGGGCCGGATAGGCGAAGAGATTGGAGCCGCCGGAGCCCGGCTGATGGAGGTGTTCATCCAGTTGCGCCTGGTCCACCCGCATATCGGGCAGGACGAGGGGGACGTAGGTGATGGATGCGCCGCGCGCGCGGGCAAATTCGCGGATGCCGTTGACCGAGTTGTGGTTGTCGAAGGTCAACAAATAGCGGCCGTCCGGTCCAAAGGGATACGATTCCCCCACCAGTTTGAGCGCGCCGCTGGCGTTGAGCGTAAAAATGACCACATATTCCTCCGGCGAGGCGTTGAAATAGTCCAACACGGACTGGCGCGCCTGTTCCACCAGCCGGCTCGCCGCCAGGGAGGTGGGGTTGAGCGAGTGCGGATTGCCAAAGACATTGTTTCGCAACAAGTCCATGTGCCGCCGCAGTTGGCTGTCGGCGTATAGGCCGCCGCCGGTGTAATCCAGGTAAACATGTCCCTGCGCATCCAGGCGGCTATATTCCTCGGCGCGTAGAGCGTCTATTTTTTGGGTGCTTGCAAAATCCGGCCAGGCGCGCAAAAAATCGGCCTGCGCTTCTTCCAAGTTTTTGGCGCGTGTATTTGACATAGTTTCCTCTGACGAAATTTTCCCGGTAACTTCCCGGGCATCCCCCCTCCAGAAAGCTCTGAAAGCGCGTACAGGGGCAAAAGCATCTTGTTATTGCAAGACATCTTGGCCATGCGGGTAAATCGCTATCCAGATGAAGGTCGGTTGTCAAATGAAAAATCCTCGGCAAAAGACCCGTAATGGGATCCATTCGGGCATGGCTCGACGGCGCAGCGCCGAAGGCTGGAAGGCCTCGTCACGTGCGGGCCGTCCCTTGGACTTGAATAATAAGCGTTGCTGTTATAAGAGAGCCCTTTATTGGCCTGGAGGAGAGGCTTTTTTCAGGATGGAAAGGGGAAAGAGAAAGGCCATGCCCCACAAAAGAACTTCTTAGACCGTTTTCAACGTTTAGGAAAAGACAGGGTGAAAAAGGAAAAAAACGCGGAAAATGCGGGTGTGACCACCCATCGGATTCAGTGGTGTGACTTGCGGTGTCCGGAGGCCGAATTCTCCAAGACGGACGCCCTGGACGGGTCTTGCCGGACCTTCCAGTCCCTGTGGTGCAAGAAGCTTGAAACCCATGTGACCAAGAACGCGCCCTGTGAAGTCCTGTTCGGCAAACGACGCCCCACCACCGGGTGGTAGGCGCTTTTTAAGCCGGGCTTTGGATCGTGCCCCCCTTGACTGCAAAGGATAAAAAAGGGCGCCGTTTCCTTTCAGACGGGCTGCCCGTGGTGTTGTACTGCCTTTTGCTCTTTATCCAGTCCGCGAATCCTCCCGTGGTGCGGAAACCCCTGTTTCCTTTTGCCGACAAGGCGGCCCACATGGGGATGTATGCCGTGTTGGGGATCCTTTTTTTCAGGGCCTTCAAGACCCCCTCCACCAAAAGGCTTCGGGCCGTTTTTTGGGCGATTGCGGCATCCACCCTGTACGGCATCAGCGATGAAGTCCACCAGGCCTATGTCCCCTCAAGAACCGCCGAAGCCGCCGATGTCCTGGCCGACGGCCTGGGGAGCCTTCTGGGAATCGGCGCCTTTTGCTTCTTTTTCCCGGCGTTTCGGGAAAAGGCGCCCCCGGAGCCGGAGCCGGAGCCGGAGCCGGATCGGCCGAAAACCGGCGATTGACAGAGCCCCCCTTTTTTAATACAGAGACATTTTGTGCTTTTGGATGAAAAAAGCCAAGCCCATAAAAGGAGAAACGGTTCAAATGGATGCAAAGCCCACCCTGACCCTTGACGGGAACACCTTTTCCTTTGATCCGGGAGAAACAATCCTGGAAGTCGCCCGGCGAAACGCCATCGATATTCCCACCCTTTGCCATTTGAAACGGGCCACACCCACCGGCGCCTGCCGGATTTGCGTGGTGGAGGTGGAGGGCGCCCGCACCCTCCTGGCTTCCTGTGCCACGCCGGCGGCCGATAAGATGGTGGTGCACACCGAATCCAAAAAGGTGGTCCAGGCCCGCCGGGCCATTCTCCAGCTTATGCTCTCTTCCGGAAACCACAACTGTGCCGTTCGGGGGGCGGATGACCAGGACTGGACCGCCTTCCAGCTCAAGGTGCAGCAAGAGGACCGGGCCACGGCGCTCTGCCCGGTTTGGGGGGATTGCAAACTCCAGGACCTGGCCTATCGGTACCAGGTCTCCGGAGAGCGCTTTCCGGCCGAAGCGTCCCGGTATCCCACCGAAACGGTCAACCCCTTCATTGTCCGGGACTTTTCAAGGTGCATCCTGTGCGGCCGGTGCGTCCAGGCGTGTAACGACGTGCAGGTGAATCACGCCATCAATTTCGGATACCGGGGTTCGGAGACCAAGATCGTCGCTTCCGGGGACCGTCTCCTCAAGGACTCCAATTGCGTCTTCTGCGGGGAATGCGTCCAGGCGTGCCCCGTGGGTGCGCTTGTGGAAAAGGATGTGCGCTACCACCATCGCCCCTGGGAGATGCGCAAGGTTCGGACCACCTGCACGTATTGCGGGGTGGGCTGTCAGCTCTACCTTCATGTCAAGGAGAACCGGGTGGTGAAGATCACCGGCGTTCAGGACGTGCCGCCCAACCATGGGAGCCTGTGCGTGAAAGGTCGGTTCGGTTTTGACTTCATCGCCTCCGAAGACCGCCTCAAAAAGCCCCTGATCAAGGAAAACGGCGCCTTCCGGGAGGCCACCTGGGAGGAGGCCCTGGGCCGTATCGCCGAGAACCTGAAGGAGATCCAGACCCGGCATGGGGCCGACAGCATCGGGGTGCTCACCTCGGCCCGGATCACCAACGAGGAAAACTACGTGGCCCAGAAGTTCACCCGGGCGGTCCTCAAGACCAACAACATCGACCACTGCGCCCGGCTCTGACATTCCTCCACCGTGGCCGGTCTGGCCGCAGCATTCGGAAGCGGGGCGATGACCAATACCATCGGCGACATCGAAGACGCGGATGTCATCCTGGTCACAGGCTCCAATACCACGGAAAACCATCCGGTCTTGTCGACGTTCGTGAAAAGGGCCGTGAAATTCAAAGGCGCCCGGCTGATTCTGGTGGATCCCCGGAAAATCGGCATGGCGGAATTCGCCCATGTCTGGTTGCGACAGAACCTGGGGACGGATGTGGCGTGGCTCAACGGCATGATGCACGTGATCCTTAAGGAAGGCCTTTATAACAAAAGCTTTGTGGAGGAACGGACCAAGGGCTTTGAAGAACTGAAAAAGACGGTGGAACAGTACCCGCCCGAGCGGGTGGAGGCGATTTCCGGCATCCCGGCCGAGGACCTGAAGGAGGCGGCACGGTTGTATGCCACGGCAAAAAAGGCTTCCATCCTCTATTGCATGGGGATCACCCAGCATATCACCGGCACCGACAACGTCAAATCCCTGGCCAACCTGGCCATGCTCTGCGGGCATCTGGGAAGGGAAGGGACCGGGGTGAACCCCTTGAGGGGCCAAAACAATGTCCAGGGGGCCTGTGACATGGGCGGGCTCCCCAACGTCTATACCGGATACCAGCCGGTGGCGGATCTGGCCGTCGCCAAGAAGATGGAAACGGCCTGGGGTGTCACCGGGCTTTCCACCCGGCCCGGCTTGACCGTGACCCAGATGATGCCGGCGGCCCATGAAGGGAAGTTGAAGGCCCTTTACATCATCGGAGAAAACCCCCTGGTGTCGGATCCGGACCTGAACCATCTCAAGAAGTGCCTGGAACAGCTGGAGTTTCTCGTGGTCCAGGACCTCTTTCTCACCGAGACCGCCCGGTTGGCCCATGTGGTCCTTCCCTCCTGCTGCTTTGCGGAGAAGGAGGGCACCTTTACGAATACGGAGCGACGGGTCCAGCGGGTCCGGAAGGCCGTGGATCCGCCGGGGGAAGCCAAAGACGACTGGAGAATCCTCTGCGACCTGGCCACCCGGATGGGCTATGCCATGACATACGGCAGCCCCCAAGAGATCATGGAAGAGATTGCAAGGGTCACGCCGTCATACGGCGGGATTACCTATGACCGCATCGACGATGTGGGCCTCCACTGGCCCTGCCCCAATCCGGAACATCCCGGAACGCCGATTTTGCACCGGGAGCAGTTCACCAGCGGCCGGGGGAAGTTCCACGCCATCGACTATCTTCCGCCTGCCGAGGCGGCGGATGCGGAATATCCCCTCTATCTCACCACCGGCCGGGTCTTGTACCATTATCACACCGGGACCATGACCATGAGATCCAAGGGCCTCAATGAGCGGATCCCCGGCTGTTTTGTGGAAATCGCGCCCGAGGACGCCGAGAAGTACGGGGTGCAAGATGGAGATGCCGTTAAGATCCGATCCCGACGCGGTCAGATCCAGGCCGCGGTGAAGGTCTCTCCCAAGGCCGTGGTCGGAACGATCTTCATTCCCTTTCACTTTGCCCAGGCGGCCGCCAATACGCTTACCCATGCGGCGTTGGATCCGGTTTCCAAGATTCCCGAGTTCAAGGTGTGCGCCGTGCGCCTGGAGCGGGCGGCGTAAGGGCCATGCCCCCTGTTGAAGCGGGGGCGCTCAGATGCCCAGGAAGGCTTCCTTGACCTTTTCGTTTTCCATGAGCTCGGCCCCGGTGCCTTCCAAAACGATGCGGCCGTTTTCAAGGACGTAGGCCCGGTCGCACATGGCCAGGGTCTGGGTCACGTTTTGTTCCACCAGCATGATGGTCACGCCTTCCTTCTTGATCTCCCTGATCATGGCGAAGATTTCCTGAACCAAAATCGGGGCCAGCCCCAGGGAGGGCTCGTCAAACATCATCAGCCTGGGGAGCGACATGAGACCCCGGCCGATGGCCAGCATCTGCTGCTCCCCGCCCGAGAGGGTGCCGGCTGTCTGCTTTTTACGCTCCTCCAGCCGCGGGAAGATCTCGTAGATATGCTTGAGCGTTTCCTGACGCCGGGCCTTGGCTTCTCCGTAGAGGGATCCCATGATGAGGTTTTCCTCCACGCTCATCTCGGAGAAGAGGCGGCGGCCTTCGGGGACATGCACGATGCCGTGCTGGATGATGTCATGGGGCGGGCACTGATCCAGCCGGATGCCGTCGCCGAACTCGATGGTGCCGCGGCGGGGTTTGAGCAGGGAGGAGATGGTCTTGATGGTGGTGGACTTGCCCGCCCCGTTGGCGCCGATGAGTACCAGGATCTCGTTCTCCCGCACCTCAAAGGTCACATCCCACAATACCTGTAGGTCGCCGTAAAAGACATCAATATGGTTAACCTTGAGCATACTGTTCTCCCAGATAGGCTTCGATGACCGCAGGATTGTTGGCCACCTCTCGGGGGGTGCCCTCGGCGATGGTCTGTCCGAAGTTGATGGCATGAATGCGATCCGAAATCGTCATGATGACCTTCATGATATGCTCGACGATGATGATGGTCACCCCGTTGTCGCGTATCTTACGGATCAGGTCGATGGCCTCGTCAAGCTCGGAAGGATTCAAGCCCGCGGCGGTTTCATCCAGCAAAAGGAGCTTCGGGCGGGTGGCCAGGGCCCGGGCGATTTCCAGGCGCTTGCGGCCGCCGATGGGCAGGCTTTTGGCCAGCTTTTCGGCCTGGTCGGCGAGGTTGCAGAATTCCAGCACCCGCCGGGCTTCTTCCCGGGCTTCGCCGATGGTGTTCACCCTGCAGAAAGCCGATGCCGTGACATTTTCCAGCACCGTCATGCGGGCCAGGGGTTTCACCACCTGAAAGGTGCGGCCGATGCCCCGTTTGCAGATCTGGTAGGTTTTGAGGGCTTTGATGCTGCGGCCCTCAAAGAGGATGTCCCCCGAAGTCAGAGAATAGAAGTGGTTGATGCAGTTGAAGGTGGTGGTCTTCCCGGAACCGTTGGGGCCGATGAGCCCGAAAATTTCACCTTCATGCACATCAAAGGAAACGTTGTTCACGGCCAGAAGGCCCCCGAAGGCCTTGGTCAGGTTTTTTACCTCGAGCAGTTTCGCCATAAGCTCCCCCTCAGCTGGAGGGTTTGATGCGCAGTACGGTGCGCCTGATCTTCGCCCAGTCGCCCACAACGCCGTTGGCCAGAAA
>JALVQN010000019.1 GCA_027025555.1 Desulfobacterales bacterium
GCACCGATGTCCTGGTGGAGTCGGCCTATATGGCGGACCTGGTGGTGGCCACGTCCAAGCCCATCGTCTTCACCGGGGCCATGCGGTATTACAGCGAAGCCGGGTACGACGGCATCCGGAACCTCATCAACGGGATCAAGGCCTGCCGCCTTCCCCTGCCCCCGGAAAACAGCGTGGCCTTGCTCATGACGGACCGGCTTTTCAGTCCCCGTGAGGTCATCAAGATCAATGCCCTGAAGATGGACGCCTTTGAGGCGCCCGAAAGGGGCCCCGTGGCCTATGTGGCCGGGGAAACCCTCCTCTTGACCCGCCCCGGGGGAGGGGGAGACCGCCCCCGGCGTCCCCGGATCCAAACGGACACCCTCCAGCCCCATGTGCCGCTCATCGCCTGCTACACCGGGATGGACGCCTCCCTCATCAGGCACCTCAAAGGGCGGGGGATGAAGGGCCTGGTCATCGAAGGGTTCGGGGCCGGCAATGTGCCGCCGGACATCGTGCCCGCCCTGGAAAGGCTGATCCAGGAGGGCATTCCCGTGGTCCTCACCACCCAGTGCGCCGAAGGCGGGGTCTGGCCCATCTACGGGTATCCCGGCGGTGCGGCGGACCTGATGCAGCGCGGCGTGATCCTGGGCGGCAGGCTCCCCGGCGCCAAGGCCCGGATCCAATTGATGGCGGCCCTGGGCGCCGGCATGGACGCAAAGCAGATCCAAAAAACCTTCGAAAAGAGCCTTTAAAAAGAGGATATCCGATGAAACGCACCCGAATCAAGGCGGCTCTCGCATCCGACACCCCGGTGGATCCCATCCGGATCCAGGGCTGGGTGCGCACCCGGAGAGACGCCAAGGGATTCTCTTTCCTTGAAGTCAATGACGGGTCGTGCCTGAAGAATATCCAGGTCCTCATCGACCATGCCGATCCGGCCGCGGCCCATCTCAAGGAGATCCAGACCGGGGCTTCCCTGGAAGTCACCGGGGCCCTGGTGCCCTCCCCTGGAAAGGGCCAGAAATGGGAGATTCAGGCCCGGACGCTGACCCTTTTCGGTCCGGCGGATCCGGAATCGTATCCGTTGCAAAAGAAACGCCACTCGGACGAGTTCTTAAGAACCATCGCCCACCTGAGGCCCCGGACCAACAAGTACGGCGCCATGTTCCGGATCCGCTCCGAGTGCGCCTTTTTCGTGCACCGGTTTTTCAGGCAGCGGGGCTTTTTCTACCTCAACAGCCCCATCATCACCGGATCCGATTGCGAAGGGGCCGGCGAACTGTTCCGGGTCACCACCCTGCCCGTCTTCCCCCCCCGGACAGAACCGGAAGCCGATGTGTTCAAGGACGACTTTTTCGGCAAAGAAGCCGGGTTGACCGTCTCGGGCCAGCTGGAAGCCGAGCTTTTCGCCTGCGCCCTGGGCAATGTCTACACCTTCGGCCCCACCTTCCGGGCGGAAAACTCCAACACCCCCCGGCATGTGGCCGAGTTCTGGATGATCGAACCGGAAATGGCCTTTGCCGACCTGAAGGACACCATGGACCTGGCCGAGGACCTGGTGAAAGAGATGACCCGGTATATGCTGGAACAGTGTCCGGAAGACCTGGAACTCTTTGCCCGGTTCGTGGACAAAACCCTCATGAAAACCCTGGAGACCGTCTCCGGCACCACCTACGAACGCCTCCCCTATGCCGAGGCCATCGACATTTTACAAAAATCCGGAAAAGCCTTTGAATTCCCGGTGGCATTCGGGTCGGACCTTAAGACCGAACACGAGCGGTACCTGTGTGAAATCCATTTTAAAAAACCGGTCATCGTTTACGATTATCCCAAGACCATCAAGGCCTTTTACATGCGCCTCAACGACGATGACACCACCGTGGCCGCCATGGATCTTCTGGTCCCCCGGGTGGGAGAGCTCGTGGGCGGAAGTCAGCGTGAGGAGCGTTACGACGTTCTCAAGCGCCGCATCCTGGAAAACGGCATGGATCCCGACGATTACTGGTGGTACCTGGACATCCGGCGCTTCGGCACGGTTTTCCATGCGGGCTTCGGCCTGGGATTCGAACGGTACCTGATGATGCTCACCGGCGTGACCAACATCCGGGACGTGATTCCTTTTCCCCGAACCCCCAAGCACCTGGAATTTTAGGGGATGTCTTGGGGCGTCCCGCTTCTCTTTCCCAAGGACGGCGGGCGGTCCGCGGTACAGACCCCCCGGTCCCTAACATCCTTTGCAAAAACGAAAAAAGACGCCTGGAGGCCGCGGTTGACAACAAAGGGGGCATGTTTAAAATGGGGCATCGGCAGGCACCTTAACCATTTGATTTAAAAACAGGACACACGGCACTCCAGCCAAAGGAGGCTTCACGTGACAGACAGCAAATTGTATGACCTCATCATCGTGGGCGGGGGGCCCGCGGGGTTGACCGCCGCCATCTACGCCATGCGGGCGGCCCTTGACACCGTTCTTGTGGAAAAAGGCGTCCACGGCGGCCAGGTGGCCAATTCGGACACGGTGGAAAACTATCCGGGGTTCGAGTCCATTTCCGGGTTCGAACTTTCCCAAAAGTTTTCCGACCATGCCAAATCCTACGGGGTGGAAACCCTCCAGAATGAGGTCCTTGCCGTTGAACCGGGAACCGATTTTCATCAGGTGCGGCTGGATGACGGGCAGGTCCTCAAGGCCCATGCCATCATCGTGGCTGCAGGCGGTTCCCCCCGGAAACTCAATATCCCCGGCGAAGACGCCTATTACGGGAAAGGGGTCTCTTACTGCGCCACTTGCGACGGTTTCTTCTATAAAGACAAGACGGTGGTGGTGGTGGGCGGCGGCGATGCCGCCCTGGAAGAAGCCCTCTTTTTGGCCAAGATCGCCAAACAGGTTTACCTGGCCCATCGACGGGATGCCTTCCGGGGCAGCCGCATCCTCCAGCAACGGGTCTTTGACGAATGCAAGATCGAAGTCCTGTGGAACACCATTGTCACAAAGATCAAGGCGGATGAAAAGGGCGTCAATGCCGTGGTCCTTGAAGACACCAAGAGCCATGAGGAGCGGGAGCTGGCCACGGAAGGGGTTTTTATTTTCATCGGCTTCGAGCCCAATAACGCCCTGGTGCCCGGCGGCGTGGCCATGAACGCCCAAGGCTATGTGATCACCGACGAAAAGTGTGAGACCCGGATTCCCGGACTCTTCGTGGTGGGGGACCTGAGGCAGAAGTACGCCCGCCAGATCGTCACTGCCGCAGGAGACGGATGTATCGCGGCCCTGGCGGCCGCCCACTACGTGGAAACGAAAAAATCTTCCACAGAGTGTGCCGCTCCGGAGTGAGGCGCCTCAACTCCCGGGCGACCCCGGAGGGCGCCTTGGGGGCCAGCCGGACCGCGACAGCATGTCCGCCATTTTCAGGAGGACAGAATTCAGGACGGCAAGGAGGGGCGCAAGCTCGCGCTTATAAAAAGATCCCGCTTCATACACCCCGCCGGCGCGTGTGCACACGATGTGCTTTTCCGCAGGGCCGGCCTGGCCCCGGGTTTCAATCCGCACGCAGGCCGCACAGGCGTCGCTTCCCCGGTAACCGACATCCACACAGGCAATTATGGGAGGGACGGGCATCTGTTGATTATGTGCCTGGACAAATTGTTTTAAAACCTCTTTTTCAGCCGTTTGAGCCAGTTGCAGGCCCGGAAAACGCCACCCGCCCCATTCCTTGACAACACGGGTCTTTTCACGATAATTTTAATAAAGACTGCTGGAAGGCGCTTTTCCAGCACCCCGGATCGTTTCTGTAAAAGGATCGCGCCAAATCCCACGGGGGCCATGGGGCGCCTGAGACGAAATCCGGGAAAAGGCCTATGGAGGATCTTTCATGCCGCAGCCTCCATATCCACGCGATTCCGCTTCCCTGTCCCGCAGGCAGTTTCTTCATGAGGTCCTTCAATGCGCCGCCCGTTTCGGACTGGGGGCCTCGGGGGCTTGGCTGCTTTTGTCCCATGCCGAAAACGCCTTTGGCGGAGCCCTTCCCGGGATGGCCGCATCCCGGCCCCGGACCGATGCCCCCAGGGCCCGATACTGGATTGCGGCCAACGCCGAGGGCGTGGATTGCCGCGCATGCCACCTTCCCAAGGACAAGGTTGCGGGAAGCCTTTTCCAGCATGAAAAAGGATATGTGCGGTGTCTGCTCTGTGCCCAGAGGTGTCTCTTGATCCCCGGGGAGCGGGGCCGCTGCCGGGCCCGGGTCAACGACGGCGGGGTGTTAAAAAGCCTGGTCTACGGCCGGCCCATCGCCATCCATGTGGACCCCATTGAAAAAAAGCCCTTTTACCATTTTTTGCCCGGACGGGCCGCCTTTTCCCTGGCCACGGCCGGATGCCCCTTGAGCTGCCAATTCTGTCAGAACTGGGAGATTTCCCAGGCCAGGCCCGAGGATTTCAGGGTCCCCTTCCAGGGGCCGCAGGACATGGTGGCGGCCTGCCGAAAGCGCCGGGCTCCGGTCATCGCCTTTACCTACAACGAGCCCACGGTATTTGCGGAATACCTGCTGGACATCGCCGCGGCGGCCCGGGTCGAAGGGATCCGGAGTGTCCTGGTCAGTTGCGGTTTCATGAACCCGGAACCCCTCAGGGACATGTGCCGGGTGCTGAGCGCCGTCAAGATCGACCTCAAAGGCTTCGACCGCGCCTTTTATCAAAACGTCTGCAAGGCCGAGCTGGATCCGGTACTAAAAAGCATCAAAACCGCGGCCCGCCAGGGGGTGCACCTTGAGATCGTCAACCTGGTGGTGCCCACCCTGAACGACTCCAAGGCCATGTTGAAAGGCCTGATTCAATGGGTCCTGGACGAGGTGGGGCCCGACGTGCCCCTCCATTTCACCCGGTTTCATCCGGATTACAAGATGCTGAACCTTCCGCCCACGCCGGTGGAAACCCTTGAAAGGGCCTACGACCTGGCGCGGGCATCCGGCGTGCACTATCCTTTTGTGGGCAACGTGCCGGGGCATCCCGGCAATCACACCTACTGCCCTAAATGCAACAGGGTGATCATCCGCCGGATCGGTTTTTTCGTCACTGAAATCCATCTTGAAGCAGGCCGGTGCCGCTTCTGCGGAAGATCCATCGCCGGGATCTGGGCATGAGCTTTCCAGGGCCGAAAAAATTTTCCACGGCGCAGGCGGTGTTTTCAAGACTCCGGCGGATGCGCGCCTTTAAAGGGCGCCCTTTTGCTTTGGGTTTTTTCCGGCGCTTTCCTGTGGCCGGAGTCGCCGCGTCTTTTTGCCTTTTTTTCTCCGGGCCCGTTTTGACCGCTGCGGCAGGGCAAAGGGATCTCCGGCCGGCTGCGGTGGCGGGAAAGTTTTATCCGGCCGATCCGGTTCAGTTGAAAAAGGCCGTCAGACAGTTTCTGTCCGATGCGGTGCCGCCTGTGGGCAAGCGTCCCGTGGCGTTGGTATCGCCCCATGCCGGATACCTTTTTTCCGGACAGATCGCCGCCGACGCCTTTGTCCAGGCCCGGGGATACCCCTATGACCTGATCGTGCTTTTGGGGGTCAACCATACCACGCCCGGGTTCAAGGGGGTTTCGGTCTTTCCCAAAGGCGGATTTCAAACCCCCCTGGGTGTCGCCGAAATCGACGCCGCCGTCGCAAAAGAGCTCCTGGGCCGTTTTCCCGAGGCCCGCGCCGATGCATCGGTGCATCGGAAGGAACACTCCATCGAAGTCCTGCTCCCCTTTGTCCAGGTCCTTTTCCCCAAAACGCCCATTCTCCCGCTCATCGTCAGTCTCAAGGATGCAAAGGCCTGCGCCCGTTTTGGAAAGGGCCTGGGGCAGCTCCTTTCCCGGCGCAAGGCCCTCATTGTGGCCAGCTCGGATTTGTCCCACTATCCCGGGTACGCCGACGCCTGCCGCCTGGACCCAAAGACCCTTCAAGCCATGGCAAGCCTGGATATCCAGCGATTTCAACAGGTGGTGCGCGCTCAGGAAGCCTCGGGCGTTTTGGGTCTTTCCACCTGCGCCTGCGGGTTTCACCCGGTGGCCGCGGCCATGGCGGCGGCAAGGTCTTTGGGCGCGTGTTCCGGGGCCGTCGTCAGTTATGCCAACTCCGGGGATGCGCTGGTGGGAAACCGCCGTCAGGTGGTGGGATACGGGGCCGTCCTCTTTACCCGGCAGCCGGCGAGGGCGGGCCGGCCGTTTTGTCCCCAGACAGTCGCCCCCGTGGAAGCCGGCCCCCTTTCCCGCACCCAGGAAGAGGTTCTGCTTGCCTTTGCCCGCAAGACCCTTGTCCAGTATTTTGAGACCGGGACCGTGCCCCTTCCGAGACCCGCGGATCCGATGCTGTATGCCCGGCAGGGGGCCTTTGTCACGCTGAAGCGTCACGGTCGATTGCGGGGGTGTATCGGCCGCATGACAAACGACCTGCCCCGCTGCCAGGTGGTGGGCCGCACCGCCCTCCAGGCCGCCTTCAACGACCGCCGGTTCCCTCCTCTAGAGGCCGGTGAACTGAACACCCTTGAAATCGAAATATCCATGCTGAGTCCCCTTCGACGGGTACCGGGTCCCGAGGCCATCGTGGTGGGGCGCGACGGCGTGATGCTGGAAAAATCGGGGCGATCGGCGGTCTTCCTCCCCCAGGTGGCGCCCGAACAGGGCTGGAATCGGGAGCAAATGCTTTCGCACCTGTGCCGGAAAGCCGGTCTTCCGGAAAGCGCCTGGAAGCAGGGGGCCACCTTCTATACCTTCCAGGCCCAGGTTTTCGGCGAAAGCCCGCCGCAGCCGTGATCCTTGCGCTCTTTACCGCCGGGGTCCTGTCCATCTTGGCGCAGGTGGTTCTTTTCCGGGAACTCGCCGTGGCGCTTTACGGCGTGGAATTGATCTATATCCTGGCCATGGCCGTGTGGATGCTCTGGTCTGCGGCGGGGGCCCTGCTGGGGCCCCGGCTCCGGGTCCCCGACGCCACCGCAGTGGGCCGGGCGTTCGGGCTTTTTTCCGTGATTTTCTTTTCGGATGTCCTGTTTGCCCGGTATTTCCGCATCCTTGCCGGGGCCGCAGCCGGCACGTTCCTTTCTTTCCCGCTTCAGCTTGCGGCCGTGGCCCTCGTCCTTCTTCCCGCCGGCCTCTTCACGGGCCTTGTCTTCCAATGGTCGGTCAAGATCCTGGTGGCCCGGGGCGGCCGGCTGGCCTCGGCCTATGCCG
>JALVQN010000020.1 GCA_027025555.1 Desulfobacterales bacterium
GCCGGGGGTGGGGATCGCCGGCGGCAGGTTCAGATTTTTAGCCGTGATCACGTTGAAGTCGCCGGCCAAAGCATCGCCGCCGGGTATATATAATTGCTGCCCCTCTTTCAGCGGCAGCGGAGCCTCTTGCCCTTGCCAGTCGGCGATGTGCGTCAGGAGGTTCGGGTCGTCCAGGTTCAGCAGGCGGCGGGCCCTTGCCACCGCATCGTTGATGACATCGTCGAACCACTTGGACCGGTGGCTGATTTCGGTAATCGACATGCCGGAGCCTGAAAAGTTCAAAAACGTTTCTTGAATCTCTTCCAATACCTCCAGGGGAAGGGCGGCGGGCCCGGCATTGAAATTAAAAATCCGCTTAGTTTTCATCGGCATCCTCCATGTTGGGTTTTCAGCGATTCCTCCAAGGATCTTTTCCTATGTGGATCTTGGCCCCCTGTCAACGGGTATCTGTTTCAGGGCCGGGGCTTCCTGTTGACAGGTACACCCGTTGCCTCTAAACTTCCGGCCAGTGACGAAAAAAGGGGCTGCCTGAAAGCCGATTCAAGACCCGTTTCAACCCTCACTCAAGGAGCCTGCCGTGAAGTGGCATCTATTTCCTTCCGCACAAGCCGAAAAACGCCTGGAAAAGATTATCAACCGGGGCCTGCGCATCCGGAAAAAAGACCTGGCCGCGGTGCGAAAGATCCTGGAAACGGTCAAAAAGGAGGGGGACCAAGCTGTTCTTTCTTATACGCGGCGCTTCGATGCACCGGATATGGACCCGTCAAGGCTTTGCGTGACTCCTGAAGAATTTGCCGGGGCTAAAAAGAACGTGCGTCCGGCTTTCATGAAAGCGCTTCGCCGGGCCAAGAAACAAATCGAAGGGTTTCATCGCCACCAGCGCATCTCCTCATTCATCCACACTGAACGGGATGGGACCTTTCTGGGGCAACTGGTGCGCCCCGTGGACCGGGCCGGCGTGTACGTGCCCGGCGGCGCGGGAGGCACGACGCCCCTGGTTTCCTCGGTCCTCATGGGGGTCATTCCGGCAAAGATTGCGGGAGTTGAAACGATTGTCCTGGTGACGCCTCCCCGGTCGGACGGTTCGGTGGATCCCCATCTCCTGGTGGCCGCCCAATCGGCCGGCGTCGATGCCGTCTTTAAGACCGGGAGCGCGTGGGGAATCGCGGCGTTGGCCTTCGGCACCGAAACGATCCCGAAGGTCGATGTCATCGTGGGCCCTGGAAATGTGTATGTCACCGCAGCCAAAAAACTGCTGGCCGGAGAGGTGGGCATCGATATGATCGCCGGGCCCAGCGAAATCCTGATCCTGGCCGATGCCGGGGCAAATCCCGACTTTGTGGCCGCGGATTTACTCTCCCAGGCTGAACACGACGCATTGGCGTCGGCCATGCTGATCACCGATTCGAAGGCCTTGGCCGAAGCGGTTTCGGTGAAAGTGCGGCGCCGCCTGGAAACCCTTCCCCGGAAAAGCATCGCCGCCGAATCCCTCAGGCGGTTCGGACTTTTCCTGGTGGTCCCGGATCTGGAAACCGCTTTTGATCTGGCCAATACCATCGCACCGGAACACCTGGAGCTTCTGGTCCACGACCCCGTGGCCCGTCTGGCCCGGGTGCGTCATGCGGGCGCCGTCTTCATCGGAGAGTATTCCCCGGAGCCCATGGGCGACTACATGGCCGGCCCCAACCACGTCCTCCCCACCGCGGGAACGGCCCGATTTGCATCGGCCCTGTCCGTCGGGCACTTTATGAAAAAGACCAGCCTCATCTACTACTCAAAGGAAGCCTTTCAACGGGAAGCCGCAAGCGTCATCCGGCTGGCGGAAATCGAGGGCCTTTCCGCCCACGCTGAATCGGTGCGGGTTCGGATCCCGTCCGGCCGCGGAAAGGGTTGAGCACGGATTCCAAGACCCCTTCGAACACCCCGGCTATCCCAAAAGGGTGTCCATGGCCATCATCACCACAAAGCCCACCACGACGCCGAAGGTGGCCAGCCGGGATCTTCCCTTGGCATGGGTTTCCGGGATGATCTCGTCACTGATCACGAACAACATGGCGCCGGCGGCAAACGCCAGACCCAGGGGCAGCACCTGCTTAAAAAGCGTCACCGCCGCCACCCCCAGGAAACCGCCCACCGGCTCCACCAGCCCGGTGAGAAGGGCGATGCCCCAGGCCTGCCACCGCCTGTAGCCGAGTCCCAGGTTTCGCATAGCCTTGCGCATCCCTTTCTCATCGCCCTCGGCACGATAGATGGAAAGGGCCTTCTGCCAGTCTTCGATCGCCTCTCTGTATT
>JALVQN010000021.1 GCA_027025555.1 Desulfobacterales bacterium
TTTTTTTATTGAACCAGCCCCCCATCTGGACGCCGGTGGAGCCTCCGGGCCGCGGGATGAGGTTGAACGGGGCATAGACTTCTTCCCACAGCTTCAGGCCGTCTCCGCCGTGAAACCATGCCGCCAGGCCCTGGCCGTTCATGCCGAAGGGAACGGCTGCAAACCACTGGGTGGCCGGTTCCTTCCCCGCCCAGTAATAGGAGGCACCGCTGCCCACTTCCACAGTCCCGTCCGAGACCGATTGGAAACTTTGCAGGGGAGGGACCAGTTCGCCGGCGGCAAAGACCTGAATCTTGAGCCGGCCGTCGGAGAGTTCTTCGATGCGTTTGGCCAGCCGCTCGCACCCGTCCTGGAGGACCGGGAGTTTGGGGGGCCAGGTGGTCACCATTTTCCATTGATATTTTGGCTTGGTCACTACAGCCGGAGCTTTTTTTTCTTCGACCTTCTTTTTTTTCTCCTCCTTTTTCCCACAGCCGATTAATGCAGCCGCTCCAATCGATGCCGCTGCCACAGAAACAGCTCCAGTGCCTGATTTTTTAAGAAATTCACGTCTTTTCATGGAAGGCCTCCTTTCAAGATATTTAGCAAATATTACTTATGAATACCCGGCCAATAGTCAAGCATTTTCTTCATCCGAAGACCAACTGGGGGAGCCAGGTGGCCAGTTTCGGGTAAAAGACCACGATGGCCAGGCCGATGAGCTGGAACAGCACAAAAGGAATGATGCCCCGGTAGATATGGCCCGTGGTGATTTCCGGCGGCGTCACGGCCTTGAGGTAAAAGAGGGAAAAGCCGAAGGGCGGCGTTAAGAAAGACGTCTGGAGATTCACCGCCAGCAGGATGCAAAACCAAACCGGGTCGTACCCGAAGTCGATCATGATGGGGGCCAGGACAGGTACGTGGATGAAGGTGATCTCGATGAAATCCAGGAAAAAGCCAATGATGAAGATCAAGCCCATGACGACGGCCAAGACCATCCCGTGGCTGTACTTGTGCGCCAGGCCCCCCAGGAACCCCCGAACGAGGCTGTCCCCGCCCAGACCCCGGAAGACCAGCCCGAAGGCGGCCGCTCCGCACAGGATGATGAAAACCATGCAGGTAAGGCGAAGGGTGGTGTGCATGACCTCCCGGAGGATGCTCATGTTGAATTTCTTGTTGGCCATGGTGAGCACGGTGGCGCCCACGGCCCCCACGGCCGCCGCTTCCGTGGGCGAGGCGATCCCCGCAAAGATGGAGCCCAACACGGCGAGCATCAGGAACAGGGGCGGGATCAGGGCCTTAACCACCCGCTTTGCCAAAACCCGGGGGGTCAGGGCGGCCAGCTCCGCGCTGGAAATGGCGGGAGCGGCCTTGGGGTTTGAGATGGCCACGATGAGAATATAGATGATGAACAGGCCCACCAGAAGGAGCCCCGGGAGCACGGCGCCGACGAAGAGGTCCCCCACGGACACGCCCACGATGTCTCCGATGAGGACCAGCACGATGCTCGGGGGGATGATCTGGCCCAGGGTTCCGGAAGCCGCCACCGTGCCCGTGGCCAGTTCCTTGCTGTAGTTGCGGCGGATCATGGTGGGGACGGCCAGAAGGCCCATGGTCACCACGGTGGCGCCGACGATGCCTGTGGAGGCGCCCAGGAGCGCCCCGACGATCACCACGGAAATGGCGATGCCGCCCCGGAGCCGTCCGAAGAGAAGTCCCATGGTGTCCAGGAGATCTTCCGCCAGACCGCTGCGTTCCAGCATGACCCCCATGAAGACGAAGAGCGGCACGGCCATCAGCGTGACGTTTCGCATCACGCCCCAGATGCGCAAGGGGAGCAGATTGAAAAAGGACCATCCAAAGCCGATGAGCCCGAAACAAAGGGCCGTGCCCATGAGGGTGAAGGTCACGGGAAAGCCGATCATCAACAGGATCGTAAGGGCCAAAAACATCCATGCGGGCAGATACTCCATCAGAGGGACGCCTCCTTGCCCTCTTCCCGGTCCAAGATCTGGAGAAGGCTCTTGATCCCCAGGGAGATGCCCTGAAGCAAGAGTAACGAAAAGCCCACGGGGATGCACCCTTTCACCAGAAAGCGGTAAGGCACGCCACCCGGATCCGGGGAGCCCTCCATGATGGACCAGGCATTTAGGACGAATTTCCAGGAAGTCACGATGACCATGACGCAGCCGGGGATGAGAAAGACGAGGACGCCGAAAAGGTTCACCCAGGCCCTTGTGCGAGCGTTGAATCGTTGATAGAGGATGTCCACGCGCACATGCCCGTCATGAAGG
>JALVQN010000022.1 GCA_027025555.1 Desulfobacterales bacterium
GGAACCGAAAATTGGCCTCCTGCGGTAGTAAAGTACGAGATGGTTTATGGCCTTTAACTCAGCACCATTGATTTTCAACGATCCATGGCTCAATTAATAACTTTCATGAAATATCCGGGCTAGACCCTCTTCGACAAAACGTTTTTTTAGGTGTTCAATCGTTCGAGAGGTTATCCCCAGCGCTTCTGAGACATCGGAAACCTTCCAGGCAGGTCCATTCGGTCCTGCATCACATAGAAGCAACGCACGGGCACGAATCACTCTCCTGGCATGGGTTTTTCCTCGTCGGGTTATAGCCTCAAGTTCTTTGCGCTCCTTTTCACTTAATGTAACTCGATACCTGGGTGACATGGCAGCCTCCTTTTTTGGGTTGCTGCCATTATATCATAGATATTATAATTCCGAAATATTAAATGTTACATGGTACTAGGCTTTGCCCTGATCCTGGACAACCAGGTTCTTCATGTGTCATTATTTGCAAAAGAAAACGGTGATGATGACAAGCCGTACCGTTTGAGAATGCAACGGCACTCCCAGAGAAAGAGAAACAAGCGTTTCATTTTATGATAACATGCCAACACAATCCGGCATCGAAAAAGCCTTGCAACCTATTATTTATCTGAAGACCGGATACAAAATTTGGATTATCGGTCTTTATGGAAATCCAAAGGATTCACAAAGAGACATCCAAATTGAGGGGTTTTTAAGCTTGCCGCAGTGAAAAGGAAGATACCGCTTCGCGATGGCCGCCGATGCGCTTCGGCAGCCGACGAAGGTTGGCTGGGAAAATCGAAATGCGGTTATGCATCCATAGGGGCAGTCATGAAATCTGTGGCACCTGTATAGAGATTGAAGCCCAAGGGAGACGCATCCTTCTGGATATGGGCATGCCTCTGGAATCCGAACTCACCGATGTCCCCCTCCCGCAGGTCTCAGGTCTTACAGAGTTTGATTCTTCTCTTCTTGCGATATTCATTTCCCATTCCCATATGGATCACTTTGGACTTGCAGCAAAAGCGGCCCCGCATATATCAATTCTCGTCGGCGCTGCCACGCAAAGAATTCTGAATGCCGCAGGCGTATTTCTCCCGGGCACCGCTGGTTTTCATAAAACAATAGAAATCAAAGACCGGACACCAATCATCCTCGGCCCATTCACATTGACGCCATATCTGGTGGATCATTCAGCCTATGATGCCTATGCGCTCTTGGTCGAAGCAGACGGACAGCGCCTCTTCTATTCAGGAGATTTCCGCGCACACGGACGTAAAGGGAAATTGTTTGATCGGTTGGTCTCTCACCCGCCCCATAACATCGACGCCCTTCTGATGGAAGGAACTACGATCGGCAGGACCGATGATCATTTCAAATATCCGTCTGAATCAGATCTTGAAAGCAAGTTCATCAAATGCTTCCATAACATCAAAGGAATGGCTCTGGTTTGGTGTTCGGGGCAGAACATCGATCGCCTGGTTACCCTCTTCAAGGCCTGCCGGCAGTCTGGAAGACAGTTCATCGCAGATATGTACACGGCCAGTATTTTAAAAGCCATTGGAAATCCGCATCTTCCACAACCCGGATGGGAACATTTTCGGGTATTCTTACCGTGGATCCAGAAACAGACACTCATCAAGAAACGACTCTTTGATTTTTCCAAATCATTTAAGTCATGGCGAATATACCCTGAACAACTCAGGGAGGCTGCAAAAAGATCGGTCATATTATTTCGCCCCTCGATGATCAGAGACCTGGAAAAAGCCCGCTGCCTTCAGAATGCAACTCTCATCTACTCCTTGTGGGCTGGTTACCTTGAGCGTGATCAGTATCTCCCTTTGAAAAGCTGGCTGGATAGACATTCGATTCCCCTGGTACATTGCCAAACCTCCGGGCATGCTCCGATCACCGATTTGAAACGCCTTGCAGATGCTCTTGCTCCCAAGATGCTCGTTCCGATACATTCCTTTGAGCCTGAACATTTTGCCCATCACTTCCAAAATGTCGTCTTGAAAAATGATGGCCAGTGGTGGGAACTTTCTGCTGCTTCATCTCTGGAGAAATCTAAAAGGAGGAGCCTATTCATGGACACCGACTCAAATACGCGTGCCCGGAAGTTGACCGAAGAGGTGAATTCAAAGCGGGGACCGGGAGGCGAATGGCCGGCCTCTTTTGACTACACCATTGAGCCAGAAAAAATCACCTTGAAAGCAAACCGGAAGCTGAACAAATCAGGGTATCGTTGCCTGGACTCGTGGGGAATGGCCCTTTTTCACCATGTAAAAACCAGGAATATGAACATAAAGGCGATATCGTTGGTCATCAACAAAAACGGCCGTTCATGGACACCGGATATGGAGTCCCTCAAAAGAAGAGTTTCGTTCCTTGACATAAACAACGAAGATATTGACTTCACGGTTGAGTACCATAATAGACGCGTGGGCCTTTATGGCCAAAAGGCGTTGTTTGAAAGACCGGATACGGAGGTGATCCGCGATTCCTTGAACCAAAGAGGGGACAATGACAAAGGGCGGTTTCTTGAAAAATCATTTCAGGCGTTTTTGTTTGGGAAAGGCCTGGAAAAAGAGTCCAGGACAAATGATCGACTGGCGATATTGGGAGAACACTTCTTCCAGTTGAAGAAAAAGGGTTACGGCGTGTTGAGGGAATTCCCCACAGGCGCATATCTGAAAAGCAAATCCAGACGCAATCGGATTACACCTACTGATTTTGTGGATATTGTGACCCTCAATCGATGGGGAAACTTATCTGTGATTGAACTCAAGCTGGATGACCCAAAATTGGAAGTCATGTCTCAACTACTGGATTATGCCCTCTTTTTTTGCTGCTATAAAACCAAGATTCTGAAACTTCTGGAAAAGGAGGGGTCAAATTTGAGACCGAGAAAAGGGGATATAATGTGCTACGTGGTCAACAACCGCTTTCATAAGCGTTTTGATGATATCTTTCAATACTACCGCACAAAAAAGAGTCACCCATTTGGATTCCAGATGTTCAAAGTGGTGCTGGGCCACACCACACCCTAGCACAACCAAATGGTTTTTGCCGGGAACCGCCTTTGGATCCGAGGACACGAGGGTGAAATCACGGCTTCAAAGCAAGGATGCCGTCCACGTCCACGTGCGCTTCAAAGAAAGCCGCAAGCTTGTCGTATTCCCTGTCTCTGGCCCGGTGCCCCTCCGGAGCGTCCACCGAAACACCGCTCACACCGATGTGTGCCAGCCAGAGCCGGACGATTTCCGGGTTGTCGAAGAGCCCGTGTATGTAGGTGCCCATGCAGTTTCCCCCTTGACCGATGCAGCCGTCCGTATCCTTGAGGGGCACACGGTTTCGTTGCACCACCCGGAACAGGGGGGATCCCCCCCGGCGGACCGTCTGTCCCATGTGAATTTCATAGCCTCCGCCCGACGCCTCCTGCCAACAAAAGCGTGTCAGGGTGGTGACCTTGGGCGCCTTCAGCACCGTTTCCACCGGCAGCAGGTGGAGGCCCTCGGTCTTTCCGGGAGGCCCTTCGAGGCCCGGGGAATCGTGCACCCAGTGGCCCATCATCTGGTAGCCCCCGCAGATGCCCAAGACATACCCGCCGTTGCGGGCATGGGCCCGAATCCTTTCCGCCCATCCCGTCTCGTGAAGCCAGGTGAGATCGTAACGGGTGCTCTTGGATCCCGGCAGGATCACGGCCTTGAAGGGGGACAGGTCCCGGGGCCGTTTTAGGAAATAGACCTCGAGGCCCTTGACGGCCGCCAGGGGATCAAAATCGTTGAAGTTGGAAATATGGGGAAGCCGGATGACCGCAACGGACGGGATTTCCATCTTCGGGGGCGGCTCCCGGCGGGGGCGTTCGATGACCACCGAATCCTCCGGTTCGATGCGAATGTGTTGGAACCAGGGCAGCACCCCGAAAACGGGTCTGCCCGTCTTTTCCTCCAGCCAGCGGACGCCCGTTTCAAAGAGCCGTCCGTCTCCCCGGAACCGGTTGATGATGAATCCCTTGATCCGGTCCCGAAAAACCGGGGGCAGGCATTCCAGGGAACCCACGATCTGGGCGAACACGCCGCCCCGATGGATGTCGGCCACCAGGACCACCGGCGCGTCGGCATGGGCGGCCATGCGCATGTTGGTGATATCGTTTTCCATAAGGTTCACCTCGGCGCACGACCCCGCCCCTTCCATGACGATGGCCTCATAGTGCTTCCGGAGACGGTCCAGGGCCTTGGCGGCGGTATGAAAAAGGGTCTCCTTTTTTAAATGGTAATCCCGGGCGGTGCTGTTTTCCACGGCTTTTCCCAGCACCACCACCTGGGAGCCGACTTCACTGGTGGGCTTGAGCAGCACGGGATTCATGTCCACATGGGGGACGATTTTCGAGGCCTCGGCCTGTACGATCTGGGCCCGGCCCATCTCCAGGCCTTCCGGGGTCACGCCGGAATTGTTGGACATGTTCTGGGCCTTGAAGGGGGCCACGCGCACACCGCGTCGGACCAGGCACCGGCACAGGGCGGTGACGACGACGCTTTTGCCCACGTCGGAGCCTGTGCCCAAAATCGCAAGGCAGGAGGCCTTGGGTCCGGGGGCGTCCTTTGCTTTCACCGCGTTACGGCCCTTCTTTCCGGTGCAACCCGTATTTTTGGGCATAGCCCCGGGGGGTAATCATGAAGTCGGCGTACAGGCTCGAGGTGCGGCTGCCCACAAAGACGGTGGTCTCCATGTCCACCCGGGCTGTGTGCAGATCCTTCAGGGCCACGATTTGAACCTCTTGGCCGGCACGCATGGCGCGGCGAACCACGCCCACGGGCGTGCGGGAGTCCCGGTGTGCCAAGAGGATCTGTTGGGCCTTTTCCAGTTGCCAGGTGCGTTTTTTGCTCTTTGGATTGTACAGCACCGTGACGAAGTCGGCCTCGGCCGCCGCCCGGAGGCGACGGGCGATGACCTCCCAGGGCGTGAGCAGGTCACTGAGGCTGATCACCGCAAAATCGTGGGTTAAGGGGGCCCCCAGCAGGGCGGCCCCGGCGCACAGGGCCGGCACCCCGGGAACCACCTCCAGGGTAAGGGGGACCCTCCCCGGCCGGGCCGGGGGGTCCGACCCGGGGGAAACCACGGGGATTCCACCAGCCTGACAGGTTTCCAGAACCAGCCCGGCCATGGCGTAGATGCCGGGATCCCCGCTGGAGACGACGGCGCAGGCCTTTCCGGCCCGGGCCCTTTCGACGGCGGCGTGGGCCCGCTGGACCTCGGCGGTCATGCCGCTGGAGATGCGCTCGCATCCGGCCAACAGCGGTTCGATCAGTTCCAGGTAAGGCCGGTAGCCCACCACCACATCCACGCCGGAAAGCACTTCCTCGGCGCGGCGCGTCAGATGGTCCCGGCTGCCGGGGCCGATGCCCACGACGAAGAGTCGATGCGGGCCAAGGCCACGGTCACGCCCGCGGCGGCCTGTTTGGGCACGATCAGGGGACCGCCCCGGGCGGCCAGAATCGCTGCTGCTTCGCATACGCTTTTGACTCCTACATGTTTTTCCACCGTTTCGGAAGGACTGGCGACGGCGGTGACGCTCCCGAGGGCCTGCCGGCTGTAAAAAAGAAGCGGAATCCCTGCCCGGGCGGCCCAGTCCCGCAGCCCCCCGGCATCCCGCCTCTTATCGAGGGTGGCGGCGCATCGCAGGCTGGCCGGCGCCAGGGCGTGGGCCGCCATGACCTGCTCCACATGGCGTTGAATATCCTTGAGGGGCGTCTCCCGGTGGCACCCGATGCCGGCCGCCAGGGTGGCCGGCCGCAGGATCAGCACCTGCGGCGGGAGCGTTCGGACCCGGTCGTCCACGTAGATGCCGGGTGTTTGTCCGTTCTGCAAAAGGGCTTCCCGGCCGCGGGCTTGGTCCTTGGGGCCGGGATCCCAGGGCCGGAACCCGGAAACAGCCTTGGGCAGCATGCCGTAAGGGTCGTGCACCCGCACCGGGCGGCCGGTGAGCAGGGCCATGTTGACGGCCTTGATGGCTTCGGGGTTTTCAATGGAAAGGTTTCTTTCGGCGGCCATCACATCGACGGCCGGGACCCGGTTCACATCCGTGGCCGTGGTGATGACCGGCCGGGCCCCGATCAGGCGGGCGACTTCCCGGGCCAAGTCGTTTCCCCCTCCCAGGTGGCCGGAAAGCAGACTCACGGCGTTTTCTCCCCGGTCGTCCACCACCACCACGGCCGGATCCCGGGTTTTGTTGCGGATCAGGGGGGCGATGACCCGCACCACGATGCCGATGCTCATGATGAAAATGTGGCCGGAAAAGGCGTTGAACCGGCGGGCCACACCCTTCGACAAAGAGGGGCAGGGAATCCCCTCCACCCCCGGCGCCAAAAGATGCGGCGTGGCGAAGAGGGTCGTTCCGGGAAGGTGTCCGGCGAGCCTTTCGGCCAGATCCATGCCGTTTGGCGTGAGGACCCACAGGGCGTAGGGGGGACGATTCAGCGGCATCCGTGTTTGAAGCTCCTGTCATAGAGTTTGGACCGAAGGGCCGGGGTGCCTGATGCCACCCCCAGGACCGGGCTGACCACGATCACCGCGTGTCCTGAAAGCCGGGCCTCTTCCACTGTTTCAGGGAGCGTTTCCAGGGTGGCGGCCAGGACTTTTTCTTCCGGTTGGCTGGCCCGGTAAACCACGGCACAGGGGGCTTTTTCGCCATAGGCGCCCTTCAGGGCCTCCGCCACCCTGGAGACCAACGTGGTGCTCAGATAGATCACCATGGAAGCGCGGTGGGCGGCCAACAGGTCCAGGCTTTCCTGCGCCGGCACCGGTGTGCGGCCGGCCATGCGGGTTAAAATCAAGGTCTGGGTTACTTCCGGGAGGGTGTATTCGATGCCCAGGGTCGCCGCGGCGGCAAAGGCGGCGGTGACGCCCGGGATGATCCGGTAGGCGATTTTTCGTCTGTCAAGGGCCGCCATCTGTTCGAAAAGGGCCCCATAGAGGCTGGGATCACCCGTGTGCAGCCGCACCACCCGACGGCCCCGCCGCCAATGCTCTTCCATGGCGGCCACGATCGCTTCCAGGTCCATACGAGCGCTGTTGATCCGTCGGGCGTGGGACGGGGCCCATTGAAGCAGCGCCTGGGGGACCAGGGAGCCCGTGTAAAGGACCACGTCGGCCCGGCCCAGGGCCCGTTGTCCCTTCACCGTGATCAGTTCCGGGTCCCCGGGCCCGGCGCCCACGAACAAGACCGGATGCTTGTGGCGTGAATCAGTCCCCATTTTTCCCTTTCCCCTGATACGTGCCGCTGATGATCCACACGGGGTTTCCGGCCTTCAGGCGCTGCCCCCAGGGCATGGCCTGTCCCCGGCTGACCTGCACCTGGATCAGGTCGGCGTTTATTCCGTGGGCGAAAAGGGCCTCCACGGCCTGCTGGACGTTGACCAGCAGGACGGTGTTGATCACCACCACGCCGCCGGGCCTCAGACGCGGGACGGCGGCGTCGATGATGGCCTTCAATCGAAAACCGCCGCCGCCGATGAAGATCCTGTCCGGCCCGGGCAGATCCTCCAACCCCGCAGGAAGCACGGCCTGGAGGATCTCCATGCGGTCGATGCCGAAACGCTTCTTGTTGGCTTCAATGTGCGCAATGCGCCGGGGATCCTTTTCCACGGCGATCACCCGGCCGCCGGGTGTCAGCAGGGCGGCTTCCACGGCCACGGATCCGCTCCCGGCGCCCAGGTCCCACAGGACCAGATTCGGCCCAAGGCGCAACTTGGACAGGGTCACCGCCCGGACTTCGGCCTTGGTGATGAGGCCTCCTTCGTGCTCAAACCATGCATCCGGCATGCCCAGGTGGGGATGCGCACCGGCAGGAAAGCTCCGGGGCGACGGTTTTAAATAGACCAGGTTGGGATCGGCAAAGGCGGTCCCGGCGGCTGCCTCAAGGCCATACCATCCGACGCGCTCGGAAGGGGTGCCCAGCGCTTCAAAGACACACATCTTCAGCGTCGTTAATCCCTTTTCCAGAAGCTTTCGGGCCAGCCATGCCGGATTTCTTTTCGGGTCGGTGAAGACGACCACCTTGGCCCCCTGGTCCACGACGTGAAAGAGCCGACCCAGGTCCCCCCGCCCGTGGAGGCTGATCCCTTTCACATCGTTCCAGGGTTCCTGGATGCGGGCAAAGGCGGCCCCCACGGTGGAGACGTTGGGGTAAATCACCACGTTCTCGCCTCCCAGGGCTTCCACCAGCCGTTTCCCGATGCCGAAATAAAGGGGATCCCCGGAAGCCAGGACCACCACCGTCTTTGTGGCCATCCGACACCGGATGAAGGCCACGGTCCCCCGGATGTCTTTGTCGATGGGCTTTTTTTCGGCCGCAGTGTCTTCGAATTGGGCCAGAAGGCGCTTGCCCCCCACCAGCACGTCGGCCTCGGCGATGCATTTGAGATGCCTGGCCGTCAAATCTTTTTTCGAGACACCCATGCCGATGACGGTGACCTTTTTCATGGACAATCCTTAGGCTTTTCCTTTTTTGAATCGAAAGAGACCCGTCCCTCGTAATCCAGGATCACCACCCGAAGATCCGGGATGCTTCCGGCAAACTTCTTGGCGGCGGCCAGCACCCGAAAGCCCGTGTGGGAGATGGCTTCCGGACACCTTTGCCGCAAAACCCCGAAGGCCTGGCGGGCCGTGTTGGCGGAAGCAATTTCTTTTGCCAGGCCTTTATCCCGGCAGATTTTTTCCACGTGTCCGGCAAGGGCCTCGAGGGTCAATTGCGCCTTGGCGGCATGCGTTACGGGGACGGCCCGGGCCATCTTCACGGCCTTTCCGAAAAAGGCCACCAAGCGCACTTCCTGAAACTTCCGGGCCGCTGCGGCCTCAAGGGAGACTTTGAAAAAATCCCCCATTTGGACGAAGGCCTCTTCCGGCAGGTGCGGCCACAGCCCCATGGCAAACCGTTCGCTGCGGCGCCCGGTGCTCAACACCCCCAGCCGTTGCCCGGTGGCCAGGGCCACGGAGAGGGCGGATTCAATGGTGGCCACGAAGGCCTCGTGGGACAGGGGCCGCACCAGTCCCGTGGTGCCGAGGATGGAAATGCCCCCCACGATGCCGAGCCGGGCATTGAGGGTCCGCCGGGCCAACGCTTCGCCTTTTGGGACAAAGATGCGGGTGCGGACCCCGTGAAGGCTTCCGTGTTGTTTTAAAACTTCTTCCGCCGCTTGGGTGATCATTTTGCGCGGACCGGAATTGATGGCCGCCTGGCCCACAGGCACTTCCAGCCCCGGCTTGGTCACGCGCCCCACGCCCCGGCCGCCGCATATGTGAATCCCCTTTTCGCAAAAAGCCGTTGCATCGGCCTCCAAAAGCGTCACATGAGCCCCGATTTCGGCCTTGTGCGTGACATCCGGGTCGTCGCCGGCATCTTTGATCACGGTACAGGCGGCTTCCTTTTCATTGAACCGGCGACATCCTTCCACGGCAATATCTATTTTTTCTCCGGTAAGCAACCGGAGGGGCACCCGGGAAGGGGGCCGGCCGGACAGGAGGTAGATCAGGGCGGCTTTGGTGGCGGCCGCAGCGGCGGTGCCGGTGGTGAATCCCGTACGCAGCCTTTTATTCCTTTTTTCCGACATGTCCTCAAGCCACCTGATAGTAGAAAAAGCCCACCAGGAGGATACTGGCCACCCGCAGTCCCTGGCCCAGCAAGAGGAGCTGGGTACCCATCTTGGGGGAAAAAATACCGATATATCGGGGAAGCTGATGGCGCAGGGCCCGCACGGGAAACGCCAGCACGTTGCCCATCAACAGGGCCACCACGGTCTGTTTCACGGTCAAAACCCCGGCTTCCAGCAGGGCGCCGGCGGCCGCAAAGCCGGAGGTAAACTCGGCGGCGAAGCTGAAAATGATGACCGACAGGGATTCCATGGGGATAAAGGAGGTCACCACATATCCGGCCAAGGCTTCCCGTAACATCCTGAATGCCCCCATGGCATTGGCCACAAAGACCGCCGTATAGATGGGCACCACGTAGACGGCGATGCCGCCCACGCGGCGGGGAAGCCGGGATCGCACCCGCCGCCAGATATCGGCGGCGGAACGCCTTCGTGAGACCGGGGGCGTCTTTTCTTTTCCGGCGGCGTTTTCCGGAACCGGGGGCAGCTTGAAATGACCCCAGATCAGCAGAATCCCTGTGCGCAGCAGGGCTGCAGCGAAGGTCACCCCAAAGTACAACACCCCGGCTGCGCCGGTTAAGGGCACCACGATGAAAAAGGTGGTGGGCAGGTGTAAAAAAAAGGCCGGCAACTGGTTGATGAAATTGGTCAAAAAGAGCTGCCGCCTGGAAATGGCGCCTTCCTTGTAAAAATCCAACAACATGGCATTGGCCGTGACCCCCGAGAAAAAGGCCGCCGTGAAAGCCGCCCCGCAACGCTCGCCCAGGTGACCGAAGCGGAAAAGGGGGCGGGCCAATACCGCCAGTATCTTGGTCCACCCGGCGGCTTCGATGACCTGCCCCACCACCAGCCCGATGGTGATAAAGAGCATCAATCGCAACAAGGGCACCAGCAGACGGGAGACGATCTGCATCCCGGAAAAGCCCGGATGCATCCAGATGCCGATGGTCAGCACCAACAAGGCGATCCCCGTGGAAAACAGCAGGGGGGCAACCGAGGCCTTATCCTTGGTCGAGGAGGGCATCTTTCCGGTCTTTTTTGGCAATGATGAGGGTCCAGTAATTGGGTTCGCGTCGGCTCAAGGCGTCCATGTCCTTTATGATCTCTTCGCCGGAGAGCCCGCAGTTGACGATGCCCACCCGCGTGGTATAGGCGCCGTTTTCATCCAGGGCCGTGCGGATGTCCGCCACGTTGCGGTAGGCCTTGAGAAAGACGATATTTTCCGGCTTGCCGTTGAATTCCCGCAACCGGCGGCCGCCGGTTGCGCCGGAGACGATCATGAGGGCCTCCTCCCCTTCCACCAGGACCGTGTTGAGCCTGGCGGCGGCCGCCTGATAGGAGGTGATCCCGGGCACCGTCTCAATGGGCACGTGAGGCGCCATGGCCCGGATATGCCGGACGATGTAGCCGAACGTGGAATAGGTCAAGGCGTCGCCCAGGGTCAAAAAAGCCACGTGCCGGCCCTGCTCCAAGACGGCGATGAGGGTGCGGGCATGGGCCTTCCAGGCCCGGCGCAGGCGCGCCTTGTCCCGGGTCATGGGAAAGTGCAGTTTTTTGACCACGGTCTCTTCCGGAATGTGGGGCGCGGCGATGGCCATGGCCAGGCTGTGGGTGTTCTTGGTGGAGGCGGCGGCAAAAACCATGTCCACCTTCCCAAGGAGGCGGGCGGCCTTCAGGGTAATGAGCTCCGGATCCCCGGGCCCGACACTGATCCCGTACAAGGTTCCAATATTTTTTTTCATGATTTCCCCGAGTTCACGGCGATGATGCCCCGAGAGGCTCTCCTCCTGCGGCCTCACGCCCTTTCCGCCAGGATGGCCAGGGCGTTGACCACGCTGACGGCCACGTTGGATCCGCCTTTGCGTCCCTGGTTGGTAATGTAAGGATGCTCCAGCTGGATGAGCGCCTCCTTGGATTCGGCGGCGTTCACGAAGCCCACAGGAAGCCCGATGATCAAAGCCGGCCGGGCCTTCCTGTCCCGCACCAGCTCGATCAGTCTCAGCAGGGCCGTGGGGGCATTGCCCACCACGTAAATGCCGTCCTCCATGTCCGCCACCGCCGCATCCACGGCGGTCCGGGCCCGGGTGGTGCCCGAGGCGGCGGCCTTTCGGGCCACCTGGGGATCCGCCATATGGCAGACCACCTGCGCCCCGAAAGGCTCCAGGCGGCGGCGCCCGATGCCCATGCGCGCCATGTGGGTGTCCGTGATGAGGGTGCAGCCCCGCCGGATGGCTTCCACGCCGGCGGAAACCGCATCCGGATGAAAGCGCACCGTGTCCTTGTATTCAAAATCGGCGGTCGTGTGAATCATTCGCCGCACGATGCTCCACTGATCTTCTTCAAAAGGATGAAAACCGGCTTCCCGGTCGATGATTTCAAAACTGAGACGTTCAATCTCTTCGGGTTTCATGATGTCCTGATCCTTTCTCGTTGAAAGCGGCGGCAGCTTTCCACGAAGGCCGCGGCCGCCTCTGGTTGGCTGCCAAAATGCAGGTGCGTGTAACTGCCCAACGTGCGATGGATGCAATAGCCCTCGGGAGGCTTGTCCAGGCCGGACCGGTCGGTGATGCGATACACCGTGGCCACTTCCGCAGGGGAGGAAATCAATTCCGAGTAATGAAACTCATGCCCCTTGAGCACCTGACCCCGCTTCCCGATGACGGTGTCTGTCTTCAGCGTGACCTCCCGGTAGCCCAGGGCTTTGAGCCGGGGCGTCATGCGACTTTCAAAGGGAAAGCACCCGCACATGGGGAAGCTGCGGCCGCTGAGGTCCCGCAGCCTTTCACACAGAAACATGAAGCCGCCGCATTCCGCGTAAACGGGCATGCCCTGCCTGCTTTTTGCCTTTACGGCGTTTCGCAAGGACGCGTTTTGCGCCAGTTTGCGGGCAAAAAGTTCGGGATATCCGCCCCCCAGATAGAGCCCGTCCACGTCCGGGGGCAGGCGCTTTCCTTTGATGGGAGAAAAAAAGACCAGCCGGGCGCCGGCGGCCTCCAGAAGTTCCAGGTTGTCGGGGTAGTAGAAGCAAAAGGCCTCATCTTTGGCCACGGCCAGACGCACCGGTTTTTCAACGCCAAGAGCCCCCCCCCTCTTTTCCGGGACCGGAACCGCCCTTTCCGGCAGCCGCGCCAGGAGCCCGTCCAGGTCGATGTGCTCTGTGACGTGCCGGGCCAGATGCCGGATGGCGTCGTCCGTGAGCGGATGTTCTTCCCGGGTCACCAAGCCCAGGTGGCGCTCGGGGATGGATACTTCCGGGGCCCGGGGGAGGCCTCCCAGACAGGGCATGGACACACTGGCCTCCAGGGCCTGCCGGAGGTATTGGAGGTGTCTCGGGCCGGCCACATTGTTGAATATCACCCCGGCATAGGCAAGGGCGGGATCGAACCGTTCGAAGCCCAGCACCACCGCGGCGGCGCTTCTGGCCATGCTGGCGGCATCCACCAGCAGGATCACGGGCAAGGCCAGCCATTTGGCCATCTGGGCGGTGGAACCGGCCTCGGATGTGCCGTCATAGCCGTCAAAAAGGCCCATCACCCCTTCCACCACGGCCAGGTGGAACCGGGCCGCACTCCGGTTGAAAAGGTCCCGGTTGTATCGGCGCGACAGCATCCACCCGTCCAGGTTGCGGCTTTTCACGCCCGTCACCCGGGTGTGATGGCCGGGATCGATGAAATCCGGACCCACCTTGAAGGGAGCCACCTTGAGGCCGCGCTGCAAAAAGGCGGCCATGAGGCCGAGGCTGACCGTGGTCTTGCCGCAACCGCTCTTGGTGCCGGCTATGACCATTCCCCTGATGACGCCTTCCCGCCTTTGGGAGACCCTCCCCGGCCAGGGGGCCCTTCGATGCATGCCTTTTTGCTTCATTTTTTTAATGGGCGGCCTTTCCGGAAAGGGCCGCGGGTTTTCCTTTGAACAGGCCGGGATACAGGATCCTGCCGATGGTCTGCACGCCTTCCAGCAGCCTGAGCGTGGGCCGGGAGACGATCTGTTCGTTTACGATGAAAATCTGATTCTCTCTTACGGCCCTGATCACCTGGAAGCCGGGCTCATTCTTGATCAGATCCACCGTGGGTCGGTTCATGGCCCCGTATTGGGCCAGGTAAACATCGATTTTTTCCCCCTTGGCCAGGATGCGCTCCTTGCCGTAGCGGGCGATGTTGGTGTTCCTGACGGGCTCGGCATCGGCCGCCACGTTGACGCCCCCCGCCGCTTCCAGGACAAAGATGGCCATGGATTGGGGGGCGAAGGTTTTCATCTTGCTATGGATGGCTTCAAAGTAGACCTTTTTTTTGGAGGTCAGGGATGCGGTCAGGGTCCTCACGTGCTGCAGGGTTGCTTTGAAATGCCGGACCATGGCGGCGGCCCGTGCCGTGCGGCCCGTCAACATTCCCAGAATTTCCCAGTACGTATACATCTGGGGGACGGTGGCCGGTTGCAGGGAAACCACGGTGATGCCGCTTTTTTCGAGCCGACGGATGAGCCGGGGATATCCCCGGTCGATCATGGGTCGCACGAGGATCAGATCGGGACGGGCGACCAAGAATTTTTCCGGATCGTCATGATAGGAAAAAACCGGCTGGGTGCGGGCGGCGGGCGGGAAATCGGCGTGCGGGCCCACGCCGATGATCTCCTTTTCCAGGCCCAGCTGAAACAGGTTTTCCGTATGGGCGCCGTATAGGGAAATGATGCGCTTGAAGGGTCCCTTCACCACGATGGTGCGCCCCGCCGCATCGATCACCGTGTGCGGCGGCTTCATCCGCGCCCGCGGTGCAACGGGATCCCCCCCCTGGACCGGGACCGTCACGGCTGCGGCCATCCCGAAGCCCAAAAGAATTCGTGCAAACAGGCAAAAGAAGCGTCGCATGACCTAATTTCTAAAAACGACCCGGCGTGTTTCGGCCCAATCGTCAAAATAGACCTTGGCCTCCACGCCGAAGACCCGCTGAATGATCTCCGGAGTCAAGGTCCGGGGGGTGGGCCCGTGGGCCACGAGTTGTCCTTTGTAAAGGAAGATGAGTTCATCACAGTACGCCGCCGCCAGGTTGATATCCTGCATGATGCCAAGGACCGTTTGGCCTTCACGGTCCACTTTCTCTTTGCACAGTTTCAGAAGGGCCAGAGCGTGGCGGATGTCCAGGTTGGAGGTGGCCTCATCCAGGATCAACACCGGGGTGTCCTGTGCCAGGGCCCGGGCAAAAATCACCCGTTGCCGCTCCCCCCCGCTCAGCTCGGTGATAAAGCGTTCGGCAAAGGGCCCTATTTCCGCCTTCTCCATGACCGCCTCCACCACGCGCACATCCTCTGCAGAAGGCGCGGCAAAGCGCGGCATGTGGGGGTAGCGTCCCATGAAGACCACTTCCCGCACGGTAAAGGGAAACCGGATGTAAAAGTTTTGCGGCACCAGCGCCATTTCCCGGGCCAGGGTCTTCCTGGAATAGGCGGACAAGGGTTTGCCCCGGAAAAGGACCTCCCCTGAGGCGGGCCGACGATGCCGGACCAGCAAATCCGCCAGGGTGGTCTTGCCGCTGCCGTTGGGGCCGATGACGCCGTAGAACCTTCCGGGCCCGATGGACAGGGAGACATTGTCCACGACCCGCTGCCGGTCGTAGCTGAAGGAGACGGACTCGAGTTGAAAAAGCGTGCTCACAGGATCTTCCTGAAACGCTGTTGCTTGTAAAAAAGGTAACAAAAAAACGGCCCCCCGATGAGGGCTGTCAACACGCCGATGGGGATCTCCGAGGGCAAGACCGCCCGGGTCACGGTATCGGCGATCAAGAGCAAGAGGGCCCCGGTCAGAAGGGACAGGGGAACCAAGCGGCGATTGTCGGGGCCTGTGATCAGCCGCACCATATGGGGCACCAGGAGCCCCACGAAACCGATGATCCCCGATATGGAGACACAGACCGCCGCCACCAGGGACGCCGTGACCAGTAAAATAAAGGTTGTCCTGCCGGTGTTCACCCCCAGGGAGGTGGCGGTGCGGTCTCCCAGGGCCATGAGGTTCATGTCCCGGGAAAAGAAGAGCGCCACCAGGAAACCGCCGGAGATAAAGGCCAGGGTGAGCCCCACATCGATCCAGGTCTTGGAGGCAAAGCTGCCCATGAGCCAGAAAATGATCACCGCCACCTGTTCGTCGGCCATGTATTTTAAGAAGCTGATCCCCGCCGACAGGATGGCGGCCACGATAATGCCCGCGAGAATCAGGTTGTTGGAAGAAAGTCCGCCGCCGCCGGAGGCCAGGTACAGGACCAGCACCAGGGTGAGCCCCGCGCCCATGAAGGCGAACAGGGGCACGGAGTAGGCGCCCAGCCACCAGATGTTGAGCAAAATGGCCACCGAGGCCCCGAAGGCCGCGCCGGCGGACACGCCCAGGGTGTAGGGGTCGGCCAGGGGGTTTAAGAGGATGGCCTGGAAAATCACACCCGACACGGCCAGCCCCGCCCCCACCACGGCCGATGCCAGAATACGGGGCAGGCGCACGTCAAAGACCACCACGGGGTACAGGGGATTCATGCCGTCGAGCCATTGGGCCTGTCCACTGAGCTTGGCCAGAAGGATTTTGAGCACCGAGGCTGCCGGCAGCTTGATATACCCCATGGTGGCGGCCGTGATGACGGTTGCCGAAAGGAGCAAGAGCATCCCGGACACCTGAAGCGCCGTACTTTTTGGCATCCTGCCCTTTCCCAAAACAAGAAACCCTCCAACCGTCTCCGGTATTGAAGGGTTGCACCCTGTTTCCTTGGCCCTTGATTGTCGACATGCCCCCGTCTCTGTTCCGACGCAGCCTGAGGGCATCCTATCGAGGCAGGTCTTCTGGCTTCTCCGGCCCGCCGGCGGCCTTCCCGCTTCCATGGATCGAAACAGTGGCATCATCGCCGGCGGGGCTGGCCTGCCCGTAAAAGGCAGACCCGGGAGTCACAGCGGCGGGACCACTCCCGATTTGCACGGGATTCCCTATTAAGCCCGCAGGGAGCACCTCGATATCGGAATATGCATTACTTTTAATTCTTCATGGAATCAAGTGAAAAATCCAAAATCACAAAGGCGCAACCTGTCCTTGTACCTCTTTTGCACGTTTCTCCGGCAATGCCGGGAATCGCCCATGGAAACAGTGCAGATCCGGTTATCCACTCAAGCGAAGCACACGCCCTGTCAATTGGAGACGGCCCGCTGCCGTGGATTCGGCCAGCATACAATAAATCCGCTGCATCCCCTTTGTCGTCAAGGACCACCATGCATCGGAAACACTGAAATGCCCGGAATGGCGCGAGACCCATTCCACCCTGTCCGCTTCGATTTCCAATTTATCAACCTGCGCTTCAAATTCCACGGAAGCTTTTGCATTATCGTCATCGCCCACAACATATACGATTACCCCCGTCTTCATAGGTTTCACCCTTTCAAAGTGTGGTTTTGCTCGGCCGCAGGATCAATTCAGGTCAATGCCATGGTCCCGGGCCGCATCCCGGATGTGATCCACGAAAATGGCGGCAAAGGCATCGTTGGAACCCAACCCTGTCAACACCGGGATCACCTCGAAACCTTCTTTGGCCAGGATGTTTTTCCAGGAATCGGATTCATCGCCGGCCATGTCGTTGACGGCGTGGTCCCCGGCCACGATCATGAACGGTTTCAGGAGAATCCGGCCCCCGTCGAAATGCTTGAGAAAGCGCACCACGTCCTCGATGCCCGGGTACCCTTCCACGGACCCGATATACGTGACCACGTCGGGATACAGCTTGCGCATCTTCTTGGCCGCTTCCATGTAGATTCCCGTGGACCAGTGTTCATTGCCGTGGGCCATGTAGACCAGCATGGCCTTTTTTTTGCGGGCCGTTTCCACGTCCACGACGAGCGTTTTCAGGACCTTTTCCATGTCCTTGTGATAATCGTACCGGTCCCCGGGCCCGCCCATGGCCGGCCGTCCCATGACCACGTGATCGAAGGGCGTCCATTTCTCCTTGAGGGTCCGGATGGAGGCCAGGGCGGTCACATGGGCGCTCAGATCCTGGGCCTGCTCCATGAAGAACATGTGGGTGGGTTGTACGATGATGTTGCGAAAGCCCTCTTCGCGCAGATCCCCGATGGTGGCGATGATGTTCTTCACATGGAGCACCGCGTCGGGAATGCCTTGTTTTCTCCACTTTTCAGGATCCGCCAGGCGTTTTTTCCATACCGAACGGATGATGTTGGAGGTAAAGGTGAGCCTCACCGGCACCCCGGGAAAGGCCGCCTCGATCTTTTCCTGGATGTTGGTGATGGCCTTCACGGCCCGGGGCACCGTGGTGCCGAAGCTGGCCAGGACGATGGCCGTCTTGCCCTCTTTGGCCCGGTTGTGGCTGCCGGCCCGGGCCGGGAGAATAAAGCTGCAGATTATCAACACCGTTGCCAGCAGGGAAAAACTTTTTTTCATCATCATGTTTGTCTCCTTATTCATTGCTTGGGGTTCAAGGTCAAAGGCTGTTGCGGGGTGAGACAACCGTTTTGCGGAGCGGGGGGCCACCGGTCTAGAATTCGGCCGTCAGGCGGACCCCGCCGATGAACCCGTTGGGATCATCGGCATTGTCGTGCTTATCTTTCATGTATTGCACATCCAGGGTCAAGGCGAAATTTTCAATAAGTCCCATGCGCAGGTAGGCTTCGGCCACCGTGGTGCTTTCCAGCTCCAGGTTGCCGCCGTCAAGATAAGCCAGGCCGATACCGATGTTGTCCTGCTGCCGGCCCCACAGCGTACCGCTGATATCAACGCCACCGGAGAAGAGATTTTGATAATCGACGGCCGCCTTGTCATCCTCCCAGCCCAGGCGCATCCATGCGCCGAAGATTTTACCCAGCTGCTGGTCGAAAGACAGCAGTACACAGGTATGCCGTTCCTTGTCCCGGCCGTCTTTATCCAGAAACTGTTTACTGGTGGAGTGCACCATCACGCGGTAGTTGCCCTCTCCCAGGGGGGTATCCAGCCGGTAGCCGAGCTGGGTCCCGTAAAAATGATAGTTGTTGCCGTCGTCGTTTTCACCCACGTTCATGAGCACGGCCTTTAAGCTGAATCCGCCCAGTTCCACTTCCGCCGCAGCGCCCAGGTCGAAAGAGGGGGCAAAGCCGTTAGGGCCGTTGACCAGGGCTTCGTTCATGAACTGGGTGTATTCGTCGTTGGCAAAGGCGTTTTCGTCAACGTAATCGGTGGCATCGATGATGCCGCCGGTCAACCCCAGGGTGGCGGTATCACCCAGTTGAAAGCTGTGCTTGTACCAGGCCGTGAGCAGGTAGTCACGGTTGCGCCCGTTGATATCCTTGACATCGTCTTCCACGCCGGCGGCCCAGGGAGCCAGGTTGAAGGTCGTCACCGCCGCCAGGCCGTTTCCGCCGGCAAAGCCGAACTTGACGAAAAACGCGTCGTTCTCCGTGGGGGAGAAACTCGCCTCCGGCTGGAACACGAAAGCCCCGCGGCCGCGGTCATCTTCCTCGGTGTCATTGGTGGTTTCGTACTGGTACACGCCCGCCATTACGGCGCTGATGGAAAATTTATCGTTGATGTCGTATGCACCGGCAGGCACCGGCAGGTAAGCCATTACGGCGAGCATTAACAACAGGGTTGTCCAGCAGGATAATCGCCAATGTTTCATGATCCCATCTTCCTTTCTTTTTGCGGAAAAAATTTTTAAGTTGCCGTGGGTGTCAATAAAAAAAGCCCTTCAGGCATTTTTGCCTGAAGGGCTGCACCCAGTTTCCTTGACCCTTTACGGCCGTCTCTCCTGTCACCCCGCAGGGAGATTCGGCTATGTCACAAGGCAGGTCTTCTGGCTTCCCTTTCCCGTTGCGGCGGCCTTCCCATGGGGCTTTCGCCCCGCAGTGGCACACCGTGGCCGCAAGGGGTCCCCTGCCCGCGATTCGGCAAGGGGTAGGGTTACAGCGGCGGGACCACTCCCGATTTTCACGGGATTCCCTATTAAGCCCACCGGGCACCTTGCGGAGGGCACCCTAAAAGAAACCATCGGCGCTGTCAAGAAAAAAATGTGTTACCGACGGGTCATGGGATTTGCAGGTTGT
>JALVQN010000023.1:0-15661 GCA_027025555.1 Desulfobacterales bacterium
CGGTATAGCCCACATTCTCCAGGTCATTGTGCTTTCCCCCGGCCCGGACGCATTTTTGGGAAGTGGCGGCCCGGACGTAGTCCCGGTTTTCTTCTCCCAAAAAGACGCGCTTGAACTGCACCATGCCGGCATTGGTGAACAAAAGGGTGGGGTCATCCGGGGGAACCAGGGACGAACTGCGCACAATACGGTGGCCGTGCTTCTCGAAATACTCCAAAAATCGCCTTCGGACTTCTTCTCCTGTCATCGATCACTCCGTATCCGGTTTGTCGGTTTTTGTCTTCTTAAGGCCCATGGCTTCCCGGGTTTTGGCCATCACGGCATCGAAAATATCTTTGTTTTCCTTCAAAAACCGCTTGGCGTTCTCCCGGCCCTGTCCGATCCGTTCTCCTTCATACGCGTACCAGGAACCGCTTTTCTCCACCACATTGCAGGAAACGGCGCAATCGAGAAGATCCCCTATCTGAGACACCCCTTCCCCGTACAGGATATCGAACTCGGCTTCCTTGAAGGGCGGTGCCATTTTATTCTTCACCACCCGAACCTTGGTGCGGTTTCCGATGATGTTCTGCCCGTCTTTGATGGCGTTGAGCCGCCGGATGTCCAAGCGCACGGAGGCGTAAAACTTGAGGGCGTTTCCCCCCGTGGTGGTCTCCGGATTCCCGAAAAAGACGCCGATCTTCATGCGGATCTGGTTGATAAAAATCACCGATGTCATGGTCTTTCCGATGGTCCCGGTGAGTTTTCGCAAGGCCTGGGACATGAGCCTGGCCTGGAGCCCCATGTGGGAGTCCCCCATTTCGCCCTCGATCTCCGCCCGAGGCACCAAGGCAGCCACCGAATCGATGACCACGATGTCTATGGCCCCGCTTCTCACCAGCATTTCAGCGATCTCCAGGGCCTGTTCCCCGGTATCGGGCTGGGAAACCAACAGCTCGTCGCTGTTGACCCCGAGCCTCTTGGCATACAGGATATCCAGGGCGTGTTCCGCATCAATGAATGCGGCGATGCCCCCCTGTCTCTGAGTCTCGGCGACCGCGTGGAGGGCAAGGGTGGTCTTTCCGGAGGACTCGGGACCGAATATTTCGATGACGCGTCCCCGGGGCAGGCCGCCGATGCCCAATGCCCGGTCCAGGGCCAGGGAGCCCGTGGGAATGACGGGAACATCGATGATGGTATCGCCGCCCAGCTTCATGATGGCGCCCTTTCCGAACTGGCGTTCGATCTGACTGATGGCGCTTTCCACCGCCTTTATTCTTTCTGAAGATGTGGCCATGGCCCCTCCTTTTGCTCCATTACAATGTTGCGGTCAAAAGTTTCGTATACACCGGCCCCGAGGGTCTCAGATCACTCTGGAACAAGGCAACGGTATCAAGGCCGAAAGTCTCCGTCGAAAAGTCCCGGCACGCTTCAAGGGCGCCGGTGATCGTTGAAAGCGATGGATCCTGCTTGAAGCGGCCCAGGGTCAGATGTCCTTTGAAAGGGCGCCGTTCCCTTGGCCATCCCAGTGATTCCAAGCACGCTTCCAGTTGGCCATGCAAACGAATCAACTCGCCTTTGGGTTCATCGAGCCCCGCCCAGAGCACCCGGGGCCTCCGGAGCCCGGGAAAAACGCCGAGACCCTTTACTGCAAGGGAGATGGATCCTCGGCCCCGAGCCGCCTCTTGCATGCATTGACCAACGGCGTCGATATTCTTGCCGGGCACGTTGCCCAAAAATCTGAGGGTTAAGTGGATGTTTTCCGGACGAACCCACCGGGCAATGAGCCCGCGTTGGCGAAGTTGCGTCTGAATCCGGGTCAGCGCCCCAACGATTTCTTCGGGCAATTCGAAGGCGATAAAGGCACGAACATGCGTTTCCGGCTCAACGGCCATGGCCGCCTCCCCCCTTGGAAGGGGCGCCACCCCCGGCAGCCGCCGGTGTCCGCTGCCTCATCGGGACGGGAGGGTGAACTGGGGCGCTCCCAGGAGAAATTTTCCTTTTTGAATCCACTTCTTCAAGATATCTGCAATTTCCCTGGCCCGTACCGTACTGGAAAGAGGAATGCTGGGAATCGTCTTGTCTTTGACTCGGATCGTGCCGCTTTTCAATTCCGCGTAACTGACCTGCGACAGGCTGTTGGAAATACCGTTGGGATAGTCGTGGCCGTAATCCACCACCTGGGTGACAAGATCTTCGTCGGACACACCCGTATACTGGGCGACCTTTTCATTTAAAAGCGGAATCGGCACCCCCAGTCCCACGGACAGGGAACATCCATACCCCTGGATGCTGGCGCCCATCAGCCACCGGGGGCTCATCTGTTTCAAATCTCCCATGACCCACAACGTCCCGGCAGGCCCCACCGGTACGCCCTGGCGGGACCGCCTGACCCGCGGCTTGTGTTGCGTGCCGTGCCAGGTGACATATCCCACGCCGCCCCCTAAAAAAATACGGGTCCCCAATCCGATGGTCATGTAATAGGGGTCGTTGAGCAAGGGGCTGAGCTGGCCTGCCGAGCAGAAATTGGCATTGCCCAGTCGGGGTTTGAGGGTGCCCATGTAGGTGTAAATCGTGCGCTTGGTGGTATTCACCGCGCAGTTGTAATTTTGATAGGCGTTCCTGGGATTGCACAAGGTGGCCTGGGGCAGCTCGGCCAGGGTCACCGCCTTTTCAAGGGACCGGTTCGGATAGCAATCCGTACCATAGGCCTCTGCCTTGAGATAAATCGTCTTTTTCGCCACCAGGTCCTCGATGACATGCCCTCCCCCATACCTAAACTCACCGGGATAGACCTTGTTCAAGGGATCGTCCTCGCACGGCTCTGTGGCGCCGATAAAACAATCCACGGCTGCCAGCCCGGCATAGGCAGGCACTTTGTTCAGCCACACCCGCGAGGCCTTGATGGGCGGGACCGAATGGCCGAAGTTGATGAAGGCCCCGGAAGAACACATGGGGGCAAAGGTCCCGGTGGTCACCACGTCCACCTGCCGCGCCGCCTCAACAGGCCCCTCTGATTTGACGATGGGGATGATCTCTTCCGCGGTGACGACCACGGCCTCACCGGCGCGAATCTTGGCGTTGATTTCTTCAATGGTCTTGTTGATGCGATAGGGTTTCAATCCATCTCCCCCTGATTCTAGCCGCTCTCCGTCCCTTTGAGCTTTGCCGCAATCCGTTTTTGGATCCATGAGGGATCCCACCACTCCACCGGATTGACAAAAGTGTCATGGACCACCATGCTGAAATGGAGGTGATCGCCGCCGGCAAGGCCGGTATCCCCGGTGTGGGCGACGATCTCCCCCCGTTTTACCGTCTGACCCGCCTGCACCGAAATACTGCTCAAGTGGGAATACATGCTGAACACCCCGAGTCCATGGTCGATGAGAAGGGTTTGCCCGTAGATGCCCAGGGGTCCGGCAAAAGCCACGCGCCCTGCGTTGGCCGCCGGAACCGGGGCATGGGCGATGGCGGCCAAATCGATGCCGAGATGGACCTGTTCATCCACTTTCTTTCCCTTGTAGACATAATCCCGGTGGTCCGCGAACCCCGCCCGTCTTTCGGAATTGGGAAGCCTGAGGAAGACACCGTCCCAGAGCCGCTTTTCATCAGAGTGGGCGGTCACCTGAACCACCTCCTGATAGTTTTTTTTCCGAAGGCCGCGATTCACGCTCAAAAACCGCTCGATCAAAGAAAGCTTCCGGCTGTCCTTGATGTCGGACTCAAACCGCGGCAATATGCGCTTGAGGAAGGTGTCGGAAAGGGCGATCACATCCTTCCTGAAACGCTTGGCCTTGATGTGGTAAGGAAATCCCACGCGTGTCGTATTCCCCGCCTCGTCCGAGGCCCGTATGGCGATGGCGGTTCCGGGGCCTTGCCTATAATCGAGTGCAAAAAAGGCCACATGGATCAAGGGGTCGCCCCCGTGATTCGGGTGGCCGGGAAAGAAATGGTCCCCCACTGTCACGCCCGTCTTCGGGCACGGTTCGTCGAGCCGATACACCACCAACCCCGTGCCGCCCTGGTTCAGGTAATGAAATTGACTCAACACGGCGATCCGGGGCGCATGGGTATCCACGGTCACCTCTTTTTCGAGATACCCCGTGTTGCCATGGAACCAATGCCGCCAGGAATGATCCCGGGCCACCATCCGGAGCGTGGCCTTGCCGTCTGAAAGCCCCAGCTTCTTGGGCTCAATCCAAACGGAAAAAGTTTTCTCTTGGACCCCCGGCTTAAAAAAGGCGCCGGTGCCGGATAAGGTTTCATCGAAAAGGGGGTGCGCCTTCCCGTTTTTGAGAATCTCCACTTTCACACGGGCGATTCCGCTCTTTGCATCCGCAACCGAGAGGGTCATCTTGGTGCGGAGACCCACAGCGCGGATGTCCGGTTCCATCCGGATGTGGGGCACTTCTCCTTCCATCTTCACCCAAAGCAGGGCTCCCGCCGCCAAGACCAGCGCCGCCAAAAAGGGGGCCAACCACCGCCGCTTTATTTTATTGTCTTTTGATTTCAAAGGGTTAACACTCCAAAGGGGAAAATGAACCTATCCTATATCAATTAACACAACACCGATCAAGGCTTCTTTTCGCACCTTGACTTTTAGCAGGGGGCACGGTAAATAAAGCTGTCACTGATAAACAGAAAAAGCCGTCGAGAAAGCCTTCAATGCACCAACGTCGGATTCTCATTCAAGAGGGGATTGCCATCGGCAGCGGGGCGCCTTTGGCCCTCATCGCGGGGCCGTGCGTCGTGGAAACAGCGGAAACGACCCAGGAGATCGCCGCATTCCTCAAGGAGCTGACCCAGCGTCTTGGAATGCCGTTTATTTTCAAAGCCTCTTTCGATAAAGCCAACCGGAGTTCCATCGATTCGTTCCGGGGACCCGGCATGAGGGAAGGGCTGGAGATCCTCAGACACATCAAGACAACGCTCAACGTCTGCATTCTTTCCGATGTCCATCGCATCTCTCAAATCGAGCCCTGCAGCGTTGTCCTGGATATCCTCCAAATCCCGGCCTTTTTATGCAGGCAGACGGACCTCATCACGGCGGCGGCGGCCACGGGAAAGCCCCTCAACATCAAAAAAGGGCAATTCCTTGCCCCCGCCGACATGGCCAACGTGGTAAAAAAAGCCGCCTCTTCCGGAAATTCCCGGATTCTGATCACCGAACGCGGGAGTGCATTCGGGTACAACAACCTCGTGGTCGATTTCAGGGGGATTCCCATCATGAAGGAAACAGGGTACCCGGTGATCTTCGACGCCACCCACAGTGTTCAGCTTCCCGGCGGAGAGGGGACACGATCGGGAGGGGAACGGAAATTCGCCCCGGTTCTGGCCAAAGCCGCCGTGGCCGCGGGGGCGGATGGCATTTTCATGGAAGTCCACCCCAATCCGGATCAAGCGCTCTGTGACGGCCCCAACTCCCTTCCCCTGGAGGCGCTGGAAGGGCTCCTTTTGGAACTCAAGGGGATCCGAAAAGCCCTGGGGAACCCGGCCCCATGACGCTTGCGACCGGCCCCGGTTCCCGTCCCGCTTCCCGGCAGGCCCGGGACGCCCTCTCGGATCGGCTTGCCGCCATTCGGGTCCTTGCCCTGGACGTGGATGGGGTCCTCACGGACGGCAGCATCATCTACTCGGACTCCGGAGAGGAAATTAAAGCCTTCAACGTCAAAGACGGGCTCGGCATGCGCCTTGTCCTGGAAGCCGGCATTCCGGTCTGCCTGATCACGGGACGACGCTCCAAGGCCCTTCGCCATCGATGCGACAACCTCGGCATCCGATACGTCTACGACGGGGTTTCGGACAAGCGGGCCGCCCTGGAGCGTGCCTGCAGGGAGACGGGACATCCGCCGGAAGCCATCGCCTTTGTGGGGGACGACCTTCCGGATCTCGCCCTGAAAGGGGTCGTCGGCCTCTTCATCGCCGTGGCGGACGCTGCTGAAGCCCTCCGGGACGAAGCCGATTGGGTGACCTCCGCAAAGGGGGGAAGGGGTGCCGTGCGCGAAACCTGTGAGGCCCTTTTGAAAGCCAAAGGGCTCTGGCGGAAAAATCCGTGGGGATCCCCATGAACGCTTCTGAAAAAAGGAGGCCTCCGAAGAAGTCGAAACCGCTTCGGTGGGTCCTGGCGGGGATCATCGTCGCCACCCTGATCGTCGTCGCCACCGTTTTCATCATGCATCGACGCCTGCCTGTGGACCCTCAAGGCGCCGCTGCATGGCTCAAGGCAGGGGACAGCGACCTTGCCCTGCGTCAAATCCGGCATACGGCGACACGAAACGGCCGGGACGAGTGGACCCTCACCGCCAAATCGGCAAAAGTCCTGCCCCATGAGAAGCGGACTGTGATCGAGGACCCTTCCGTTGTTTTTTTTCTCAAAGACGGGGAAAAGGTCTATCTGAAGGCCCGAAAAGGGATCTTGAAGACCGAAACCAATGATCTGGAAGCCTTGGGGGATGTCGTCGTCACATACGAGGCCTATGTGATGAAGACCCAGCGCTTGCGTTACAATCACCGGAAACGACGGATCTCCTCCAGGGTCCCGGTCCGCATCAAGGGAGAGCGTTTCTCCCTTTCTGCAGATCGCATGGTGTATGACCTGAATTCCAAGATATCCAAGTTTAAAGGGAACATCGAAAGCACGATCCATGAACGCCTCTCCCTCTAGCCGAAACGCCTTCAAGCATGCCTTCCTGGCGGGGACGCTGGGGATGCTCCTTTTGTTTATGACCACCGGTGCAGGGGCGGGGAATGCACCCGAATCCGACACGTCCAAAGCCGATAATGTCATCCATGTCACCTCGGACCGGCTTTATTCCGACAGCAAGACCCGCTGGGCGGAATTTGTGGGAAATGTCCGGGCGAGCCAGGGCAATACCGTAATTACGGCGGATCGGTTGAAGATCTATTACAAAAGCGCTCTTTCCACCGCGGCGTCCAAGGGGCCCGGGGAGGAATCGATCCAGAGGCTGGAGTCCTCCGGAAACGTCGTGATCCGATTCGACAACAGGGTTGCAAAGGCCGACAAGGCTGTATACATTACCGACTCCCGGATCCTTATTTTAACCGGTCCAAACGCGAGCATCACCAGCGGGAAGAATACCATTTCCGGGGAAAAGATCACCTTCTATCGCAAAGACGGACGGATTCGGGTGGAAGGCGGGAAAAAAGGCCGCGTGGAAGCGTTCTTTTATCAAAAGGAAAAAGGGTTGAACTGATTGAAGGCCTGCAAAGAAGGTCCTGTTTCGAACAAAGAGGCTGCCATGGCGGTCCTGGGGCTGAAAGGCCTGGGCAAGTCCTATTTTGGCCGAAAAGTGGTCAAGGATGTGAACCTCGAGGTGGAAAGCGGCACCGTGGTGGGTCTCTTGGGGCCAAACGGCGCCGGGAAAACCACCACTTTCTACATCACGGTGGGCATGATCGAACCGGATGAAGGGCACGTCTATCTCAACCAAGAGGAACTCACGGGCGATCCCATGTACATTCGGGCCCGGAAAGGGGTGGGGTATCTCCCCCAGGAAGCCTCCACCTTCAGGAAGCTGACCGTCAAGGAGAATGTGTTGATCATACTGGAAGCCCAGCCGTTGGACAAAACCCAGCAGGAAGAGCAAGCCGAAAGGCTCCTGGAGGAGCTGGGCATTCGGCATTTATCCAAACAAAAGGCAGGGTCCCTTTCCGGGGGAGAACGTCGGCGCCTCGAAATTGCCCGCTCCCTGGCATCGAATCCCTCCTTTATCTTGTTGGATGAGCCTTTTTCAGGAATCGACCCTCTGGCGGTCATTGATATCAAACACATCATTTCACACCTTAAAGAACGGGGGATCGGCATCCTGATCACCGACCACAATGTCCGGGAAACGCTTTGCATCTGCGACCGGGCCTATATCCTCAATAACGGCGAAGTCATCGAATCCGGCAAGCCGGATAAGATCGCGTGCAGCGAAATCGCCCGGAAACTCTACCTGGGAGACGAGTTCAGACTCTAAAATGGCCCTCAAGATCAGCCAACAACTGAAATTGTCCCAGCAACTGGTGATGACCCCTCAACTCCAGATGGCCATCAAGCTGTTGCAGCTTTCCCGTCTCGAACTCATGGATGTCATTCGTCAGGAAATGTTGGAAAATCCGGCCCTGGAAGAATCTTTGGACACTTCCGTGTCGGCCGTGTTTCCGGAAGAGGATCCCCCTGAAGCCGAAAAAGCGCCCGAAGCCAAAGAAGTCACCATCGAGGAGCGGATCCCGGAAGATATCGACTGGAGCAACTACATCGAGGAGTACAACACGCCCGGTCAGATCTTTTTCGAAGGGGAAAAAAAAGAAGAGATCAACCTGGAAGCTTTCACCCCCCAGAAAACTTCCCTCAAAGACCACCTTCTCTGGCAGCTCCTGATGACCGCCCCTTCCCCGGAAGATGAAAAGATCGGCAGCCTGATCATCGGCAACCTGAACCGGGACGGCTACTTGGATGTATCGGTGGAGGATCTGGCGGCCATGAGCGGGGCCCCTTCCCAAGCCGTTCAACGGGTACTTTCCCGCATGCAAAGCTTTGATCCCGCAGGGGTATGTGCCAGGGATCTCCAGGAATGCCTCCTCATCCAGGCCTCCCAGTTGGAACTCGACAACACCATCGTTCCGGCGATTATCCGGGAACATCTGGCCCTTTTGGAAAACCGAAACTATAAGGCCATCGCCAAGGCCCTGAAGGTGGATCCAGAAGAGGTCCTTTCCGCCGTAAAGATCATCCAGGGACTGGAACCGAAACCCGGGCGGAAATTCAGCGAAGAGGAAGTGCGCTACATCATCCCGGACATCTACGTTTACAAAATGGATGATGAATTCATCATCGTGCTGAACGATGACGGCCTCCCTCGGCTCAGAATCAACTCTTTTTACCGGAACGCCCTCAGCAAAGGGGAGCCCATCGGCGAAAAGGAACGGGAATATATCCAGGAAAAAATCCGGTCCGCCACCTGGCTCATCCGAAGCATCCACCAACGGCATAAGACCATTTACCGGGTCATGAAGAGCATCCTGGGTTTTCAGCGGGAATTTTTTGAAAAGGGGATCACCCACTTAAAGCCCATGGTGCTCAGGGATGTGGCCCAAGACATCGGCATGCATGAGTCCACCATCAGCCGGGTCACCACCAATAAGTACGCCTACACCCCCCAAGGCCTTTTTGAACTCAAGTTTTTCTTTAACAGTCCCATCCATCGCTTTGACGGGGAAGCCCTTGCTTCTGCCAGTGTTCAGGAAAAAATCCGACAGATCATCGAAAACGAAAGCCCCAAAAAGCCGCTCAGTGACAGCAAGATCGTCGAGATTCTGAAAGGGGAAAACATCAACATCGCCCGGAGAACCGTGGCCAAATATCGAGAAATGATGAAGATACTGCCTTCGAACATGCGAAAGCAACTTTGAGGAGGTTGAACCATGCAAATTGCGGTCACTTTTAAAAATATCACGCCGTCCGAGAATCTGAAAGCCTATGCCGGAGAAAAGCTCGACCGGCTCGATAAATATCTGGACAATCCGGCGGAGGCTGCTGTGGTGCTGTCCGTTGAAAAATTCAGGCACATCGCCGAAATCAGTATCACCGGAGACCGGCTGAACATCAACGGAAAGGAAGAAGCCAGCGACCTGTATGCGGCCATCGACATGACCCTGGATAAGATTGAAACGCAGATCAAGAAAAACAAGGAAAAAATCCGGGAAAGAAAGGGAAAATTAAAGAGCAAGCCCAAGGGCTTCGACGCCGAAATCCTGACCGCTGAAAGTGATGAAGGGGAAAAACTGATCAAGGTCCGGTACGTGGATTACAAGCCCATGGACGTTGAAGAGGCGGTCATGCAGATGGAGCTGACCAGAAACAGCTTTTTCGTATTCACCAACGCCCGGACCGAGCAGATAAACGTTCTTTATCGGCGCAACGACGGCCATCTCGGATTGATCCAACCGAGGAGTTGACCCCCCGGCAAAGAAGACAATAAGGGTTTTTCCATCATGAAAATTCTGGACGTACTGGTCAAAGACGCGATCCTGGTGGACCTGAAATCCGTGGATAAAAAAGGCGTCCTGGAGGAGTTGGCGGCCCCTGTCACCGGAATCGCCCATATGGATCGCAACGAACTTGTGAAAATCCTGATGAACCGGGAAAGACTGGGGAGTACGGGAATCGGGGGAGGGATCGCCATCCCCCACGGGAAGATGAAGGACCTGGATAACCTGATCCTCGGTTTCGGACTGAGCAAGAAAGGGGTCGACTTTGAGTCCATGGACAACCGTCCCTCCCATATCTTTTTCTTGCTGCTGACACCGGAAAATTCCACCGGTGTCCACCTCAAGCTTCTGGCCCGGATCTCCAAGCTCCTCAAGGATGAATCCGTGAAGGAACGGCTTTTTCACGCCTCCGACCGAGAAGAGGTGCTGCGGATCATTGGGGAACACGATGAAGAATTCTGAGGAGCCCACGGCGCCTTTTGTCCCGGCTTTTCAGATCCTTTGCTGATCGGATGTTATGGCCCGCCTGAAAATCTTTATTATCACCGGCCTTTCCGGATCCGGGAAAACCACCGCATTGAATGCCTTTGAAGATGCAGGCTTTTTTTGCGTGGACAACCTTCCCGTCGCCCTCCTTCCCAAGTTTTTTGAGCTGCCCATTGAAAGTGATACGGAAATCGCGGGCTTTGCCTTTGTAATGGATATCCGGGAAAAACCTTTCCTGTCCACCTATGCCTCGGTCCTCGATGCTTTAAAGGAAAAAGGGTACAAGTTCGAGATTCTGTTTCTGGAGGCCGACGAGAATATTCTCCTTCAGCGCTACTCCTTGACCCGAAGGCACCATCCCCTGGCAAAGGACAAAACCCTCCTGGAGGGCATCCGGGCCGAAAAAGCCCAATTGGAAGCGCTGAAAAAAGAAGCCCACCGGGTTTTGGACACGTCCGAGCTGAACCTCCATCAGCTCAAATCCGCCATATTTGCCCTCCTGGAAAACAGGGACAGCGTCGTCCCCGTGGCAATCCGGGTGGAATCCTTCGGGTACAAATACGGCGTTCCCTCCCATGCGGACGTCGTCATGGACGTCAGGTTCATTCCCAACCCCTATTTTGTCCCTGAACTCAAGGCTCTGGACGGCCTGTCCGAACCGGTCAAACACTATGTTCTCGAGCTGCCCGTCACCCGAGACTTTTTGAAAAGATTTCTCGATCTGCTTGACTATTTGGTCCCGTTATACGAAAAAGACGGAAGATCTTATTTGACCATCGGACTGGGATGCACCGGCGGCCGCCACCGGTCAGTGACCCTTGCGTGTGCCATCGCCGATCACCTTTCCCGATCAAAAAGAAATGTCACGGTCACCCATCGTGATATCGACCGGTAATGGGGTATGCTCCATTGGATTGCAGACACACCAACAGTCATGACAAACACATCGAATTGGGAAAAGTATGATTGGAATCGTTATCGTCACCCATGGTCGCCTCGGAGAGGCCCTTATCGAAGCGGCCGCGTTCATTTTGGGGGGGCCTCCGGAATCTGTCGAGTCGGTTTCCATCCATCTCAACGAAAAAACCGATAGATTGAGATCAAAGATTATGGATGCCATCAAAAAGGTCGATCAAAAGGAAGGCATCCTGCTTTTAACCGATATGTTCGGCGGATCGCCGTCCAACCTGAGTTACTCCTTTTTAGAGGAAGGCGAAGTGGAGGTTTTGTCAGGAGTCAATCTGCCCATGGTGATCAAGGCCGTGGGGGCCCGGGACAAGATGCCTCTCGGCAAGCTGGGGGAATTTCTCGAAGAATTTGGAAAAAAGAGCATCTCTTTGGCCAGTGCCATTTTAAAGGGAAACAAGCGCGGTTGACCGTCCTGTTCCCGGTTTTCGTCAAAAGGCGAAGGGACACATCCCCCCTGTGCGGGGAAAAATGAGCCCGTATCCCCCGTGGGGACGGGGGGGATAGAAGGATTTCAGCACACGATAAAAAAACACCAAAAGGATACGGACAAGGAGGAAATATGGGAATTCGATTGGGCATCAACGGATTCGGGAGAATCGGCCGGATGGTTCTCCGGGCGGCCTTGAAGCACCCCGATGTGGAGGTGGTGGCAATCAACGACCTCAGTGATTCAGCAACCATGGCGCATTTGCTGAAATACGATTCTGTCCACGGCCAGCTGAATGAGGACATCCACGCGGAAGATAACGCCATCACCATCGGAAAGACATCCATCTTGGTCACCTCCATCAAAGATCCGGCTCAGCTTAAATGGAAGCAAACAGGCACGGACATTGTCGCGGAATGCACCGGGCTTTTCAGGGACCGGGAAAATGCCTCCAAACACCTGGCCGCCGGCGCTCGAAAAGTGATCATCTCGGCGCCCGCCAAGGATCCGGACATCACCATCGTCATGGGAGTCAACTCCAACCGGTACGATCCCAAGGAACATCATATCATCTCCAATGCATCCTGCACCACGAACTGTCTGGCGCCCGTTGCAAAGGTGCTTTTGGAAAATTTCGGGGTTCGGTGCGGTCTCATGACCACCGTTCACGCCTACACCGGAGATCAGCGTCTCCTCGATTTTCCCCATAAGGACCTCCGCAGGGCAAGGGCCGCGGCGCTGTCCATCGTTCCCACCACCACCGGAGCGGCGCGGGCCGTGGCCCTGGTCCTTCCGGAACTCGAGGGAAAACTGAACGGCTTGGCCATGCGCGTGCCCACCCCCAATGTTTCGATAGTAGACCTGGTGGTGACCATCGAAAAACCCGGTGTCACGCCATCGGAAGTCAACGGGGCGCTGAAGGATGCCTCCGAAGGCGAGCTGAAAGGGATTCTCGGTTATTGCGATGTGCCCCTGGTCTCCACGGACTTTAACGGAACCACACTCTCTTCCATTGTGGACGCCGGCACCACTTATGTGATCGACAATATGGTCAAGGTCCTTTCCTGGTATGACAATGAAAACGGTTACGCAAACCGGATGGTGGATTTGGCCGCCATGATCGGAGAGGCACTCTAGGAACCGACAGGAACGCACAACATATTAGAAACGGAGCCGTTGAGATGACCCGGATGCCATTGATTGCCGGAAATTGGAAAATGTTTAAAACCGTATCAGAGGCCGTGGAGACCGCCGGGACCTTGGCGCGGAACCTGACGGGCCGGGACATGGAGGTCCAGGTGATGATCGCACCCCCTTTCACGGCCCTGTCCCCGGTATCCCGTGTGCTCAAGGATACCCCCGTGGCCCTTGGGGCCCAGAACCTGTTCTGGGAAAAGGAAGGCGCCTTCACCGGCGAAATCTCCGGTCCCATGCTGGTTTCCGCCGGCTGCCGTTTCGTCATTGTCGGGCATTCCGAAAGACGCCAGTATTTTGGAGAAACCGACGAAACGGTCAACAAGAAACTCAAAAGCGCCTTGGAAGTCGCCCTGATTCCGGTGCTGTGTATCGGTGAAACCGAATCCCAGCGGGAGGCCGGTGAAACGTTTTCCGTACTTGACAAACAACTTTCGGATGGTTTAAAAGGAATAAAGTTAAAGGATCCAGAGAGTTGGGTCGTGGCTTATGAGCCGGTCTGGGCCATCGGCACCGGGAAGACCGCCACAAGCGCCCAGGCCCAGGAGGTGCATGCCTTTATCCGCAACTGGGTCACGAAGGCCATGGGGGAAAATGTGGGAGGGGCGCTTCGTATCCTTTACGGCGGCAGTGTAAAGCCGGACAACATCTCCGAACTCATGGCCATGCCGGATGTGGACGGTGCACTCGTGGGCGGCGCAAGCCTGGACCCCGATATTTTTTTGGAAATCATCAGATACTCAAGACAGACCTGAATCGATGATCACTTTTATCGTTGTACTTCACGTATTCGTGTGCGTTGCGCTGATCCTCATCGTCCTTCTCCAAACGGGCAAGGGTGCGGACATGGGCGCGGCTTTCGGCGGCGGGAGCAGCCAAACCCTCTTCGGGAGCACCGGCGCCTCCACGTTTTTAGGCAAGGCAACCACCGTTGTGGCCGTCATATTCATGATCACCTCGTTGGCCCTTGCCTATGTGACCTCCGGCCCGCGGACAGACGGCTCCATCATGACCGAGGAAAAAGCGCCCCTTCAACAGAGCGCCCCCGGTACATCTGCGCCCGCCGCGCCGGAAAAGGCAAAGGCTTCCCCTGAAGCCTCACCCCAGGGGGGAAGGTCCAACGACACCCAACAGAAATGAACCCTTTCGTGCCGAAGTGGTGGAACCTGGTAGACACGCTATCTTGAGGGGGTAGTGGGGAAACCCGTGCCGGTTCAAGTCCGGCCTTCGGCACCACCCATAAGAAATGAGCCGCAATTTCAAGCAGATTGCGGCTTTTCTTTTGGTGTATGCCCCTATTCTCTTTTATCGTGTGCAATAATAGCCGTCGCCGCGGAATTCATATGGATGCTTGTGACCGTGCATACCGGATCAATCAAAGGCATAATCGCGATCAGCAATACGACAATCGTTTCAACGGGCAAACCGAGGTAGTACAATATATTTCCAATCATCGCCATTGAAGAAATACCCGGCATCCCTGCGCTTGAAATCGCAAATATGATGCACAAAACAAGCGCAAGCGTTATGTCTGCCATGCTAAACCGCAGATTGTAAAGTTCTGCTGTAAACAATACGGAAGTGATATATACGACAACCATGCTGAATCTGAAAATGACTATCCCAATGGGCAATACGAGATGGGTCACTTCTTTATCGACTTTTAAACCGTCCGTGAGCCCTTCGATGGTTGAAGGAATTGCAGCAATACTACTTTGAGTGCCGAATCCTATAAAAAGGGCTTCTTTTAATTTTAAAAAAGCATCGATAAATCCGGCTTTTGAAAAATACTTTATCAAAAAACCGCTTATAAGCATCAACCCAACACATATGATATGGAAAGCAATAATAAACTTCAACATGGCCAAAAGTATGCCGGTGCCGATTTGACTCACCTGTTTGGAAAGAAGAGAGATCATCCCAAAAGGCAGCAAATAAATCAACCAGTCTATTATCTTGAAGAATGCATTAAAGAATGCTTCCGTGAAAAAGAGAATGGTGTTGTAATGCTTTTCAGGCAGAAATCCTGTGGCAATGCCGAGGATAATTGTAAAAAAAAGTATCTGAAGCATATAACCGTTGCTCAAGGACTTGAAAATATTTTCAGGGACCATGTTATACAAAAGATTTTTCACACTTTTATTTTTTACGGAAGACGCCTCTGATGAAGTTTCATCTGCTTGATTGATGAGCTTTCCAATGACAACCCTTGCCTCTTTACCGATATTCCTTCCCGGTTTGAATATCCATTCAAGCGCGGATGAAAAAACAGCCGTAAACAAGATCAACATTAAAAAGACGGTGATTATCTTCAAAAGATATTTCTTGGCCTTGTGGGATTGAAACAGCCTGGCCATACTCGGGATGATGGCAGTAATTAATATGGGGATGCTGCACATGTTGAGAAGCGATAAATACAAATCTCCAAACAGGCCGATCTGAAAGGCCGCATTTTTCAAAAACAATCCCGTGAATATCCCGATAAACATGGATAAAATCATCATCACAGGATGTTTCAAAAGGGTTATGTCAAGTTTCATCGAAACCGCCCTTTAACATGAGACCGAAGGAATTCCTTTCAGGGCCGGAAAAGAGATCCGGCCGGGTTCT
>JALVQN010000023.1:15671-19680 GCA_027025555.1 Desulfobacterales bacterium
CGGTGTTCGGATGACGAAAAAGCCTCTTTGTACTTTTGAAAAAGACCCTCATGGGTAAAATTATAATTTTTTTCTTTGAGGAAAAGATTGAGCCAGTACAAGAGCTGGGAATCATGAGGATTTACACCGATACAGATAAAATCTTTATTGACAAGGGGATACGCCTTTACTTTTATTGAAAGATCGGGTTCATCATGGAGCACTTTAAATATTTCTATGCCTGTCCACAGGCCCGCTGTAATTTTACCGCCGACAACATCTTTCATACAATCCTTCCAGGTATTGTAAAGAACCACCTTGCAGGGGGGCAACACACTGCCTAAAAACTGGACGTAACTGGTTCCCTTGACGGTGCCGACAGGCGTTTTCCTGTTTTTAAGATCCCTCAATATATTCGACTTGGAAAAATTTGCAACTTTCATCCTGTTTAAAAGGAGGACCTGCCTGTCGATAAAATACGGTGAAGTAAATTTGATTTTTTTGGCCCTTTCAAGAGTTCTGCTGAACCAAGACACAACCATGTCGACTTTTTTATCCACAAGGAGTTCCGTCAGTTGATCAAATGTTTTCGCTTGTCTTAGAAAAACCGGCTTTACGCCTAGGTTTTCCGCGATGTCTTTTGCGACGTCGATATCACATCCGGCAAGCCTGCCGTCCTTCCCTTTAAAGAAAAAGGGGAAGGAATCTTTCCTGTAAAGGCCCACTTTAATGGTCCCGCTTTCGGTTATCTTTTGAATATCGGCATGCAGGGATGGCACGAAAAGCATGGAAAGCAAAACAGGCAAAACGAATCGTTTCACGCGGCCTCCTGAATCAGGGTTTTCTTGTTTTATTGTCATGCCTGAAGAATTGTCTAATATTTCAATTTGATGAACTTGTAAAATGATATTTTCGACTTCAACCGCTCCTGAACCCTGAATTACGGAGTATCTTGGTTACAGGCAAGGGCCGCCTTGCCCCGATGCAAACCGGCGCATAAAGCCATGTGCTTCAACATTCCATGAAGGATTCCGGTTTATCCCGGGTAATTCTCTTTCCCCCTTTCATCACCCGTCACCGGGGACCTGCCGAGTCAAGTCCAAAGCCGCGGGCGGAACGGCCTTTCACCGGCAATATTTTATTGACAAGGCGGGCGTCCACGGATAACAGGAAAACGGTTCGATGCGGAAAAGAGCTCCCCGGATGCCCCGGGAACAGATTGAGGAGCGGGCGTGAACATGCAAGAGGATATCGCCGAAGTCCTGGTATCTGAGGACCGGATTAAAGCCAAAGTTGCCGAGCTGGGACGGCGCATCTCCGACGACTATCGAGGCGAAGAACTGCTTCTCGTGGGCCTGCTGCGGGGCGCTATCGTCTTTCTTTCGGACTTGATGCGCAAGATTTCCATTCCGGTGCACCTCGACTTCATCGGCGTTACAAGTTACGGCGCCGGCACCCGCAGCGGCGCCGTCCGCCTGGTGATGGACCTGGAAACCGACATTGCCGGCCGCCATGTCTTAATCGTGGAAGACATCGTGGATACGGGCAAGACCCTGGCCTGTCTCAAAGAGAAACTGACGGCCCGCCGGCCGGCCAGTTTGCGCATCTGCGCGCTTCTCGACAAGCCCCAGCGGCGGGAGGTGCCCATCGAAGTGGATTATGTGGGCTTTAAAATCCCTGACAAGTTTGTGGTGGGATATGGTCTGGACTTTGCCGGGGGGTACCGGAACCTGCCTTTCGTGGGTGTGCTCAAGGAATCCCTCTATAAATGATCCGCGCCTCCGGGACCGTTTTGAGGCAAACAAATCATTGATTCGTTGAACCGGGAAGGAGCCGTATGAACCTGGAAACCTTGATTGCGGTGGGACGGGGAGAAGAACCCGCCGACCTGCTCCTGAAAAACGCCCAATTGGTGAACGTCTTGTCGAGTGAAATCCATCCGGCCGACATCGCCGTCTGGAACGGGCGTGTGGTGGGCTTTGGCGACTATCAGGCCCGGCAGGTGGTCGACCTGAAGGGTCGGTACGTCTGCCCCGGATTCATCGATGCCCACGTGCATCTGGAAAGCTCAATGGTCCAGCCCGCCGAGTTTGCCCGTGCCGTCGTACCCCGCGGCACCACCGCCGTTGTCTGCGATCCCCACGAAATCGCCAACGTATTGGGAGCCGGCGGCGTGCGGTACATCCTCGACGCCAGCGAGGGACTCCCGCTGGGCGTCTACGTCATGGCGCCCTCCTGTGTCCCCGCGACTCACCTGGAGACTTCCGGCGCCGAGCTGACGGCCGAGGATATCAAGAAACTGTGGACCCACGCGCGCGTCATCGGCCTGGCCGAGATGATGAACTTCCCCGGCGTCCTGTTCCGGGCCCCGGACGTGATGGCCAAGCTGCAAAGCGCCGCAAACCGGCCCATCGACGGCCACGCACCGGGCCTGTCCGGCCTGGACCTGAACGCCTACGTGGCCGCCGGCGTCCGTTCCGACCACGAGTGTACCACGCTGGAAGAGGCGCAGGAGAAGCTGCGCCGGGGGATGCACCTGCTGATCCGCGAGGGGACCACGGCCCGCAACCTCCACGCCCTGTTGCCCCTCGTCACTCCGGCCAATGCCCGCTCATGCAGTCTTTGCACCGACGACCGCCATCCGGACACCCTCTTGAAAGAGGGGCACATGGATGACTTGGTCCGCAAGGCCATTGCCCAGGGGCTGGATCCGGTAACGGCCATTCAGATGGCCAGCCGCAATACCGCTGAATTTTTCCGTCTTGCGAACAGGGGCGCCGTGGCTCCCGGGTACCGGGCCGACCTGTTGGTCCTCGACGATCTGGAGACCGTTGCCGTCAATCGCGTTTATGCCGACGGCAAACGCGTGGCCGAAGGGGGCCGTTTCCTGCCTTTGCGGGCAGACCTGCCGCCCGTGCCGATCCAGCCCAGCGTCCACGTGGATCCCGCTGCACTGGATTTTGCCCTTCCCTCAGGCAACGGAGAGGCTCGTGTCATCGGCCTCATTCCAGAACAGATCGTCACCGAGCATCTCCGGCTGACCCCCACAACAAAGAACGGCCATGCGGTCTCGGACCCGGCCCGGGACATCCTCAAGATGGCCGTGGTGGAACGCCACCGCGGTACGGGCAACGTGGGCCTTGGACTGGTCCGAGGGCTAGGGTTGAAGCGGGGCGCCATCGCCTCCAGCGTGGCCCACGACTCCCATAATATCGTGGTCATCGGTGCCGACGACGAGGCGATGCGCCATGCCGTGATGACCGTGTCCCAAATGGGCGGCGGTCAAGTGGTGGTGGCCGGGGGTGAAGTCCTGGCGGCGTGTCCCCTGCCCATCGCCGGTCTCATGTCCGACCGGCCCCTGGAGGAGGTCCGCGACCAAGTGGAAGCCCTCACCCGGGCGTCGCATGCCCTGGGCTGCACCCTGCCCGATCCCTTGATGACCATGAGCTTCCTGGCCCTGCCCGTCATTCCTGCACTCAAGTTGACGGACAAGGGCCTGGTGGACGTGGAAAAGTTTGACTTTGTGCCGCTTTTCGGCGCGTAAGGCCCGCCGTCACCCTGTCTTCAAAAGGCGTATTCGGCAGGCAAGAAGGTTCCCGGAACACCGGCATTCCCCCCGCCTTTTTCCGTGCATGCGGCCGGGGCCGCCATCAAGGCCGGACTATGCCCCGTAGTAGGCCTTATACCAGTCCACGAATCGCCGGATGCCCTCTTCAATGGGGGTTTCGGGCCGAAACCCCACATCCCTTGCGAGGTCGTCGATGTCGGCGTAGGTGGCCGGGACATCTCCGGGCTGAAGATCCATGAAGACTTTTTGGGCTGTCTTTCCAAGGGCCCTTTCAATGGCCCCGATGAAGTCCATGAGCTTGACCGGGTTGTTGTTCCCGATGTTGTAAAGCCGGTAAGGCGCCTTCGAAGTACCGGGGTCCGGGGCATCTCCGTTCCATGCGGGGTTGGGCTGGGGAATGCGTTGCATGACCTTGAAGACACCCTCGATGATGTCATCGATATAGGTGAAGTCCCGCTGCAT
>JALVQN010000024.1 GCA_027025555.1 Desulfobacterales bacterium
TCCTGAAGTCTGGGAAAAAAACGGGGTCCTGCCGGAGACGATCCGGAGGGAATGCCGGGAGCATGCGGAATCGATCCGGATCCTCCCGCCTCCGGACCCGGCGGGAGCCTTGGAGGATCAGGCGGCATCGGTGTCACGCGATCTTTCAACGTTCATGGATCTTTATTCCGATGCGTGGCCGGTTTTGATCAATCTGCTCCCCGCCGCCGCCTGCGGAAAGACCGCTCCTGAAGGGGACTCCGAATCCTCCGGTTCCGGACGGTACGGCGCCCTTCCGGACGAAGCCTATGCCCTGGCCGCAGTCAGGGCCGGCATCCCCGTGGTCAATTTCACGCCCAACCTCCTGGAATCCGAGGAGGTCCTCTCCTCGGCCCGGAAAAACAGGGTCCCCGTCGCCGGCCGGGACGGCAAGACCGGTCAGACCTTTTTCAAGGTGGTTCTGGCTTCGGCCCTCAAGGCACGCGGCTTTTCCGTGCAAGGGTGGTACAGCCTGAACCTTTTGGGAAACGCCGATGGAAAGAACCTCATGAACCCTGAAAACGCCTCGGCAAAACTGGCCAACAAGACCGCTGTGCTCAATGCGGTCCTGGGCGCGTCTTCCCCTAAAAAGCCCCCGGATGTTTTCCACCAGGTCCGCATCGATTACTACCCGCCCCGGGGGGACGCCAAGGAGGCCTGGGACCTCATCGATTTTTCCGGCCTTTTCGGATTGCCCATGAGCCTGCGCGTGAACCTGATGGGGCGCGATTCCATCCTGGCGGCGCCCCTGATCCTGGATCTGGCGCGGTGGATGACGGCCCTCAAGGCAGGCGGTCATGGGGGTCCGGTTCCGGAGCTGGCCTTTTTCTTCAAAAGCCCCGTGGGAGACGATCCCCCCGCCACATTCCAGGATCAGGTTTTCGCCCTGGATATCCTGGAGAAGCGGTGCCGCAAGGCCGAAATCCCTTGAAGAGGACCGGGTCATGATATTCGGTTACAGCACCAATGCCTTCGTGAAGTTTTCCCTGCCGGATGCCATCATGAAAATCGCGGGGCTTGGTTTTAACGGCGTGGAGGTCATGGCAGATCGGCCCCATTTGTATCCGCCCGATTATGACGCCGGCGCCCTGCGGGCGGTTGCCGACCTTATCCGCCGAAACGGTCTTGTGGTGACCAACCTCAACAGCTTTACGCTTTTTGCCGTGGGAGACATGCATCTTCCCTCGTGGATCGAGCCGGAACGCTCCCGGCGGGAGATACGCATCCGTCACACCCTGGACTGCCTGAAAGCGGCTTCGGCCATCGGGTGTCCAAACATCTCCGTGCCCCCGGGCGGACCCCTCAACACGGTGACCCGCAAGGAAGCCCTGACCCTTTTCCACCAGGGGCTGGAGGCGGTGATCCCCTTGGCCGAGGAGCTCGGCGTGCGCATCCTCGTGGAGCCTGAGCCGGACCTTCTCATCGAAAACACCCGTCAGATCAAGGCGTTCATGCAAGAGATCCGATCCGATGCCGTGGGGATCAATTTCGACATGGGCCATTTTTTCTGTGCCGGAGAGGCACCCGAGGATGCTTTCGAAACCCTCTTTGAGTGGGTGGGCCATGTCCACTTGGAAGACATCGCCCCCAGCCGCGTGCACCGGCATCTCATCCCCGGGCACGGCGCCATCGACTTTTTGCGTGTCTTAAAGACACTGGCCCGAACGGGGTATCAGGGGGCCGTCAGCCTGGAGCTGTATCCTTACGCGGACAGGCCGGAGGAAGCCGGCAGGGAGAGCCTGGAGGCCTTAAGGCCGGTGTTCGATGCGGCGGGCATTTCCCTGTCCCAGGTCTTTGCCCGCAGCTTTAAAACGGGAAGTGTCCCTTGAGCCGTTGATGGATCTCTTCGGGAAAGGCCATGCAGAGGGTTTCGTTGAAAAGACTCCTTAAGGCGGCGGCATCGGGGGTGCCCAGGGCGGGATTGAAATAGGTCCGGGGGGAAAAGAGGACGTGAAACCGGGCATGGGCATCGGATCGGGCGCCGGTGAAAAAGTTCATGTTGAAGCTGTAAAGGCCCATGGCGTCATAGCCGGCCATGAGGCGTATCAGGCCCCGGGCCAGGTCACGCAGGTCCCCGTCGGTGAGGTCCAGGGTGGAAGGGGCATCGTGGACCACGGCCAGCACGTCCCCGGCCACCCCCATGGGCGCGAAGGCGCTCATCCATGAGATCCGGCCGATCCGTCCCAGGAAGCGTCGGCCCGCCTCTTCTTCAACACGGACCAGATCCTCCCAGTAGTTGGAGCCCGTGGCCCTTGCATAGGCCCTGGCCGCCTCCAATTCCTGCCGCATCAGATTCGGTGCCGAAGCCGTCGCAAAGACCTGAAGATGGGGATGGATGATGGAGCTTCCGGCGGGCGGCATGTAGTTCCAGTTGGCAATGGCGTATACGGACTCGGGATGTCCGATGGCGTCGATCCGGCGGAAATAGGCCATGGCCAGACGGAACCCCTTGTAGAGGGTCGCTTCCGGAATCTCGGCCATGGGGATATGGTGACGGCTGCCCAGGGTGACCACCGCTCCCAGGGCATCATAGGGCGCCAGATTCGGGAAAAGGACCAGGTCTTCCAGGGTCATGCGGCCTTGGGGGATCAGGTCCCGGGGAAAGCACGGCGTGGCCGTCATCACGGCATCCGGGCAAAAGGGACATCCTTTTTGCGTTTTGGCCACCAGGGCCTCGAGATCCGGCATGTCCCATTGGAGCTTCCGGAAATGGCAGATACGGGCGGTCCTGCCCGTCAGCGGATCTTTGCGGATTTCCAGAGGAATGGTTTTTGCGGCCATGTCCTTGGCCGGATTCAACAGGGTTGCTTCTTTCCGAAAGGCTTCAAAGGCGATGGGCGCTGGATGGGCCATGGGCGGTCTCGGATTATGGGTTTTTCTTTGCGTATTCCTGTCGGGCGCGCTGGGCCAGCTTGAACTTCTGGATCTTTCCGCTTCCTGTCATGGGAAAGGCGGAAACAAACTTATAGTAACGGGGCCGCAAAGGGGCCGCCACCCTTTTTTCCATGTGGTTGGCCACGGCGTCAAGGGAAAGGGTGGCGCCTTCCTTGAGACGGATCCAGGCGGCCACTTCCTGGCCCTTCCCCGGGTCGGGGAAACCGAAGACCTGGGCTTCCGAGACCTCCGGGATCTCATACAACACTTCTTCGAGTTCCACGGGATAGATGGTGACCCCTTCCCGGGTGATGACGTCCTTGAGCCTGCCGGTGATCTTCACGTAGCCTTCTTCGTCCATCTCCCCCAGGTCCCCGGTGTGAAACCAACCGTCCCCGTCGATGGCGGCGGCGGTGGCCGCCGGCATTTTGTAGTAGTGTTTCATGAGGAAACCCCGGGTGCACAGCTCCCCCTGGGTGCGGGGACCCACGGGCTTCCCGCTTTCGGGATCCACGATTTTGACCTCGCTGCCTTCAAGGGGTGTGCCGATGGTGGTCACCCGGCGCTCGATGGGGTCCTCCGGCCGGGTCATGGTGATCCAGGAGGCGGTCTCCGTGATGCCGTAGGCCACGGTGATGTCCGAAACACCCACCTCTTCCACCAGGCGCCGCATCAGGTCCATGGGACACGGTGCCCCCCCGATGATCCCCTTTTTGACCGACGTCCAGTGGGCCTTGTGGAAAGCGGGGTGATCCAGCAGCGTGATCAGCATGGACGGGGAGCCGTAAACGGCGGTGCACCTTTGGGCGGGGATGGTTTTCAGGATTGCTTGGGGATCGAAACGGCTGGAAGGGATCACGAGGGTGGCGCCCCTCAGGAGCCCGGCCAGGGCGATGCACGTGTTGCCGAACATGTGGAACAACGGAAAAAATAGGCAAAGCCGGTCCCTTGAAGTGATCCCTTGGCGTGCGGTGGAGACGAGGGACTTGTTCACGAGTCCCAGGTGATCCAGGACCACCCCTTTGGGGTTTCCCGTGGTGCCCGATGTGTACATGATCGCCACCGGGTCTTCGGGCGCAACGGCCTCGGTCCGCTGGGAAAGGGTGATGTCTTCCACGCTCCGGCCCATAGCCATGAGACGCCTCCAGGGAAGGGCCCGGGAATCGGCGACCGGCCCGGTGGTGATGATATGACGCAACCCCGGCAGTCCTTCACGGATCTGCTCATCCTCCAGGACCGTGTCCATGTTTTCAAGATCGGTTTCCAGAATCAGGCATTTGCTTTCGGATTGGGAAAGGATATAGCGCGACTCTTCTTCTGTGGAATCCGGATTGATGGGCACCGCCACGGCGCCTGCCACCACGATCCCGAGAAAGGCGATGATCCATTCCGGAATGTTTGTCATTTGCAGCGCCACCCGGTCCCCTTTTTCGATGCCCACCTTCAAGAGCCCCCGGGCAAAACGCTCCACGTCCCACCATAAGAGCGCGTAGGTATACCGGACGCCCATTTCGGTGTGCACAAAGGCCTCCTGGTGTTCCCGAACCCGGGCTTCTCCTTCAAGGAGCGTGCCGATGCACTCGCGAATCATGATCTTTTCAACACCCGATGGATTCTTCGATTCCGGAAAATGTCAACGGAAAGGACGCGACAGGGCAAAGGATAGAGGAAACGATGGGGCAAGTCCAGAGGAAAATCAACATGGCGGTTCAATCCCCTTTATCTCAGACGCTTCGCTGTGTCTGCAAAAAGAACATAAAGCGTGTCGATTGTGCAGGGATAAGGACTGTCCCACAAGGGAAAGTTTAGGACCTTGACAGGAATGCGGCCGATTCCCTATAAAAAAACAACGAATGCCCGTGTCGATGCCGCCGTCCGGCGTATCGGAAAGTGTGGAATACGACGCCCCGATCCGCCGAGAGGCCCCAAGGCAAAAAGAATGAAGGACGGGATCTAAAAAGCATGGCAAGACCCTAAGGAGGGTATCACGGCAGTGACCGAAAGGCCCGTCATTCGAGTCGAAGACCTCTATCTGTCCTTCGGCGGCATCCAGGCGCTTGCCGGGATCCAAACCCGGCTGATGGAAGGCGAAATCTTTGCCATCATCGGTCCCAACGGCGCGGGAAAGACCTGCCTGCTCAATTGCATCAGCCGGTTTTATACGCCCCAGCAGGGCAAGATTTTCTTCGGGGACCAGGAAATCACACGGCTGCCCACCCATGAAATTGCCCGGCTGGGCATCGCCAGGACGTTTCAAAACATCGAACTGTTCAAGGGGATGACAGTCCTGGACAACATCAAGCTGGGCCGCCATGCCTTCCTCAAATCCGGCATTTTTTCGGACATGCTCTATTTCGGAAAGACCCGACGGGAGGAACTGGCCCTGCGCAAGGAGATCGAGGAGAAGATCATCGATCTTCTGGAGATCGAATCGATCCGGAAAAAAGTGGTGGGAACCCTCCCTTACGGCCTCCAAAAACGCGTGGAACTGGCCAGGGCCCTGGCCATGCAACCCAAGGCGCTCCTGCTGGATGAACCCATGGCGGGCATGAACCTGGAAGAGACCGAAGACATGGCCCGCTTTATCCTCATCGTCAACAAGATGTGGCACGTGAGTGTGGTGCTGGTGGAGCACGACATGGGCGTGGTGATGGACATTTCCAATCGTGTCTGCGTGTTGGAGTTCGGCAGGAAGATCGCCGAAGGCGCCCCGGCCGAGGTCCAGGAAAATCCCCAGGTGATCCGTGCCTATCTGGGGGAAGATCCCAGGGCCCGCACGCGACTGTAAGCCCATGAAAGACGGTTTTTTGGGCCCATGAGGACTTCAGAAACACCCCGGACCCTGCCTCTGCTCTTGATCCGCAACGCCGATCGCTTCGGAGACCGAAGGGCGGCCTTGCGGGAAAAGGAATACGGCATATGGCAGCCGGTCACATGGCGACAATATCTTAAGCACGTGAAAGACTTTTCCCTGGGTCTTATCGCCCTGGGCCTGAAGGCCGGGGAAACAGTGGGCATCATCGGAGACAACCGGCCCGAGTGGGTCTATGCGGAGCTTGCCGTCCAGGCGGCCCGGGCCGTTCCTTTCGGGATCTTCCAGGATGCCGTTTTGTCCGAGGTGGCCTTCATCATCGACCACAGCGGCGCCAGTATGATCGTGGCCGAAGATCAGGAGCAGGTGGATAAAATACTCTCCCTCAAAGAAGCGCTTCCCCGCCTGAAAAAGATCATCTATACGGACCCCAAGGGCCTGTGGGATTATGACGATCCGCTCCTGATCCGTTTTGACGAAGTAGAAGCCCTGGGACAAAGGCTCGCAAAGGACGCACCGGATCTGTTCGAGAAAAACATCCACGACACCAAGGGGAAGGATCTGGCCCTCATCTGCTATACCTCCGGCACCACCGGCAAGCCGAAAGGGGCCCTGCTGACGCACCACAACATCATCAGCATGGTGGCGGCCCTGGATGAGGTGGATCCCAAGTATCCCGAGGATCAGTTCTTGTCTTTCATCCCCCTTCCCTGGATCGTGGAGCAGACCATGAGCATCTTTTCGGCCCTGTATTCAGGATACACGGTGAACTTCCCCGAGGAGCCGGAAACCGCCATGGCGGACCTGTACGAGATCGCTCCGAGTCTGGTGGTGGCCTCGCCGCGGATGTGGGAGGGAATCTCCCGGCAGGTAATGGTGAAGCATCTGGATGCCTCCTTTTTTAAATCCGTTGTCTATGATCTCTGTCTTCCCATCGGGTATCGCTGGGCCGATTTCAAGTTTGAGAAAAAGACGCCGCCCTGGTATTGGAAGGGGCTCTACGGGTTGGCCTATGCAGTCATGTTCCGGGCATTGAGGGACCGGCTGGGATTTTCGAAGGTGCGCTCGGCCATGACCGGGGGAGCCGCCCTGGGACCGGATGTGTTCCGGTTTTTCCATGCCCTTGGCGTGAACCTCAAACAGATTTACGGACAAACGGAAGTGGCGGGATATTCCACCATCCACCGGGACGGCGATATCAATTTCGATTCGGTGGGCATTCCTGTCCCGGCGGCCGAGATTGCCATTTTCCAGCCCGACAAGGAAGGGGTGGGGGAGGTGATCTCGAA
>JALVQN010000025.1 GCA_027025555.1 Desulfobacterales bacterium
AGAGGCGCTTCGCCGGTTTTTCCTGGAAAATCCCCATCGGGTCCTTCTGACGCTTTCTCCGGATCCCGAAATGGAAGAAACGTATGCCCGCCAAATCCGGGACAAACTGGAAGCTGTCAAACAAGGACTGTCCCGGGAAGACGTGGAAACCATCAAAAGGGATACCCATGCCCTTCTTGTGCTCCAGGAATCCGAAGAACCGGCGGATGTTCTGCCCACCCTGGAAATCGAAGACATCCCGCCGAAGGTGGTGCGGGTGGTCCCCGGGCCTTTTGAGAACGCGCCGGCTGTCTGTTACGAGGTGCCCACGGGCGGCATCTTTTATGTGGCGGCGGCCGCCGGGGTCGGGGCCCTGGATCAGGAGGCCCTGCCCTGGGTCGGCTTTTTCTGCTGGGCCCTGTCCAGGATCGGGACCCGCCACAGGGACTATGTGGCCATGGCCAAGAGGATCGACCGCTGGGCCGGGGGAATCGGTTCTTCCGCAAACGCCCGGGTTCGCCATGATGAGTCGGGTGAACCCATGCCCTTTGTCCTGGTTCACGCCAAGTGCCTGAACCGGAACCAGGAGAAGATGTTTGAGATCCTCGACGAGATGTTGTCGGATTTCGATGTCTTTGACCTCACCCGACTCGAAACCCTTCTCGATGAATACCGGGCGCACCTGGAAACCGGTGTGGTGCACAACGGGCACCGGCTGGCCATGTCTCTGGCGTCGCGGCATTTCTCTTGTGCCGCCGCCTTGGAGGAAACCTGGCACGGGGTGTCCCAGCTCAAGGCGGTCAAGGGGCTCAAGACCGGATCCGGGGACTGCCCCATGGCGGCTTTTGCCGAAAGGCTCGATGCCATCGGGAAGCGCGTCTTTGTGCCGGAAGCCGTGCGGGCGGCCTTCATCGGGGACCGTGAAGCCCTTCAAAGCGCCGGCGAGTGGATGCGCCGGGGCGCGTTCTTTTCCCGCCTGACCCGGGAAGGGGGGCTTCAGGCCGCCGTTGCACCGCCTGTCCCGGAGGACGGAGAAGGCGTGGTCCGGGAGGGGTGGAGCACGGCGTCGGCGGTTTCCTTTGTGGCCCAGACCTTCCAGGCCGTGCGCATGGGGCACGAGGATGCGCCGGCCCTTTCGGTCATCGCCAAAATGCTTCGTTCCCTCTATTTGCACCGGGAGATCCGGGAGAAGGGCGGGGCCTACGGGGCATTTGCCCTCTATAACACCGAGACCGGGGTATTCAATCTGTGCTCCTACCGGGATCCCCACATCGTCGAGACCCTGGAGGCCTTTGATCGGGCCAAGGACTTCATCTGTTCCGGGCAGTACACGAAAACGGATGTGAAGGAAGCCGTTTTGCAGGTATGCGCGGACATCGATCGGCCGGATCCCCCCGGGCCCGGCGCCAGGAAGGCCTTTGTCCGGAGCCTGATTCATCTGACCGACGAGGCGCGCCAGCGTTTCAAAGAAAGCGTGCTGCACATCACCCGGGATCGGGTCGTTGCGGTGGCCCGCCGGTATTTCGCCAATGGAAACAGGCCGTTGGCGGTGGCGGTCATATCAGGCGAAGCCCAGCTCAAAGCCGCCAACGCCCGGCTGCATCCGCCCCTTGCACTCAAAAGGATATGAAGCATGGAACCGGTTTCCATCATCGGCACGGGGTCCCATGTGCCGCCCAAGGTATTGCACAACACGGATTTGGAACGGATGGGCCTGGATACGAGCGACGCGTGGATTTATCAGCGCACCGGCATCCGTGAACGCCGCATGGCGGATCCGGACGTTTGCACCTCGGATTTGGCCCTGGAGGCCGTCAAGAAAGCCCTGGCCATGGCGGAGATCACCGCCGACGCCCTGGACCTCATCCTGGTGGCCACCATCACCCCGGACACCTGTTGCCCGGCCGCCGCCAACTGGCTGCAAGCCAAGCTCCATGCGCCCCGGGCCGTCACCTTCGACATCACGGCGGCGTGTTCGGGATTTATCTTCGGCCTGGATGTGGCCCGGCAATATCTGAATACAGGGGCCTGCCGCACCGTTCTCGTGGCGGCGGCGGAGGTCATGACCCGGACCGTGAACTGGCAGGACCGTGCTTCCTGCATCCTCTGGGGAGACGGTGCCGGCGCAGCGATCCTGACCCGAAGCGAAAGCGGCCATCGATTGATATCCACCCATATCCATACGGACGGGGCCCATGGAAAGGATCTCTTGCTTCCCGGCGGCGGCTCCCGGACCACCCCCATCTCCCATGAGAGTGTGGA
>JALVQN010000026.1 GCA_027025555.1 Desulfobacterales bacterium
TTGCAGGCCGTATTCCACCCACACCAGGTGGGTCCCGAGATACCCCTGTAAAAGATCGAGCACGTCGTCGTTAACACAATCCGGCCGGGTGCCGACGGAAAGCCCCACCATATCGGCAGCCGCCAGGGCCTCGTCATAGACGGCTTTTAGGTGCTCCACGGGCCCATAAGTATTGGTAAATGCCTGGAAATACGCGATGAATTTTTTCGCCCCATAGCGGCGGGAAAGGTTTTTCCGGCCTGCCTCCACCTGGTCGCGGATGGACACGCCTTTCAGATAAGCCCCCGTGCCGGAGCCTCTGGGGTTGCAAAAAAGACATCCCTTTGAAGAAAGACTGCCGTCCCGATTGGGGCAGGAGAATCCGGCATCCAGGGTGATCTTCTGCACCCGGCATCCGAACCGCTCCCTCAGGTAGGTGTTGAAATCCCGGTACCGCTTTTTCATGTCTTCAGCGACCGTCCTGTTCTCCTTTTTGCCCCGGAAACAATACAGACGCCGGGGGAAGCTTGATTGACAATCCTTTCGATTATATACATAAACCTGAAGGATTCAAACGCGATAAATCGGATTTGCACAACCATGAACGCATATGATGTCATTGTGGTGGGGGCCGGGCATGCCGGATGTGAAGCCGCCCTGGCCGCTGCCCGAATGGGGTGTCATACCCTTTTGATGGCCATCGACCTGGACAAGGTGGCCGCCATGCCGTGCAGCCCCTCCATCGGCGGCATGGCCAAGGGACAGCTGGTCAAAGAAATCGACGCCCTTGGCGGCGAGATGGCCAAGGTGTCTGACAAAACCGCCATCCAGTACCGGACCCTCAACACCAAGAAGGGCCCCGCCGTCCATTGCACGCGCACTCAAAACGACAAGAACCGGTATCATGTGGCCATGAAGGCCCGGCTGGAGGCCCAGCCCCGGCTGCACCTCCGGCAGGCCATGGTGGAGGCCCTCGTGGTGGAAAAGGGCCGGGTTTTGGGGGTCCGGGATCAAACCGGGTCCGAATACCCGGCAAAAACCGTCATCCTGGCCACCGGCACCTTCTTGAGCGGCCTGGTCCACATCGGGTTTACCGCATTTCAAGCCGGTCGCGCCGGGGAATTCGCCTCGTACGCCCTTCCGGAGCACCTCCGGTCCCTGGGATTTTCGACGGGCCGGATGAAAACCGGCACCCCGCCCCGCCTGAAAAAATCGAGCATCGACTTCACCCGGTTCACCCGCCATGAACCGGACCCCTCACCCGTGCCCTTTTCCTTTTTTTGTGAAAAAAGCCCCCTGCCCCAACTGCCCAGCTACATGGGCCACACCACTCCCGAAAGCCACAAGATCGTGCGCGACAACCTAAAGCACAGCGCCCTGTACGGGGGAAGAATCCACGGTGTCTCTGCGCGCTACTGCCCCTCCCTGGAAGACAAGGTGGTCCGCTTTTCCGACAAAGACCAACACCAGGTCATTCTGGAGCCCGAGGGGCTCGATACCGATGAAATCTATGCCAGCGGGCTGGGAAACAGCCTGCCTCTGGAAATCCAGGTGGCCCTTGTCCGATCCGTGCCCGGCCTGGAAGAGGCGCAGATCGTCCGGCCCGCCTATGCCATCGAGTACGACTATGTGAACCCCGACCAGCTCAAAGCGACCCTGGAGACCAAACGCGTGGCGGGCCTCTTTTTGGCCGGCCAGATCAACGGCACCTCGGGCTATGAAGAGGCCGGGGCCCAGGGGCTCTGGGCCGGCATCAACGCCGCCTTGACGGTGCAAGGCCGGCCGCCCTTTGTCCTGGACCGTTCCCAGGCCTATATGGGGGTCCTGGTGGACGATCTCATCACCCGGGGCACCCTGGAGCCCTACCGCATGTTCACATCCCGGGCCGAATACCGCCTCATGCTCCGGGAGGACAACGCCGACCTGCGCCTGGTGGAAATGGGTTCCCGTCTGGGCCTGCTTCCTCCTGAAGCGGCGAAAGAGATCCGGGAAAGAAAGAAGCAGATCGCCGAGGAAATCCACCGGATCAAGAGCACGGTGATCAAGCCGCTTCCCAGCGTCAACACCTATCTTGCGCGTCGGGGCTCCCCCCGATTAAAGGACGGCATCCCCCTGGACCAATTGCTCAAAAGGGCGGAACTCGATTACGACGTGGTGCAGACCCTTTCCCAGCCGCCGGTGCCCCTTTCGGAAAAGGTGACCCGGCAGGTGGAAATCGAGGTCAAATACGAAGGCTACATCCGGCGTCAGCTCAAAGAAATCGAAAAGTTCAAGACCCTGGAAAACCAAAAGATCCCCGAGAATTTCGACTTTACCCGCGTCCACGGCCTTTCCACGGAACTCAAACAAAAGCTTTCCGCGGTGGGGCCGGTCTCTTTGGGTCAGGCCTTGCGCGTGGACGGGATGACGCCCTCGGCCCTTTCCGTGTTGATGATCGCCCTCCGCGCAGGAAAAGGCCATCCCGCCGCCGGTCCGGCCCGCACCCCTCAAATCCCATCTTGACAGACGCTCGCGGATCCTTTTGGTTATGGAACCTCCAGAAGAGTTTGAAAAAATTCTCCGGCTTCCACGCTCAAACCACACCCCAAAAGGCACCTTCCTATCCGGAATGTAAAGACCTTGAAGCCTTTCTGATTTTCTATGTGTCGACCCGACACTTCGTGTTCAAAATGATCTTTTAAGTGAAATCAGATCAGCCGGTTGCTGGCCACAAGGCCCCTTGCCAAAGCATGAAGGAGCGGCATATTGGGGGTATAGCTTTTTCCGGAAAGATACAGTTGATCCACTTCCAGCTTCAACAGATCTTTGGGGTCCATGGCCAGCGGATTGCGGTTTAAAATAACCATATCCGCGACTTTGCCCTTTTCCAGGCTCCCGCGCCTTTGTTCGTCGAAACCGGTCCGGGCAACTTCGTAGGTCGCCATCTTGAGGGCTTGTTGAATCGATAAAGACTGACCGGGATCATAGGGATGGTTGCAGGCGCCATAGATCGCGCGCAGGGGGTCGGGATGGGTAACCGGCGCATCCGAGCCGCTGCTGACATGGATGCCGGAATCGATCAACGTTTTCAGCGGCGAGCTGGTTTTTACGCGGGGGCCTAAAATCTCCTCCAGATATGCCACCGGTTCCAGGGGGCTGATTAAAAATCCCGGCTGCAGCGTAATGCCGATCCCCAGCCGGGCGCACTTGTCGATATCTTCTGGCGCCATCAGGCAAGCATGAATGAGGGTGTGGCGGTGATCCGGGCGGGGAAAGTCTTTCAATGCCTGCTCGATGGCCATGACGGCCTGGTGGGTGGCGGCATCGCCGATGGCGTGCATTTCGATTTGCAATCCGGCCCGGTTGGCCGCCTTGGTGAAATTGACCACATCCCTATCTTCATAAAAGAGAATGCCTTTGTTGTTTGGATCGTGGGTGTACGGCTCGACCAGAGCGGCATCGCAGGCCCCGAAGCACCCATCCAAAGCCGTGGCGAAACATCCCCCGATGCGGGGCAATTTCCGCTTTTTGACCTTGCAGGGATCCATGGTCTGAAAAAAAAGCCGGGTCTGAAAGTGGTTTTTTTGGGTCTGGGCCCGGGCGATCAGGCTGACCAGGGTCACATCCAGATCCAGGGGAAAGCCGATGCCTTCCACCGGATGAATCATGCCGATACCCTTTTCAGCGAGCAGGTCGTATCCTTTGATGATGCTCCTCACCAGAGAAAGGGGGGATACCATGGAGGTGACAAAGTCCATGGCGGCATAATAGGCTTCATTGAAAAGCTGCCCCGTATCGGCGTTGAAGCCCCGCAAGCGGTGGATTTTAGCGGGTAGTTTATTTAAGAGGCAGCTGTTGATAATGCACGAATGGCCGTCATAGCAAATGACAATCAGTGGCTTATCCTGGCAAACCCGGTCCAGTTCCCGCCGGGTGATCCATCTTTTTTCTTCAACGCGATGTTTTGACGCCCCGAAGCAAAGCACCAGCTTACTTTTTGGATGGGCGCGGATAAAATTTTCGATCAGGGCGCCCGTTTCGGGAACATTCCCCGCTGATCGCACGTCAAAAAAAGAACCGGCGATCAAGGCCCAGTTGGAAAAATGAATATGACCGTCGCCAAATGAGGGCAAAAGCGCTTTTTCACCCAATTCAACCGGCGTTTTGCCGGCATAGATCTCGGGCAGATGATTGCCGACGTATTCGATTTTCCCCTTATCTTCAACCAGGTAGCTGAAGACATGGTCGCTCTCATCACAAGTGATGATCGTTCCGTGAAAGACCTGCATCCTGGGGGACGTTGTTGACAAAGTTGACTTATTGGTTTGCGCGTTTGATTATTTTTGATATGGCAGAGGTGGAAACCCCAAGCTGCCGGGCGATTTCAGCCAGAGGGAGGCCGTGTTGTTTGACCAGCTCGATCGCAATCCGTGCGCGTACCCGGCTTGCTTTTCTGTGCCGACTGCCCCCTGTTATTTCTTTCAGACTTATTTTTTCATCGTTGCATATGGCTAAAATCAATTCATCAATGCTTTGTTTTTTCTCGACAAGCGGCAGTTGGTATTTGATTCGGTGCTCGGCTTCTTTAATGATCTGCTTCACAAAATCGCCCTTGCCTAAGATGCGCTCATCACACACCTCACGATTTCCGGTTTGACGCAAGGCTTTGACCGCCGACCAGCTCCCTACAGACCGGATCAATCCTCCTCCCACCAACTCGGGCCGGCGACCTTGCTCGATTCCCTTTTCAATGTAGTTGCGGTAGGCTTTTTTGGCTTCCTTTTCCTTTTGGCCGAACCCTCTCAATACATAGTCGCGATCCTGCCAGGAATAGTGAATGTTCCCCAAAATGACGCCATGACCACTCCAGCGGTAACGACCCAGCTTGGATAAGTTTTTAACCAGATTCCCCCGCAAAGGATTTAAATGAATGTAGCGCACCAGCTCTTTGAAATAAGCATCTTCATCACAAACAATGGACTTGTAACGGTTTTGAAATAAATGTCCCCACCGTTGATGCCGTCGATTGTAATAAATGGCATATCCGGTCAGCAGCCGGCGCATGAAAGCCGACAGACCAAATTCAGAGCTGCGCAAAAGAATATGCGCATGGTTGGGCATGAGGGCCCAGGCAAAGATGCGGGTCCCAGTATTGCCCGCAAGCTTCCCCAGGCGCTCCACAAAATTTTCCCGATCGGCCTCATCGTCTACAATCCGTCGTTTTTCGATTCCTCGAACGATTACATGATGCAAAGTCCCAGGGGCATCCAGGCGGGCACGGCGCGGCATCTTATTACTCCTTTACAGAAATCTATCCTGTGCCTACCATCAATAAGTCAACTTTGTCAACAACGTCCCCCAGAATGCTTGACAGGGACTTCTTTTCCCTGATAGTAAAACCAGAATATGTCTGATAAAGATTATTACAGCATCCTCGGTGTTTCCAAGAACGCTTCCAAGGAAGAAATCAAGAAAGCCTACCGGAAGCTTGCCATGAAGTACCATCCGGACCAGGCCCATGGAGACAAGTCCGCAGAGGAGAAGTTCAAGGAACTCAGTGAAGCCTACGCCGTGCTCGGCGATGATGAAAAGCGCCGGCAGTATGACACCTTCGGATCATCAGGGTTCCAACAGCGTTTCTCCCAGGAAGACATCTTCAAAGGATTCGATTTCAGCGAAATCCTCCGCGAGTTCGGACTGGGCGGCGCCTCCTTTTCAAGGGGCTCCAGGGGCGGCATCCGGTTCTCCTTCGGGCACGGCTCCTCTCCCTTCAATTTCCATGGAATGCCCGGTGAAAAAGCGGCCAAGGGGCAAGATCTGATCTATGAATTGCCCCTGACACTGAAGGAAGTGGCCAGCGGCACCACGAAAAAGATCGCTTTCAACCACGGCGGGGTAACGCGGCAACTGAACGTCAAGGTGCCCAAGGGGCTGATCAACGGGAAAAAACTGCGCCTTCCCGGGAAAGGGGAACCGGGCGCTTCCGGCGGTCCCCCCGGCGACCTCTATATCAAGGCCAAGGTCATGGAAGATCCGAACTTCTCGTGTAAGGGTTATGATCTCTACATGAACCGTGAAATCAAGCTTACCGAGTCCTTGCTGGGCACCACCCTTTCCATTCCCACCGTGGAAAACAAGACCTTGAGCCTCACCATTCCCCAGGGGACCCGACATAAGACCCGGATGCGCCTGGCGGGCCACGGATTGCCGCACATGAAAGGCGACGGCAGGGGGGATCTTTATGTGGATATCCTGGTCCGCATCCCGAAACGGTTCACCGCCGAGCAAAAAAGACTGATCCAGAAACTGGCCGAAACCGGGCTGTAAGCCCCCTTGGCCGCATCGATTTTGTCCAGGATTCAATCCACGGGCCACACCGTGTCCCTCTGCCAAGCGGGCGCCACCGAAAGGGGAACAGGGATCTTTGGAACATGGATGTGGTGGCCGTGAAAGACCTGGGGGATACAGGGTTGACAACGGTCTTTCTTATCGATTACTTAAAGATTCAAAAGCGCTGAAGGATGAGAACCACCGCCGTCTGCCGGGTATCCGCCGCTTAAATCCTAACAGGGGAGAGGCTCCATGATTGTCACCTGCGAACAATGCAACAGCCGCTTCACCTTGGACGAAACCCTCTTAGACAAGGGCGGCTCCAAGGTGCAATGCTCCAATTGCGACCATGTCTTTACTGTTTTTCCCACGACCTGGGACGCCTCCGACAGGAAGGACACGGGGGATGTCCTCCAGGACCTGGTGGATGAAAAGGAGGGTGGCGGCAAAGTTTCAGAGGCCCTGGAATCTGCGCAACAAGAAGGCGGTCCACAATCGGAAGGAAAGGTCCCGGAGGAAGACACCCCCTTTGACGAGGCGGATATCCTGGATCTGTCTGAAATCTCGGATTTACCGGCACCGGATGTGAAAGACCCCGCCGGTGAGGCCGCCGACCTGGTGGCGGATGTTGAGGCCCCCCTGCAGGACAAGCAGGAAAAAACACCTGAAACAGGGGATCTTGAACTTATCCTGGAAGAAGACTCAGACCTGGACGGGGAGCCGGAAGGCGCTTCCCCTCCTCCCGATGCGGGGAAGATCGACTTCGACCTGAGCGAACTCGAAGAAATCCTGACGCCAGAAACCCAGACCCGTCAGGACACAAAAGCGGAAAAAGCGCATGACGACCTCTTGAAGGAAGTCCCTGAGGAGCCTGTCCTTGAAATTGACAGCGAACTCCTCGGTGACCGGACCCCTGAGACGCCTGAGGCGGCGACACCTGAAAAAACGCCGGAACAAGGGGAAGTGCCGCACCAAGAAGAAACGGAAGCCGGCATCATCGACGAGCTGGACTTGAGCGCCTTCCAGGAAACGGCCGTGGACGAAGCGCCCCCTCCACCCGAATTCACGCTCGACACCGAAGCCCCCTCGGGAATGGAAGAAAAGGAGCCGCTCGCCATCGCACCGGAAGAAAAGGAACAAGGGCCCTCCGGCGCTGAAAGAGAGCCTCCGGAAGAAGAGGGACCCTCCCCGGCAACTGGAAGCACGGTTGCACCGGGATTGCCGCCCGAAGTCTTCTCTATCTCCGGAAAACAGAAACGGATCCGCACCCCCTTCTTGATCCTGCTGGTCCTGGTGCTTATTGGAGGCGTGGGTTACGGGGCGTCCTTCTTTGCAGCCCGGATGGGCATCTCCATCCCTTTTCTCTCCGACCTCTCCATTCCCTTTATCAGCGACGCCTCTAAAAGCCGGGTGCAAGATCCCGGCAATCTCCGGATACGCATTCTGGACGTAAAGGGCCGTTTCATCACGAGTGTCAAAGGCGAAAAACGCTTTGTGATCACCGGAAAGGTCCGAAACGATTATCCCGAGCCCCGAACCGATATCCAGCTGACCGGCAACCTGGTCACCAAGGCGCGGCGCGTGGTTGCCCGTAAAACCGTACTTTGCGGCAATTGGCTTCCCGAGCCCGAGCTTTTGAAAATGGAGTTAAACGCCATCGATGCCCGCCTTTCCGGTCGCAAACCTGGAAAAAGCCCCCCGACACGGCTGAAACCCGGACAGACAGGCGCCTTTATGATTGTTTTCGGGAACCTGCCCGGGAACCTGGATGAATACAGCGTGACCGTGAAAGGCTCCCGCAAGATGCAGTGAGTCTTTTGACTTGACGTCCCATGAAAGCCTCTGCTAAAAGGCCGCTGTTCTTTGTGGCGATGTAGCTCAGGTGGTCAGAGCATGCGGCTCATATCCGCAGTGTCCGGGGTTCGAATCCCTGCATCGCCACCACATGGAAAACCCAAAGGCCGTCCCTTTCAAAGGAGGCGGCCTTCTTCATTCTTCCCGAGGTCTAAATGATGACACACGACAGCGTTGTTTTTCGGTCCGCGGGCCTTCTCCTTGGTGTTTTTTTCATGATCACCGGCCTTTCCTGCCAGCTGGCCCGGCCCACGGGCGCCCCCCTTTTATCCCGCCGGGTCCGAGACGGTATCTATCTCGGGAAAAGCCGAAGCGGCCTCAACAGCGCCACGGTCCGCGTTTTCATCCAGGGCGGAAGGATCCGGCGGGTGGAAGTCGTGAAGCATGTTGCCTCCTGGAAAGGGAAACGTGTCATCAAAATCATTCCCCGGCGCATCGTGGCGGAACAGTCCACCGCAGTCGATGCGGTGTCCGGGGCCACCAACAGCAGCGTGGTCCTTATGAACGCCGTCCAGAACGCAGTGGAAAAAGCCTACGACGCCTCCCTGCCACAACCCTGAACCGGACCGGGGCGCATTTGGAAGACAGGGGGTCTGAAGGCCCTTTTTGAGGGGATGTGGAACAAAAGCGCGTCCGGGGCATGTTCTTGAGTTTGTGTCTGTTTTAATCTATGATAAATTTTCAAGACTTCATTGACCTGGTAAAAACCGGTTTATTGCATGGCCCTTTCATCCAAAGAACGACTCACCCGTTTCTATCAGCAGTTTGCATCGGCGGATCAGGTGCTGATCGCCATTGCCGCGGATCCGGATGCCATCGCCTCTGCCATGGCCGTCAAGCGCCTGTTGTGGCGCAAGGTGGCCGGGGTGACCCTGTCGCACATCGCCGCCGTGGACCGGCCGGACAACCGGGCCATGATCCGGCTGCTGCGGGTGCCCCTTATCCATATGGACCGCGTGAAGATGAGGGCTTTCACGCGCTTCGTCATGGTGGATTCCCAGCCGGACCACAATGCGCTTTTTTCCCGGATCCGGCCCCATGTCATCATCGATCACCATCCGGATACCGAAGCCGATGCGCCGTTTACGGACATCCGCCCCCAATACGGGGCCACGGCGAGCATCCTGACGGAATACTTGAGGGCCGCGAAAATCAAACCCAGTGTCAGGCTGGCCACGGCTCTCTTCCACGCCATTAAGGTGGACACCCACAACTTCGAACGAAAGACAGTCCCCGAAGACCTTCGGGCCTTTCATCACCTCTTCAAATACGCCAACGTTTCCCTGGCCCAGAAGATCGAACGGGCCCACCTGAAATTGGATTACCTGAAGTATTTCCAGGACGCTCTCGAAAGCAGGCGGCTCAGGAAAGGCCGCATGTACGTCCATCTGGGCCCGGTATCCAATCCGGACGTCTGCGTGTTGATCGCCGATTTCTTCATGGGCATCGATACCGTTACCTGGAGCATCGTGTCGGGATTGTGGCAGGACAAGCTGGTCATCATCTTCAGAAACGACGGTCTCCGGAAGGATGCGGGGAAAATTGCCAAAAAAAGCTTTGGACAAATGGGAAGCGCCGGCGGGCACAAGAGCATGGCGCGCGCGGAACTGCCCAAAGCAAACCTGAAAGAGGAAGTGGATATTGAAAACCACAAGCGGGTTTTGTCCTGGATTGTCAGAAAAACACGGGAAAGAAGATAGGACGGGGACCTTGAGGAATCCGGAACTCTCCGTCACGATTTTGGGATCGGGCACCTGCGTGCCCTCGTTGAAACGGAGCGCCTGTTCTGCGTTGGTGTGCGTCGAAGGGAATAAGATCCTCTTGGACGCCGGCCCCGGGACCCTGCGCCGTCTGCTGGAGGCGGGGGTGACCCTTTTCGAGATCTCCCATCTTTTTTTGAGCCATTTCCACCCGGACCATTCCGGAGAATTTGTGCCCTTTTTGTTTTCCACCAAGTATCCCGAGGCCCAGCGCCGGACCTTCCCCCTCAAGATTCTCGCCGGAAAGGGTCTTGCGGCCTTCTACGAAGGGCTTCAAGGGGTCTACGGAGACTGGGTGACCCTTCCCCCGAAGATGCTGGAATTCATCGAGCTGGACAATAAGGGTCCCGATGGGCGAGGGTTTTCCGGATTCACCGTCTCCTCCATGCCCACAGCCCACAACCCGGAGAGCGTGGCATTGCGGATCGAAAGTCCCTCCGGCGCGTCGGTGGTCTACTCGGGCGACACGGACTACACGGAGGCCTTGATCCATCTGGCCAGAGGCGCCGACCTTCTGATCTGTGAGTCGGCCCTTCCGGACGAGATGAAGGTGGCGGGGCACATGACCCCGTCCCTCGTGGGGAAAGTGGCCCAAAAGGCCGGCGTCTCCATGGTGGTCCTGACCCACCTCTACCCCGAGTGCGACATGACCGACATCGAAGAACAATGCCGAAAAACCTTTTCCGGACGGGTCAAGACGGCCTTCGACTTGATGACCCTCCATCTGGGACCCGGAGGCATCCAGGCGGCACCCATTGGCCGTCCGGAACCGGCGCCGAAACCATGAAATACTATCCCATCTATCTGGACATCAAGGGGAGGGCCTGCCTGGTGGTGGGGGGCGGCGACGTGGCGACCCGAAAGGTCAACACCCTTTTGGACTGCGGCGCAAAGGTCCATGTGGTCAGTCCGGAAGTCACCCCCCGCCTTGAGGCGTTGGCCGAATCCGGGGACATCACGCTCAAAAGGCGGCCCTACCGTCCCGAGGACCTGGAGGGCATGCTTTTGGTCTTCGGCGCCACAGACGATGCCACCCTCAACCTTTCCCTCAGCCGGGAGGCCATGGGCCGCAACATGCTTTGCAACATCGCCGACCGGCCGGAAGCATGCAACTTCATCCTGCCTTCCATCGTGAACCGGGGGGATCTGATCATCGCCATCTCCACTTCCGGGACAAGCCCGGCCTTCGCCAAAACCCTTCGGAAGGCCCTTGAAAAGCGATTCGGACCCGAGTATGGAGAGTTTCTCCACATCATGGGACACATCCGGCGCAAGCTGCTGAAAACCGCCCATGCCCCGGAGGCCCACAAGCGCCTGTTTGAATCGATGATAAAGAGCGACATGCTGGAATGGGTGAAAAAAAGGGATATTTCCCGCATCAATGAACGGCTCCGGAAAACGTTTGGAAAAGACTATGAAATCGATACCCTGCCAAAAGACGCCTCCTGACGGCATGACGGCCCCCAGCCGGCGTTCTTTGTGCCAAGAGGCCCGGACCCAACAGGGGCGGTGAGGCCATGGAACATTTTATCGCCGCCATCATCGGCTTTTACCTGTTGAGCACGGCCTGTTACTTGGCATACCTTTTCTTCCAGAAGGACCTCCTTCACCGGATCGGATACCTCCTTCTTTTTTTCGGGTTTCTGTGCCACTGTGCCATGATCCTTTGGACCTTCATTCAGATCGGCCACATGCCCGTTAGGAACCTGTTCGAGACGTTGTCGCTGGCGGCATGGGCCGTGAGCGCCGTCTTTCTGGCCATTCGGTACCGGTTCAAACTGAAGGTGCTGGGGGTCTTCGTGGCGCCCCTCGCCCTGGCCCTCATGCTCGTGGCCTCTCAGCTTCCCCGGTATGCCGGGGAAAGCAAAGGCATCTTCTCCAGCTTCTGGTTCGTCTTCCATGTGATCTGCGTCTTCATCGGTGACGCCGCCTTTGCCTTGGCTTGCGGCGCCGGTACTTTATACTTACTCCAGGAACGCACCATCAAGCGAAAGGCCCGGGGCTTTTTCTTTTCCCGCCTCCCTTCTTTGGAACGCCTCGATGCCACCGGTTACGCCTGCATCGTGGTGGGCTTTACCTTTCTCACCGCAGGATTGATCGGGGGCTTCATCTATGCAAAGGCCGTCTGGGGCCGATTCTGGAGTTGGGACCCCAAAGAAGTCTGGTCCGCCATCACCTGGCTGGTCTATGCGGCACTCCTCCATGAGCGCCTTGCCGTGGGATGGCGAGGGCGGCGGGCGGCCATTCTCTCCATCATCGGATTCGCCGTGTTGCTGTTCACTTTTTTCGGTGTTAACTTTTTCCTGAAAGGCCACCATGGCGTGTTCACCCGGTTATAGTCTTTCAGGCTTCATCTTTTCAAAGAGTTAAGCACTCAATTGGAATCCACGACCAAAACGAAGAGTCCTCCAGTCCCCCCGTCCTCTCCGGACATCCTGCTCATCGGCCTCAATCACGAGACCGCGCCGGTGGCGCTTCGGGAATGCATCGCGCTGTCTGAAACCGACGCGGAATCCGGCCTGGAAACCCTGCGCCGGGACCCGGATGTTCAGGAAGCCATGCTGTTGTCCACCTGCAACCGGGTGGAAGTGCTCACCGTCACCCGGAACCGGGACCGGGCCGCCCAATACGTGAAAGGCCTGCTTGCCGGGATCGGACGGGTGGATGCGGCGCTCCTTGAAGACGCCCTTTACGTCCATGTGGGGGATGCGGCGGTGCGTCATGTCTTCCGGGTGGCTTCCAGCCTCGATTCCATGATGGTGGGGGAACCCCAAATCCTGGGGCAAATAAAGGCGGCCTATCGACTGGCAACGACCAAGAAGACCACCGGGGTCATCCTCAATCGATTGCTCCACCGGGCCTTCTTCGTGGCCAAGCGGGTCCGGACCGAGACCGGTATCGGGGATCACGCGGTCTCCATCAGCTACGCCGCCATCGAGCTGGCCAAGAAGATCTTCGATACCCTGGAGGGGAAGAAGGTCCTCCTGGTGGGCGCCGGTGAAATGGCGGAGATCGCCGTGGAACACCTGGTGCGCCATCGCGTGGGATCCCTCTTCGTGGCCAACCGGACCTTTGAACGGGGCCTCCATCTGGCCGAAAAGTTCAAGGGGCAAGCCATTCGGTTCGAAGAGATCGACGATTTGCTCACCGTGGTGGACATCATCATCAGCTCCACAGGCGCACCGGAGGTGGTGATTGCCCACGACCAAGTCAAAGGGATCATCCGGGCCAGGAAAAACCGCCCCCTGTTTTTCATCGACATCGCCGTGCCCCGGGACATCGACCCGGCCATCAACCAACTCTCCAACACCTATGTCTACGACATCGACGACTTAAAGGGGATCGTCGAGGAAAACAAGGAGGACCGCCTCCGGGAAGCGGCCAAAGGGGAACGGATCGTGGACGAGGCCGTGTTGGGATTCCGCCGGTGGTACGAGAGTCTGGAAGTGGTCCCCACGGTGGTGGCGTTGAGGAACAAGATCGAAGGAATCCTGCGCGCGGAAATCGAAAAAACGCTGTCGGGGTTCAACGGCATCAGCGACTCCCATCGGGAGGCCTTTTACCGGATGGCCAACGCCATGGTAAACAAGATCCTCCACGATCCCACCCTTTATCTGAAAAACATCTCCCAGCACGAGACCAAGGCCATGATCCTCGATATCACGCGAAAACTCTTCAAACTGAATACCTGAGGGGAGGCATGCGACCATGAACAGGGCATTTTTGTTTCCGGGCCAGGGATCCCAGTCCGTGGGCATGGGACGGGACCTTTACCGGGAATTCGATTTCGTCAAAGACCTCTTCGACATGGCGGAAGAAACGGTCAGGATGAACCTCAAGAGGCTCTGTTTCAAAGGCCCCATGGAGGCCTTGACCGAGACGGTCAATCTTCAGCCCGCCGTCACCGTGGTCAACCTGGCCTGCCTTGCCGCCATCGAACGCCACGGCGTTCGACCGGATGTCACGGCAGGACACAGCCTGGGAGAATACAGCGCCCTTGCCGCTTCGGAGGTGCTCTTGAAGGAGGACGCCTTGAAGGCCGTCTTGAAACGCGGACAGCTCATGCACCGGGAAGCCCGGAAACATCCGGGACGCATGGTCGCCCTGGTGGGGTTGCCCCTGGAAGAAGTCCTGAAATGCCTCGAAAAAGCAAGGCAAGGCGGACCCGTGGGGGTGGCCAACCACAACACGGCCACCCAGGTCGTCATCAGCGGGGCCCCCGAACCGGTGCAAAAGGCCGCCGAGGCAGCCGCCGCCCAAGGCGCGAGGGCCGTCCCCTTGAAAGTCAGCGGCGCCTGGCACAGCCCCCTGATTCAAGGAGCAGAAACGGAATGGGCCTTGTTTTTGAAAAATCTTCCCTTTTCTGCTCCCAAAAGGCCGGTCATCTTCAACGTGACGGCTGACTTTTGCAGCGATTGCGATGAAATCCGCGCCCTGTTGACCCGGCAGCTGTGCCACCCGGTCCGATGGTATGAGGCCATGTCCCGCCTGATAAAAGAAGGGGTCGAAACGTTTGTGGAGGTGGGTCCGGGCCGGGTCCTCACCGGCATCCAGAAAAAGATCCTTTCCAAAGGCCGGCCCGCCGCCCTTTTCAATGTCTGCGATCTGAAGAGCCTGGAAGCCTTTCTCACGGCCCAGGCGAAATGCGCCGATTAGTCGAGGGGTTCGGCCCAGACGATGAAGCGCTTGTTCACAATGAGCGTGTCGATGCGGTTTTCCCGAAAATAGACGTCTTTCAGCACGATAAAGGGAGGGTCCTGCTTCGTGAATACATCAGACACCCTTTCCTTTGAAGCGATATTGACGCTGCCTTCGATCAGCTCCCCGTCAGAGGTTCGAATCACCACGCGCCGGTAGTCGGGTCGATAGGCTTTTTCCGTCATCCTGACCTCCTTGGAAGGAATACTCTCAAAGGGGGGCGTTCGTTCTTCAAATCCCGGATCCCAGATCGCCTTTTTCCCGTTTTTCCCTTTAAATAAAGCCCGTTGGACCATAAAGCAAGATGAAAATACCCCCTTTGGGATTTTCCGCGCTTTTTTATGCTTTACAACAATTTGATTTGCTGTTATATTTACCAATTTTTAATCCACACATTATTGCAACCTTCGGAGAAGGGCCATGAAGAAGAAAGATCTCGAGTATTTCAAAAAACACCTCAACGACGAGCTCAACAAGCTGCTCCTCCAGGTGGACGACACCGTCTCCGGAATGACAGAGGTCAAGGAAAACTTCCCGGATCCCACAGACCGCGCTTCCCTGGAATCGGACCGGAATTTCATGCTCCGGATCCGGGACCGGGAGAGCAAGTTGATCAAAAAGATCAAAAAAGCCCTGGACCGCATCGAGAACGGCACCTTTGGGATTTGTGAAACGTGCGGCGGTGAAATTTCCATCAAACGGCTGAAAGCACGGCCTGTCACCACCCAGTGCATCGAGTGCAAGACCAAAGAAGAAGCGCTGGAAAAGGCACTCGGCCTGTGACATCCATGTGAGCATCGACCTGCATATCCATACCTCGGCTTCGGATGGCACCTTAAGGCCCGCCGAAATTCTTGAGCTTGCCGAAAGGTTGAAGCTTGAGGCAATCGCCATCACCGACCACGACACCATCGAGGGGTCCAAAGCGGCCCTTGCCTCGGGGATCCCCGCCGGGTTAGGCTTTCTGACAGGCGTGGAGATCAGTGCCACCCCGCCGCCGGGCGTTCCCCTGTCCGGTTCCTTTCATATTCTCGGCTATGACATGGATCTGGATCATCCTGGACTGAACCGGACCCTTTCCCTGTTGCAGGATGCCAGACGAAACCGGAACCCGAAGATTTTGAAGAAGCTGGAGGGTCTTAACATCCGGATCACCCTGGAGGAGGTCCTGGCCGCGGCGGCCGGAAATCAGCTGGGACGTCCCCATATCGCCCGGGTATTGGTGGATAAAAAGTATGCCCGCTCCATCGACGACGCCTTTGACCGGTACCTGGGTCGGGGAAGACCGGCCTATGTGGATAAATTCCGCATCCCCGCCAAAGAAGCCATCGCCCTTCTCCGAGACGCGGGGGGGCTCCCGGTCTTGGCGCACCCCATGCTTTTGAACCTTTCCGAGGATGCCCTTTTGGAGGATCTCATCACACGACTCAAATCCATGGGGCTTCAAGGACTGGAAATTTACTATCCCGCGCATTCTCCGGAACGCACGGCCTTTTACGCAGGGCTTGCCCAGCGACACGGTCTCTTGATGACGGGCGGGACCGATTTCCACGGGGCCCTGAAACCCCATATCCAGCTGGGATCCGGCAAGGGGGACATGGCGGTTCCTTTCTCCTTGTTTGAAGAAATTATCAAAAGAAAATGGAAGTAACCCTCTCCGACCTCGAGGCGCGGCTCTCTTATGCCTTTTCGGACAAAGGCCTCCTCGTTGAATCCTTGTGCCATACCTCTTACGTGAATGAGCGTTCCCATGAGATGGGACTCAGGGACAATCAGCGCCTGGAGTTCCTCGGGGATGCGGTCTTGAGTCTGGTGGTGGGCCACTTGTTGATGAAACGCTTCCCCGCCTTGAAGGAAGGCGATCTCTCCAAGATGCGCTCCATCCTGGTCAGCGAACCCCGGCTGGCCGAGTGCGCCCGCGCTTTGGAACTGGGTATGTACTTGTATATGGGAAAAGGGGAAGAACAAAACAGCGGCCGGAACAAACCGTCCATCCTGGCCGACGCCTTCGAGGCCCTTATCGCCGCGGTCTATCTGGACGGCGGATTCGAGGCCGCATTTCGCCTGATTGAGAAATGGTTCCTCCCGTTGATTCAAGATCCCCATTTGCCGCACTTGACCACGGATGCCAAATCCAGGCTCCAGGAACTGACGCAGCACATCGGCCGCCACGTGCCGAGCTACCGGGTGCTGGAAGAAAAAGGGCCCGACCATGACAAGGTCTTCCGCGTCAGGGTCCACGTCCTGGGCATCACGGCGGAAGGGACCGGAAAGAGCAAAAAGACGGCGGAACAAAATGCCGCGCAAAACGCCCTTGCCCGGCTCCAAGGCGCTGCCTTGAAACGCCCCGGGAAGCCATGACCCAGCAGCCGTCCCTTGCCGCGCCCCCGGCACCGAAGCCTTTCATCATTCCGGTATTCCTGCCCCACAAGGGGTGTCCCCATCGGTGCGTGTTTTGCAATCAAAACGCCATGGACGCATCCGTTCCGGACGACTTGGAGCCTGAAAACCTGCGCCAGCATGCAAGGGTGTATCTGGCCCACAAGGCAAGAAACCGCCGGCCCGTGGAAGTGGCGTTTTACGGCGGCACCTTCCTGGGCATGAGAAAGGATCGGGTCGTTTCCTTTCTCAAGGCCGCCGCCGACCTGGTGGAGGAAGGCCTCGTGGACACCATCCGCTTTTCCACCCGTCCGGACACGGTGACCCAAAAGGCCCTGGATCGGATTGCCCGGTTCCCGGTGGGCACCGTGGAACTGGGGGTCCAATCCATGAACGACGCGGTTTTGGCCGGGTCCGGACGCGGGCATTCGGCCGCGGACACAGTGAAGGCCGTGGCCCTTTTAAAAAGCCGGGGCTTTGGCGTGGGCGTTCAGCTCATGGTGGGATTGCCCGGCGATACTGAGGCCGGATCCTTTTCAAGCGCTGAAAAGATCGCCGCGCTGGGGCCCCACTGTATCCGGATCTATCCCACGGTGGTCCTGAAAGGAAGCCTCCTGGAAAAATGGTATATCCAGGGAAAATACGCCCCCTGGTCCCTTGACGCGTGCATCCGCCACGTCAAAAGGCTCTACCTTTTTTTCAGTCAAAAAGGCATCCGGGTCATCCGGATGGGCCTTCAAGCGTCCGGAACCCTGAAGCCCGAGCAGCACCTCGTGGCCGGGCCTTTCCATCCCGCCTTCGGCCAGTTGGTCCAATCCGAGATCTTCTTGGACACCGTGGTCTCTTTCCTAGAGAAAAAGGGGGCCGTGACCGATCCCCTGACCCTGCGCCTGCATCCCAACCACCGCCCCAAGATGGCCGGACACGCCAATCGGAACCTCGGGTTCCTGAAAAAGCGGTTTCATCTGCACACCGTCTCCATCCTGCCGGATCCGTCCTTGTCAAAAGAATGCCTTTTCATTCAAGATGCACCGGTGCCGGTGCCGTGCTGATTTGCGGGATAAAGGCCGTGGGGCGCCTCACGGGATCCAAAGGAGCCTGCCGCAGCGCTCCTGAACCGCCGCTTCAAGACGGGTGTGTCGAGGATCCACCGAATCTGAAACGGTCCCCAAGGCTCTTTCAGGGGTGTTGTTGGTCTCACTGAGGTGGGCCAGCACCACATGCGAGAGACCGGGATGCCGGATTTCCCTCAGCAGCGCCCGGGCTTGCATGTTGGAAAGATGCCCGTGGCGGCTTTGAATGCGCTGCTTGAGGGGCCAGGGATACGGCCCCTCCTCCAGCATCCGGGGATCGTGATTGGCCTCCAGGACCAAGAGCCTGCACCCTTGAAGGTGATCCTTGACCAGGGCCGTCGCCCTGCCCATGTCCGTGGCAATCCCGATTTTCCGGCCGTTGCCGGACACCGTCAGGCCCACCGGGTCCAGGGCGTCGTGGGACAGGGTAAAAGGATGCAGCTTCAGGGAAAAAACGGAAAAGGCGTGCCCGGGTTCAAAAGCCACACTCTGAAACAGCTTGCCGGTCACCGGGGCGGCTGCCTGTTCCGTCTGGGCGCTCAGATAGACCGGAATGTGGTACCGCCGGGAGAGAACCCCCACGCCTGTGACATGATCCGCGTGTTCATGGGTGACCACGATGGCGGAAAGCGCCGAGGGGGAAAGTCCCCGCTGTTTCAGACGCCTTTCGATCTCAATTCCGGAAAGCCCGGCATCGACGAGGATCGATGTGGAACCGTCGCTGACATAGATGGCGTTGCCCCGGCTGCCGCTTGCCAGGACACACACCGCCATTCTGTAATCCATAGGCCGTCCTGCCCGCCGTCACCGGCGGAAGTTTTCGGATCAAGGGGCGCTTGCCGGCCCCCTAAATCCCCGTATGCCCGAATCCCCCGGTGTTTCTTGAGGTCTTGTCGAGATGTCTCACCACTTCCAGGCGGGCCTTGCAAACCCGTTGGATGATCATCTGGGCGATCCGGTCGCCCCGGCGCACGATGAATTCCTGCCTTCCGTGGTTGATGAGGGGCACCATCACCTCCCCCCGATAATCGGCATCAATGGTCCCCGGCGCATTGATGATCCCGATGCCGTACTGCACCGCAAGCCCGCTTCTGGGGCGAATCTGGGCTTCATACCCCGTGGGGAGGGCCACGGCGAATCCCGTGGGAATCAAACGGATATCCCCGGGCCCCAGGACGACCGCCTCATCCACGGCGGCGAAGAGGTCCATCCCCGAGGCCCCCGGCGTCATATACCGGGGAAGGGGAACCTCCTCAGGGGCGCCGGGGGCCTCGGGGATGGACCTCTTC
>JALVQN010000027.1 GCA_027025555.1 Desulfobacterales bacterium
TTTGCCACCGTGCTGTATCTCCGGCTGGTCTATTTCCCGTTTACCCCCATGAATTTCGGGATGGGGCTCACCCGGGTGCGCTTCCGGGATTACTTCGCCGGCACAGGCCTCGGGATCCTTGTGGGAGCCTTCATTTTCACCTTTTTCATCGGCACCCTAAAGCAGATCTGGGCTTTGGGGGACTGGAGCCGGCTGGTTTCCTTCAAGGTCTTTTTCTCCATCGGCCTTTTTATATTTTCCTTTTTCATCCCTGCGCTGATCAAGAAATTTCGCGGTGAAAATACATTCAAACCAATATAGCATTCCAGATGCAAATCCCAGCCGGGAAACCGGATCCCTCCGGCAGGCGAAATTGTATTGAACAGGGACGATCCCTTTCAAACAGGAGGTCTGAAAGATGAAAAAAATGTTTCAAAAAAGCGTTTCCGGCGGCCTGCGGCCATGGCTCCTGCTCCTTTTTCTGGCCGCGGCCTTTTCCCCGGCCCGCGGGGCACAGACCGATTCCTGGGAGACCCTTCTCCGGCGCGCCAGGGGACAAACCGTGGACTGGCACATGTGGGGCGGCTTCCCCAGTACCAACGCCTATTTGAACGGCTTTGTCGCACCCCGGGTGAAGGCCCGTTACGGCATCCGTCTGCGGCAGGTGCCGGTCACCGACATCGCCGAGGTGGTGAGCAAGATCCTGGTGGAAAAACAGGCCGGGAAAAAGACCGGCGGCAAGGCGGACCTTTTATGGATCAACGGTGAAAACTTCCGCACGGCCAAGCGCAACGGCCTCCTTTTCGGCCCCTTTGCCCACCGTCTTCCCAATGACAGATATGTGGACTGGCGTCGGCTCTCGGTCAAAAACGATTTCGGCGAAAAGGTCGAAGGCATGGAATCTCCCTGGGGCAGCGCCCAGGTGGTGATGGTTTACGATCGCCAACGCACCCCGAACCCCCCGGAGACCATGGCCGATTTTTTATCCTGGATTCGAAGGCATCCCGGGCGATTCACCTATCCGGCGCCGCCGGATTTCACCGGGTCCGTCTTTGTCCGCCATATCTTCTACCATGTGGCCCAAGACGTGGACTACTGGCAGGGAAACTGGTCCGAAGCGCGCTTTGAGGAAGCCGCTTCAAAGACGTTTCGCCTCTTAAAGGACCTGGCGCCCAGCCTCTGGCGGCAGGGCAAGACCTATCCCGAGAATCCGGAGCGGCTTTCCCAGCTTTTCGCCGACGGCGAAGTCGATTTCACCTTGAGTTACCACCCGGCCGAGGCGTCCAAAAAGATCAACGACGGCCTCTACCCGGATTCCGTGCGGACCTTTGTCTTCAAAGAAGGGACCATCACCAACACCCATTTCCTGGCCATTCCCTTCAACGCCCAGGACAAGGAAGGGGCCATGGTGGTGGCCAACTTTCTGCTCTCCCCCGAAGCCCAGTTGAAAAAGGCCGATCCCCGGGTATGGGGAGATTTCCCGGCCATCGACATGCAGCGTCTCGACCCGGCCTGGCGCCAAAAGTTCGCCCGGCTGCCCCGGGGTGTCGCCACCCTCCCGGATGCGGTCCTGCAAAGCCGCCAATTGCCGGAACCGCCCTCTGAAATTCTCATTAGGCTCGAAAAAGGCTGGGAAAAACATGTGTTGAAAGGGCGCTGACGTGACGGAAGAACGCCGGCCAATCCCCTTGAAAAGGCTGCCGCGGACCGGGGCCGTCCGGCCCTTGGCGCTGTTGGCGCCGGCCTTAATCGTCGTGCTTGTGCTCTTCGGCGGCGGCTTGATTTTGGGCCTCCCCCAGAGCCTGGGATACCTGCCCGCAGCCGGCATGTCCAAAATCTCGTTGAAACACTTTCAGCGCGTGCTTTTCGATCCCGATTTCTTCTCGAGCCTGGGCCTGACCCTTTATGTGGCCGGTGTCTCCACCCTCATCGCCGCCGCGCTGAGCCTCCTGGCGGCCATGGCCCTGGTGGAAAGCCCCCGGTGGCTTTTGTTCATATTCCAGATCCCCTTGACCGTGCCGCACCTGGTGATCGCCATCGCCATGGCCTTCCTGCTCGCCCCTTCGGGCATGGTGGCACGCCTGTTTCAGAACCTGGGATGGATTTCAGGGCCCGGAGACTTTCCCCTGCTCATCAACGACCCTTTTTGCATCGGGATCCTTTTGACCTATGTCTGGAAAGAGATCCCCTTCATGACCCTCATGATCCTTTCCGCTCTCAAGAACTCCGGCATGGAGATGTTGGATGTGGGGCGCACCTTAAATGCCGGGCCATGGCAACGGTTCCGGTATATTTTGTTGCCGATCCTTCTCCCCAGCCTGGGTGCGGCGGGCCTGATCGTATTCGCCTATACCTTCGGCGCGTTCGAGGTGCCCTACCTCTTGGGGCAGACCTATCCCATGAGCCTGCCGGTCTGGGCTTACCGGAACTACAGCGATGTGGATCTGGCGGCCCGGCCGGAAGGCATCGCCATCGGCATCGTCATCGCGGTGGGGGTCACAGGCTGCATCATCGCTTCCCAGCGCTTGGCCCGGGGGCAAAAACGACGAGGCACGGTGTTTTGAAAGGACGACGTCCATACCTTTTGATGGGAGCCGTGGTGGTGATGGTGGCCCTGCCCTTCGTCCCGCTTCTCCTGTGGGCCTTCAGTGATCGCTGGTTCTTTCCGGCGCTTGCGCCCCAGTCCTGGGGGCTGAGGGCCTGGATCTATCTCTTCCGGACCGCCCCGGACCAGATCCTTGTCGTCACCCTCCAAAGCCTTTGGGTGGCTGCCGCCACGGCCTGTATCGCCGTGGCCGTGGGCCTGCCTGCAGGGCGCGCCCTCGGTATTTACGTGTTCAAAGGCAAAGACCTCCTTTCCATTGTCCTCATGCTGCCCGTGGTCGTGCCCTCCCTGTGTGTGGCCATGGGCCTCCATCTGTGGTTCATCCGCCTGGGGCTTGCCGAATCCTTTCTGGGTGTGGTATTGATTCATCTGACCTTTTGCGTGCCTTACAGCGTGTTTGTCATGTGGGGCGTGTTTTCCAACTACAACGTGGAATTCGAGGACCAGGCCCGGTCCCTGGGCGCCACCGGCGTCCAGACCGTGGTACGGGTCATGATCCCCATGACGCTTCCCGGAATCGTGGTGGCGGGTCTCTTTTCCTTCTTGCTGTCCTGGACTCAATACCTGACGACGCTCATTATCGGCGGCGGAAAGATCATCACCCTGCCGATCCTCTTGTTTGCCCTCATGGCCAGCGGCGACCGCCCGGTGGCGGCGGCCGTCAGCCTCCTGTTCGTTTTGCCGGCTTTTTTCACCCTCTTTTTCAGCGCCCGTTACCTGGGCCGTAAAGGCCTCGTTGGAGTCTGGTGATGGGGGAACTGATCCTGGACAGGCTGATCCTCCGGTTCGGCCGGCGCACGGTGGTGGAAGATTTCAGCCTCAAGGTGGCCGACGGCGAACTCGTCTCCATCTTAGGGCCCAGCGGCGTGGGAAAAACATCCATCCTGAAGGCCGTGGCCGGACTCCTTCAGCCGGCAGGCGGAAAGATCCTCTTGGACGGCCGCCCTCTCATCGGCACGGCACCCGAAAAGCGCCCGGCGGTGATGGTCTTTCAAAAGCCGCTCCTTTTTCCTTTCTTAAACGTGGAACAAAACATCGCCTTTGGATTGCGCATGCGGCGCCTTGCCGATTCGAAGATCCGGCGGGACATCGCATCGATCATGGAGCTGACCCGGTTGACGGGACTCGGCCGACGCCGGATCCACGAGCTTTCCGGCGGCCAGCAGCAGCGGGTGAGCCTGGCCAGGGCCCTGGTGGTAAAACCCGCCGTGTTGCTCCTGGATGAACCCCTGAGCAACCTGGATGCCGACCTCAGGCAGCAGATGCGGGACCTGATCCACAAGATTCAGGCCCGGACCCGGATCACCACCCTTTTTGTAACCCATGACCAGGCCGAGGCCCTGGCCATTTCCCATCGGGTGGCGCTGCTTCTGGAGGGGCGCCTCCGTCAGGTGGGAAGCCCCCGGGAACTCTTCCATCGGCCGGCCGATCCTGAAGTGGCCCGATTTTTCGGAGGGACCAATTTCCTTGAAGGGCGTTTCGAGAAGGGGGCGCTCCACACCCAAGTCGGTGTGTTTCCCTTGCCGGGATTCAATGGGAACGGGCACCGGCTCACCGCCACCATCCGCCCCGAAGACATCGTCATCCGGGAAAGGGGCCCCTATGACCTGGAAGGCCGAGTGGTCAGGACCCGTTTCGAAGGCATGGCCACACGGGTATGGGTTCAAAGCGGGAACACCCTCCTGGTGGTCTTGACGCCGGACAGCCGTCTGACGCCCGGCCAGCGGGTGCGGATGCATCTGCCGCCCGAAAAAATCCATGTCTTCCCGCCGCCTCCGGATGAAAGGCGCGCCTGATGCCGCCCGTCCCTTCAGATCTCGAAAAAGACCTCCTGTTGAAGGTGGCCCGGTATCTCAGGCAACGCAACTGGGACGACGTGCCCGTCATGGCCGGACACCGCTTCACCGTGTCCCCCCTGGCCCGGGGGGAATACAACTTCAACTATCGGATCTCCGCCCAGGACGCTTCATTGGAGCTGGTCTTCCGGGTCAACAGGGGCACCCAGATCCAGCGCAACGATCAGGTCCTTTATGAATACCGGGCGCTGGACCTGCTGAAAGACACCGGGGTGACCCCCGTCCCCCATTTCGTGGACGACACCCGGTCCCGCCTGGAGTATGGGATCTTGATCATGGAATACCTGCCGGGCGAGCCCCTCGATTACACCCGGGACCTGGAAGACGCGGCCCGCCTCCTTGCCGTCATCCACCAGGTCAAGGCCCCCGAAGCGCGCAATACGCTCATCCGGGAAGAGGCCCCCTTGAGCCTCATCTATGAAGAGTGCGCCGGACTGCTTGGAACCTATTTCGACTCCGACCTGGCCGACGACGGCATCCGATCCTACCTCCGGGACCTGTTGCATTGGGCCCATGAGGCCAAGGCCAAGGAGGTGTATTACCAAGAGGATCCCTGGCCGTGCATCGTCAACACCGAGGTCAATTCCGGCAACTTCATCGTCAACCGAAAAAAGAAGACGCTCCATCTCGTCGATTGGGAGATGCCCCGCTGGGGCGACCCTTCCCAGGACCTGAGCCATTTCTGCTCCCCCTTGACCACCCTCTGGAAAAGCGCCTTTCGCATGACAGGGCCAAGCAAGCAGGCCTTCATCGATGCCTATGCCCGTCACATCAACGACCGGCATCTCCGGGACACCCTGGGAGAACGGATCGCCCTGCGCGATCCCTTTGTCTACCTGCGCGGCATCTCCTGGTCGGCCATGGCCTGGGTGGCCTATCAAGGTCAATTTGCGGGGATTAAGAATCCCGACACCTGGCACACGTTGCAACGATACATGGACCTGGCCTTCATCCGGTCCCTCTTCGACCCCATCCTCAAATTATGAGGCACGCCTTGGGTTGGAATTCGGAAAACACCGGAAACAGGGTTGCGTCTTCACACCCCAATCGCCTGATTCTCTTCACGCGGTACCCGGAACCCGGCCGGACCAAAACCCGGCTGATCCCCTGCCTGGGCGCCCAAGGCGCCGCCGCACTCCAGCGCAACATGACCGAGCGCCTTCTGGCCGTGGCACGCCGGTATGCAACGGGCCGGGCCTGCAGCCTGGAAATCCGCTACGAAGGGGGCACGCTCCGGAAAGTGCTCCGTTGGCTGGGGCCCCATATCCGGGTCGTTCCCCAGGGAGACGGGCACCTCGGCCGCCGGATGGGGAGGGCTTTTGAAGCGGCCTTTGAAGCCGGTGCAGTGCGGGCGGTCCTTGTGGGAACCGATATTCCGGGAATCACCCCGTCCACCCTGAAAAGGGCTTTCAGAACCCTGGCCCACCACGACCTGGTTTTCGGTCCTGCCGAAGACGGGGGGTATTACCTGGTGGGCATGCACAGGCGCACCGGCCGGGAGGCGATTTTCCGGATCTTCGGGGCCATGCCGTGGGGAACAAGCGCTGTATTGGGAAAAACCCTGGACGTTGCCAGGCGTTACGGCTTCACCTTTGCACTGACCGAATCGCTGCGGGACGTGGACCGGCCCGAGGACCTTCCTGTCTGGGAAAAGATCGCCGGGAAGCCCGGTTGACTGCCGGCCGTTTCACCAGTCTTCCACGCCCTTTTTGCCCATGAACCAGATGGGACAAGATGAGCGGAACTTGCAATAGAGATCCGGATCCTGGCATTCCAGGCATTCCTCACACAGATAGATCTGGTGTTTTTGGCATTGATAGGGCGTATCGATTTCCGGATGACAGGCACATTCTCCCATGGTCACACCCCATGTTTCCCTTGCTCCATCAAACGGCGGTTTACGTCACCACAAAGGGCCGGGAGGAGGCGCCCCCGGCCAAGACCTTGTTCACCGTCTCTTCCAGTTGGGCTTTGCCCACCACGCCCGTCACCTGATCGGCGACCTGGCCGTCTTTGAAAAGGATGAGCGTGGGGATGGCCCGGATCCCGTACCGGGTGGGGGTGGCGGGGTTTTCATCCACATTGCACTTGGCGAATTTCACTTTTCCCTGGAAAGACCCGGCCAACTGCTCCACGATGGGCCCGATGGCCCTGCACGGCCCGCACCACGGGGCCCAAAAATCCACCAGCACCGGTGTATCGGACTTGAGCACCTCCTTCTCAAAGCTCATATCCGTCACCTCAATCACTTGCTCTGCCATAAGCCTGCTCCCTAATGTTACCCGCGCATTGCAACGTGCAGGTTATTTTTTAAAAAAACGCCGCCCGTGCAAGAATGCCTTTAAATGAACAGGGTGACTTTACTCTTCCCGGCTTCCCCGAGAAATTTGGCGGCACCGCCCACCGTCATGTGGGGATAATCGATCATCTCCTCTTTGCTGAAGCCCATCAGGTCCATGGACATCTCACAGATGACGATTTCCACCCCGAAATCCGCGGCATTTTTCAGCAACTCGCCCAGTGAAAGGACGTTCTTCTCCTTCATCAAGCTTTTCAGCATGGCCGTTCCCATGCCCAGCATGTGCATCTTGGAAAGGGGCAGTTCGTCCACGCCCGTGGGCAGCATCTTCGCGAACATCTTGGGCATCAGCGCCGCTTTCCGGACCGTCTTGTTCTTGTCGCGCAGGGCGGCGATGCCCCAGAAAGTGAAAAACAGGACCACTTTCTCGAACATGGCGGAAGCCCCCACCGCAATGATCATGGCCGCCAGGACACGATCCAGGTCCCCGCTGAAAACGACCATGGACAGCTGGTCTTCCGGGACGTTGCCTTGCAATTCGTTCAGCCGGGCCTGAAGCTCTTGGACCTTTTCCTCCAGGGCCTTGATGCGATCCTCCATCGCTTACCCTCCTGAATACATGAGATTTTCCAGGGACCTATTCAAAAAAGACCTTGCGACACGGGATCCCTGCTTCCTCGAATTCCCTGTATAGAGTGGCCAGTCGTTCGTTGGCCACCCCCACTGCATGAGACCGCTCCCGGGCTTCATCGGCGGTGGCATAGCATCCCAGGCAGCGATGGGTGTGAGCCGTCTGTCCCAGGGCCGTAAACGCGAAATCGGCGTTTAAAAAGGTCTGTTTGTTCTTTTCGCCGGCAAAGTGCTCCACCGCCGGCACGATCTCCAGTTCCACTTCCGCGGAAACGGGCGTGCCTTCCCGGGCCATGGCGATAAAATCGAAAAGGGTCATCAAGGGACCCTGATCTTCTCTCAGCCCTTCGAACTTGACCACCATCTCGTCCAATGTAAACATTTTTTCATCAACAGCAATGCCCGCCTCCTTCATGCGGCGAAAGTCCCGCAGCAGGTAACGGTTGGCAATCATCACGGCCTGGGCCACATGGGGGCACAGGTTGTGGGGACAGCCGCGGGCATAGCATTTGCGGAAGCTGAAGTCCCGGTCCTCCACCGTGCCGGAATACCGGCACAGGAAGATGTAGGCCTGGAATTGATGGGCCTTGTGGGCGAAATCCACAGGCAGGATCTCGAAAGAAGGCTCCACCGTCACATCAAACCCCCGGGCCTTGAGATCCACCAGGTCAGAGACCCGCCGGGGGACTTTTTCCATGTCTTTTGATTGCATTTTATCGCATCCTTTTCCCTGACCCTGAAGGCAGGGACTCAAAGCCTGCCGCCGAAACGGGCGCGGCCGTTTCCCGCAGACAAGAACGGCGCCCTAATAGGTGAACACGGCGTCCGCCTGCAGGGCGATCACGGTGAGCTCGGCAGCAGCCACGGTCTTGGCGCTTTCGATCAGTTCGCTTTCATCGATGTTCCGCTCCCGGATGCAGGGCACGCACACGCGCAGTTCCCCGCCCAGCTCGAGGAAGTCTTCCAGGAGTTTTTTCATTTCAGGGAAACCGCCCGGTTTCGGCATTTTCTCCACATAACCTTTCATTGCAATGTAAACGGCGGGGCCCTGCAGGGCGATCACCGTTTTGACGTCCATTGTCAGGGCGCCGGCGGCCATGACAAAAGGCATGGCGGCCTTTTCCGGGTCATCTGCCGCATGGGTGCACATATACAAAATCTTTTCTTCCTTTTCAGCCATTTCTCCTCTCCTTTATCAAGATATTCAAATAAACGGATCCGTATCAACTTGTTCCTTCCAGGGCCCGCTCCCGCACCCGGACCAGGTACTGGATCAACGGACGGTAGAGCTGGTGGGTCCATTTGGCAAAGGGCACTTCGATGACCAGCATGGGCACGGCGATCATGAGGTGAATGACGTATATGAAATAGGTGGCCAGGGGCATCTCGAGGATCCGCGTGAAGTGGATCAAAATGCCCGAAAAGGTGGTCAGCCACAGCATGATCAAGAACACCCAGTCCGAAGAATGGGTATGGGCATAGACCGGCCGTTCCTTTTTCAATCGACCGATGATGGCATACGTGGTGCCGTACAAAATGGCAAAGGTGGCATAGTACCCCACCAGACGGATGGGGTTCCACAGGGCGTAGATCTCATCCCGTTGAAACCATCGGATTCCCACCACCACCAGCAGGAAGATGGAGGTGTAACCGGTCATGATCAACAGATGGATCAGCCACTGGGTGCGCTGCTCCCGGGTGCCGCAGGCGCCGAACTGCTTCTGGGTGAAAAAATGCACCAAAAAGGCTTTCGCCTCACTCACCCAGATGGCCAAGGGGATGCCCCGGATCAGACGATTTTGAAACTGTTGCCGGGCGGTCAGGGACAGGCTGGGATACTGGGCCGGATCGCCCATCACTTTCAAAAACATGCGGAAGGCGTTGGTGAGCAGGAAGAAAGAAAGCACCACCAGCATGACCAGATCGAGAATCTCGATGACCCGATTGGGGGCGAAAACATTCAAAGCCACCCGGTCGGTGAGCACGGGGCCGTGGTACCGGTAAAACCCCAATCCCACCAGGGCGGCGATCACGAGAATCGCGACAACTTCGAACACCTTGGACGTATAGAAGCGTCTGGATATCCCGGTCCAGTCATAGAGGGTGGTGAGGTATCGTCTCAACCCCATCATGACTTCACCGGGGTTCGCCTGCCGGGGACAGGTGGTGGTGCAATCCCCGCAGTAGTAGCACATCCACGGCTCGGGACTTTGCATCAATTTTTCTTTTGCGCCCAACTGCAAATAGCGGATCACCTTCCGAGGAAAGGGGATCTTTTCGGAGGAAAGGGAGCAGACGGCCGTGCAGTTGCCGCAGTTGAAGCAAATACTCGCGTCCTTGACTCCGAATTTTTCGAGTTTGGGTAACAGATCTGGATTGACTGCTGTGGCCATGATGGATCTCCTGTTATCCGGCCTGGGCATGGCGGGACGGCACCGACAGGCCCCTCTGGAGGGCCCGAACCGCCCGTCCGTCATGCACCGGCTTTTGATTCCAACAGTTCATACTTGAAATAATCCCCGTCTTTGGGACCTTCCCCCACACGACCGTATTTCTTGAGCGTGGCGACATATAAAAGGGTTTCGGGGGTGGAAAACCCCGTGGCCGCCGCGATTTCCGGGACGGTTTTGGCCCCGTCTTTCAATGCGGCGACAATCGCCTTGACCCGTTTGTTCTGTTCTTTGACGGCATTTCGCGCACGCTCGATGCTCGCCTTTCGCTGGACGCGAAGGGCTTTCAGCGCCTCTTTTTGGCTTTTTTTGTCGGTTTCGTTCATGGGAACTTCCTTGCTGATTCGATGGGGATGCCCCGGGACCGTCTTCAGGCGGCCACAATGGCATCCACCATCTCTTCGTACTGTTTCAGGGTCCAGCCCATGACATCGATGGCATTGTTGGGACATTCGGCCACGCAGATGCCGCAGCCGGTGCAAAGGGCCGGGTTGACCCGGGCGCGTTGAATCTTCTTCCCCTGGTGCTCCGCTTCCTTGAGTGTGATCGCTTCCACCGGGCAGGCGGAAACACATGCGCCGGTGCCGGTGCACTTTTCCTCGTTGACCTTGGCCACAAAGGGATCGAGTTCCACATATCCTTTGGAAAGGAGCGTCGCCGCCTTGACCGCGGCGGCCTGTGCCGCATTGCAGGCCTCGCCCATATCCATGGGCGCCTGGCACGTGCCGGCCAGGAGGATGCCCGTATTGGCCAATTCCACCGGCCGCAGCTTGGGATGCACCTCCTGGAGGAACCGGTCGGCCCCCACCGGAAGCTTCATCATTTCAATCAGGTCCTGGATGGGATTGGGCTCCATGCCCACGGCCAGCACCACCAGATCCACCCCGGCCTCCACGGTCTCTCCAAAGGTCAGGGTGTCTTTGACCGTCACGGTCAGGGGATACGTCCCCCCGGCGGCCCGTTCCACTACAGGCGGCGCCTCGGGCTCATACCGGAAAAACAGGACATGATGATCGGCGGCGCGCTCATACTGGTCTTCCTGCCCGCGGCCATAGGTCCGAATATCCCGATAATATTCCAGCACCCGGGTTTCGGGGAAGGCCTCCCGGATCTCGATGGCCGCCTGCAGCGTGGCGCTGCAGCAGGTCCGTGAACAGTACTCGTTCAGGTTCCCCTGATCGTCGGGTTCATGGAGTCCCGGGATCTGGCGACTCCCCACACAGTGGATGAACGCCACCCGGCGGATGGGGCGGCCGTTCAAGGTCAACGTCCCCCCTTTGGGTTTCTCTTTGGCAACGGCCTCGATGAAGGCCGGCAGGGGGATCACCTCCGGGTTTTCTTGAAATCCGAATTCCCCTTTTCTCGGCTCATAGGTCTTGAAGCCTGTGGCGAACACGATGGCGCCCGTGCTAATCTCCGTCTCCTCGGCAGTATTCGGCACTTTTTGGGGATAATACCCGGCAAAGGGAAGGTAGTCGCCCTCCTTTTTCCCGGATTCGGCCCACTTTTCCAGTTTGGCCAAATCCTCCGGCGTCTCCGGGGGCTGCCGTTTCAAGCCGAGCTTGAAGTTGCCCACATACCCTTCGAAACGGACCACCCGGCTGCAGGTGTACACCTGAATGCCCGCATCGTTGCAGACCGCTTCGGCCAGCGGGCGGATGAGATCCGCCGCCTTTTCCCCGGTGGGATTCACCCGGTTCAGGTGGGCCACCCGGCCGCCCAGAAAGGGCGATTTTTCCACCAGGGCCACTTGAATGCCGCGGCGCGAAAGATCGAGCGCCGCCCGTAATCCCGCGACGCCGCCGCCGATGACCGTGGCATGGTTCCGGGCATCCACCCGGATCGGCTCCAGCGGTTCAAGGTGCCGGGCCTTGGACACCGCCGCCGCCACCAGGGCAACGGCCTTTTCCGTGGCCGGATCGCCGTGATGCACCCAGCTGTCCTGTTCGCGGATATTGGCGTGATCGTACAGATAGGGATTCATCCCCGCCCGCTTGATGGCGCTCCGGAAGGTCAGCTCATGGAGGCTGGGCGCACAGGAGGCCACCACCACACGGTTGATTTTTCCGTCCTTGATGTCCTTTTGAATCAGCTCCTGGCCCGGATCGGAGCACATGAACATATTCGTGTGGGCCACCGACACACCCGTGAGTTTTTCAGCCTCCTGGGCCACCTTGGCCACATCCACATGATCGGAAATGTTGCCGCCGCAGTGACAGATGTAAACACCGACCTTGGGTTCTGGATCCTTTTGATTGTTGTCAGCCATGTTCCACTCCATTTACCTTCAAAGCTTCCCTTCCCAAGCTGCGGGAAGTCCTCCGCGGATCCCCACGGGATCCTCCTTTAGGCCGCCGCTTTCTTGTTCAACTTGTTCAAATAATTGGACGCCTCCATGGCGGCGGCGCCGGCTTCGGCGATGGTGTCCACGATGTCCTTGGGACCGGCGGCCACGCCCGCCACGAAGACCCCTTCCATGTCGGTGAGCGTCGGGGAGAGCCTGGACATGGGGGTCCGGATAAAGGCGTCCGTGTCACAACCCACCGGGCATATCCCTTCGGGATGCCATTCCGGGACCATGCCCAAAGAGAGCACCACCAGATCGTGCTCCCTTTCCATTACGGCGCCTGCGCCTTCCTGGTCTTCATAACGCAGCCTCACGGACTGGTTGTCGGCCTGCTCGATCTTGGCGATCTTGGCCTTCACGAACTCGATCCCCATGGCTTTGGCGTTTTGGAAAAATTGTTCGTAGCCTTTCCCAAAGGCCCGGATATCCATGTAATAGATGGTGATATCGGCCAGGGGCAAGGCGCCGGACAGCAGCATGGCCTGCTTGATGGCATACATGCAACAGACCCGGGAACAATAGGAAACCCCCAGGGTCTTATCCCTGGACCCGGCGCATTGCACATAGGCAATGGCATCCGGCTCCTTGCCGTCGGAGGGCCGCAGGACGCGTTGATAGGGACCGTGCGGTGCCAAGAGCCGCTCCATATCAAGCGAACTGATCACATTGAGGATCTTCCCCTTCCCGTATTCGGGCTTCTGGTCCAGGGGGGTCAGCCTGAACCCCGTGGCCAGAACCGCTGTTTTGGCCCGGATCACCAGTTCTTCGGGCTGCTGGAAATAATTCACCGCACCGGTGGGGCAGACCTTGGCGCACTTTCCGCAAAGCGAGCAATTTTCCACGTCCATCAAGGCAATCTGAGGAATGGCATTGGAAAACGGGATATAAATCGCCTTGCGCATGCTGAAATTGCCCTGCTCGGGGTCCGGCACATGGACCGGACACCCGTATTCGCATTGCCGGCAGCCGATACACTTGTCCGCCTCCACGTACCGGGGTTTCTGGACGACCCGGGCGGCAAGGACCGTATCGGATTCGCGGCTTATGGATTTCAAGTCGCAGTACGTGAAAAGCGTGATGTTTTCGTGGTGGGCGGAGGCCGCCATTTTGGGCGTGGTGATGCAGCTGGCACAGTCCAGGGTCGGGAAAACCTTGGAAAGCCGGATCATCTTGCCGCCGATGGACGCATCCTTTTCCACCACGGCCACCTTGAAGTTCTGGTCCGCCAGGTCCAAAGCGGCCTGGAGGCCGGCGATCCCGCCCCCCACCACCAGGGCATCAAAATTCATTTCGCGATGCGTTTGCATGGATTTCTCCCGCGGGTCCGGGGACGGCGGCCGTGCCGTCATCCCCGGACCGTGCTTGTCGATGATCGGTTTCAGGCCGCTTCTTTGAATTCAGGCGGCCCCAGCTCCTGGATCAGCGCATTCATGTCGTTGACTTCTTTGAGAAAAGCCCGGTTGCACACCGTGCAGATGGACGTCAGGCGCAGTCTCCGGATATCCAGATTGTGCGCCTTCATCATCTGAAACACCCTGTCGATGCGCTTGGCCAGGGCGTGGTAGGCCCCTTCATAGGGGCACTCCTCGCCGCAGGACATGATGATGATGCCGCTGATCCCCTTCTTGAAGCAATCCAGGTAAAACTTTTCCGGAAACAAGACCGGCGCACGGACCCGCAAAATATAGGTGTTGGCCGGATAGCTCGAATGGGCCTGGCCCACCGAATTGGCACCGGGATAGGCACAGCTTTCGGTGGCCAGAATCAGGATCTTGCCCTTCCCGCTTCGGGTTGCGTCATTTGCCATGGTCACACCTGTCTCTTTTGGTGTCAGATCAAAGTCCTACTTGTTCCGTTTCACATAGTGCTTGTCGTACCCGTCGGCTTCCAGAAAGCCCAAGTAGTCGTGGCCCACTTTCGTGGCCCAGGCCTTCAGGTCGTTGCGCGTCCCGGCATCATTGGAGAAAATCTCCAAAATCTCACCCACCTTAACCTTGCCGATGCCCTTCTTGGCTTCCAGCAAGGGCCCCGGACAGGCACTCCCCCGGGCGTCCACCGTACTCGCTGCCGTGACTGTGTTCAGATCGACTTCAGACATGACTTCCCTCCTTTATCTTTTTCGTCTGGGTTTTGCGGGCCGCCCCCGGCGGCACCGCCCCTGTTCTTGAGTTTGATCAGCCGGAGGGCGATTCCTCCTCCGTGACCGCTTTCGGCATTCATCCCAACGACCTCGAAACGCCTTTCGGGCAACACCTTATACAACTCCTCGGCCTCCTCCTCGGCGTCCATCAATATCTCCAGGATCTCCCCTTCGCCCAGTTCACTGAAGGCCTGGGTGGCCACCAGAAACGCAAAAGGCTGAATCATTTTTCGTATATCCACGCACCGCATTTCATGCTTCATATTCCAGGGGGTCGCATTGGCCCGAAAATTAAGCAAAAGCGATGCCACTTTGTCTTTCCGGTTTCCTTAATTTTTCAAAAAAGTGATAACATGTTGCATTTTCAACGGGTTAAATATCGCCTGGGGATATCGTTCAAATTTTGAACAAATCTTTCGACTCGCCGCCTTGCAGGGAAGGTGTTCATGTGTTAAGTTGTCTTAACAACACAGGTGTTCACTTTTTTGACACTGGAGCGGCCATGTTTGAACAAGACCTGAACATGTACTGGAAAACCGTGGTGGATACCATCCAGGACGGGGTGATGATCGTGAACGTGGAGGGCAAAATCATCTCCGTGAACCAGGCCTTTGAAGCCATCACCGGATACACGGAATCGGAAATGGTGGGACAACCCTGCTCTGCGTTGAATTGCACCACCTGTGAGATCGTCCGAAGCAATACCGACGGCCGTTACTGGTGCCACCTCTTTAAGCACGGAGAAATCAAAAACCAAAAATGCGCGTTGATGCGCAAGGACGGCGCGATTGTCAACATCGTCAAGAACGCCTCCCTGTTTCGGGATAAAAAGGGCAAGGTCATCGGCGCGGTGGAGACCATGACGGATATCACCGACCTCATCCACAAGGAGATCCAGATCGAAACCTTCCGCCGGGAACTCCAGGCCGAAGACCGCTTTTACGGCATGATCGGCGTCTCTCCCGCCATCCAGAGGGTCTTTGAACTGATTGCCAACGCCGCCGAGTCGGACGCCCCGGTGATCATCTACGGGGAAAGCGGCACCGGAAAGGAGCTGGTGGCCTCGGCCCTTCACCAGGCCGGGCCCCGCCGGGACCGGCCCTTTATCAAGGTGAACTGCTCGGCCTTGAGCGAATCCCTTCTGGAAAGCGAGCTCTTCGGCCACGTGAAGGGGGCCTTCACCGGCGCCATCCGGGATCGCCAGGGAAGATTCGAAGCCGCATCCGGCGGCACCATCTTCCTGGATGAAATCGGGGACATGCCTCCGACGATCCAGGTGAAGCTTCTCCGTGTCCTCGAGGAAAAGGTGGTGGAGCGCGTGGGCGACAACCGGCCCATTCCCGTGGACATCCGGATCCTGTCGGCCACCAACCGGAACCTGAGGACCCTGGTCTCCGAAGGCCGCTTCAGGGAAGACCTCTTCTACCGCATCAACGTGATTCCCATCCATGTCCCCCCTTTGAGGGAGCGGTCCGGAGACATTCCGATTCTGGCCGAGTCCTTTTTCAGGCGCATCAAGCTGAAAAACAACCGTCAAATCGAAGGAATTTCAAAGGAGACCCTGGACCTGCTGATGCAATACCCCTGGCCGGGAAACATCCGGGAGCTCAAAAGCGCCATGGAATACGCCTTTGTGGCCTGCCGGGAAAAGATGATCCGTCCCGAGCATCTGCCGGGCGAGCTCTTGAAACGCGCCCCTGCATCCCCCCCGTCTCGAACGCCCCGGGGGAATCTGGAGGAGATGAAGCGGCGGCGCCTCATCGAAGCCCTTACCGAGGCCCGGGGGAATCAATCCAAGGCGGCCAGGCTGCTGGGGCTGTCCCGCACCAGCGTCTGGAGTCAGCTCAAGCGCTTCGGCATCGACCCGAAGACCTTCCGCGGTTGACCCCGTTAGGGGACGTTGTTGAATATGTTGACTTATTCCTTCTGATCGCGGAATCCGTCTCCAGGCGGGCACCGATGACGGCGGACCGCCATCGGCATCTGCCCGGGACATTGCTTTGTGGAATCGAAGAAGGCATCCAGAGGCTGCGGGGCCGAAAAAAGGGAACCGCTCAAGTCGACTTCCTCAACACCGGCTCCTGACGTTCTTCCAGTGCTTCCTTCAGGCGCGCCAGTTCTTCATCGTCCATGGTGAAGCTGTGGTCGGGCTGGGGAAAGGTCCGGTTTTGGACCTCGGTTTTGTATTTTTCGATGGCAGAAGCGATGGTCTCTCCGATGTTGGCGTACTGCTTGACGAATTTGGGGGTAAAACGATCGAACAGGCCCACCATGTCATGGGTCACCAGGATCTGGCCGTCGCAGTGCACCCCGGCGCCGATGCCGATGGTGGGCATGGAAACGGATTCCGTGATCAGCCGGGCGATGGGCGCCGGCACGGCCTCCAGGACCAGGGAAAAACAACCTGCTGCTTCCAGGGCCTTGGCGTCTTCCAGAAGGGCCTTCGCCGCCCGGGCGCTTTTTCCCTGCACTTTGAATCCTCCCATGGCGGACGCCGTCTGGGGGGTGAGCCCGATGTGGCCTTGCACCGGGATGCCGGCCTTCACCAGGGCTTTGACGGTGGGCGCAAAATCCACGCCCCCTTCCAGCTTGACGCAGTCTGCCCGGCCTTCCTTCATGAGGCGGGTGGCGTTTTCAACGGCGGCGGGAATCGAACTGTTGTAGGAGCCAAAGGGCATGTCCCCCACCACCAGGGCCCGTTTCACGGTGCGTGCCACGGCCCGGGTATGATGGATCATCTCCTCTAGAGTCACCGACACGGTGTCGGGATACCCCAGCACCACCATCCCCAGGGAATCTCCCACCAGGATGCCGTCGATGCCCGCCCGATCCACGAGCAGGGCCCAGGGATAGTCGTAGGCGGTGAGCATGGTGATGGGGGGTTCCTCCCCTTTCCTGTTTTTAAAGTCCCAAACGGTCAGTTTCTTGGTATCCATTTTCCTCCTCATTCAATGCGTTCCCGGGCCGTGGCTTCCAGGGCGCGGACGATCTGCGTTAGAAAACGGTTGCAGGGGGTCGGGATTCCCAAGGCCTCCCCCTTTTGGACGACGGCCCCATTGATGGCCCCGATTTCGGTGGGTGCGCCCCTGAGGATGTCCTGGAGCATGCTCGCCCGGTTTTTGGCGGTGTTCTCGCAGACCCTTTTGACATGGGCAAGCGGCGCCTCGTAGGGCAGGGCAATCCCCAGTCCACGGGCCACGGCCACGGCCTCGGACACGGCTTGGGCCATCAGCGTTTCACAGGCCTTTTCGGACCCGAGGACCCCGTTGGGCACCCTCAAAACAGCCGCCAGGGCGTTGATCCCCACGTTCACCACCAGCTTGCCCCAGATCAGCCGTTGGACATTTTCCTCCACGCGGCAGTCGATGCCGGCTTCTTGAAAGACGCGGACGATTCGCTCCACCTCACGGGCATGGGTGGGAGACCGGCCGATGACGGTGGGGCCTTTGCCCGCGTGGCGGACCCGGCCCGGACCCAGGAGGGTGCCGCCGTGGGAGGTGACCCCGGCCAGTGCCCTTGCGCTTCCCAGGCGCTCTTCAAGGATTTCCACGTTGCCGACGCCGTTTTGAAGCGTCAGCGCCAGGCCGGTCTTTTTGAGCACGGCGGCGGCGTCCTCCACGGCTTGGCGGGTCCGGTAGGACTTGGTGAAGACGATGGCCAGATCCACCGGCCTCGGGACCTCCCGCGGATGCATCACCACGGGAAGGCGGATCGTCACCGTCTTTCCTTTGCCGTCTTCGAGCGTCAGGCCCGCTTCCCGGATGGCCCGAACATGGGCTTCCCAGGGGTCCATGAGGATCACGCGGGCCGAAGCGGACAAGAGCGCCCCGAAAATGCATCCCATGGCCCCGGCGCCGATGATGGCGATCTCCATGGCATTCCTTTCCTTTTTCCTTTTATTTGGACGTGTCGGATACGCCCCCCTGCCAATAGGGATCCCGGAGGGCCTTTTTATAGATCTTCCCGGAGCCGGTCTTGGGAAGGGCCCGGAGGAAATCCACGGACTTGGGGGCCTTGAAGGACGCCAGGTGCCCCTTGCAAAAGGCGATGATCTCCTCCGGGGCGGCCGTTTCTCCGGGTTTGAGGACCACGGCGGCCTTCACCGCTTCTCCCCAGGTTTCATCCGGTACGCCGAATACCGCCGCTTCCAGGATCTTGGGGTGCATGTAAAGGACATTCTCCACTTCCGTGGAATAGATGTTCTCCCCGCCGGAGAGGATCATGTCCTTCTTGCGGTCCACGATGTTCACATATCCCTCGGCGTCCACTGTTGCAAGGTCCCCGGTCTTCAGCCAGCCGTCGGCAAAGGCCTTTCGCGTCTCTTCGGGCCGCATCCAATACCCGGGGGTCACCGTGTCCCCCCGGACCAGGATCTCTCCCACCTGGCGCCCGTCGGGGGCCACCGGGGTTAAAGATTCGTCCACCACCTTGAGGTCCACGGCCAGGAAGGGACGCCCGGTCTTCGCCTTATAGGCCAGCTGCGCCTCTTGGGGAAGGCGTTTCAGGTGTTCCTTCAAGAGGCTCAGGGTCAGGTAGGGACTCGTTTCGGTCATCCCATAGGTCTGGATATACTCGCACCCGAAGGTTTCGATGACCCTGCGCACCACATCCGGGGCGATGGGCGCCCCGCCGCTGAGCACCACCCGCATGCTCGAAAAGTCATAGTCGCCCGCACGGGGATGTTTCACGATAAGGTTGAGCATGGTGGGAATCAGGTTGCTCAGGGTGATGCCCTTTTCCTGGACGGCGGCCATGACGGCCTCGGGATCGAACTGCCCCACCATGACATGCCGCCCCCCCACCCAGGTGACGGCAAAGGTGGCCCAGGCATCCGCGAGATGGAACATGGGGGCGATATGGCCCCAGACATCGGCGTCGGAAAGGTGGAGTTCGGCGATGGCGGCAAGGGCATGGACGCAGACGTTCTTATGGGTCAGCATCACGCCCTTGGGCCTGCCGGTGGTGCCGCTTGTATAATAGAGA
>JALVQN010000028.1 GCA_027025555.1 Desulfobacterales bacterium
CCCGCTTTGGAACCGAAAATTGGCCTCCTGCGGTAGTAAAGTACGAGATGGTTTATGGCCTTTAACTCAGCACCATTGATTTTCAACGATCCATGGCTCAATTAATAACTTTCATGAAATATCCGGGTTAACCCATTAGGTGGGATTTTTTTGACGTCAAAATCGATCAGGTTGAGGTATACTTACCTGTGTATACATAAACAGGAACGTCCTGTCTGATTTTCGAAAGGCAAATAAACTCGTGCTTTAAGGAAGGGAAGCCGTTATGGCGACGACTCAAGTTTTTAAATCAGGAAACAGCCAGGCGGTCCGGTTGCCCAAAGAATTTTCCGTCAGGAGCAAAGAGCTGGAAATTTTCCGCCGCGGCGAAGAAATTGTACTTCGCGAACCAGGCAAGGGATTGGCTCGAGCTTTTGAACTGTTGACCGAACTTCCCGACGATTTTTTTGCTGAAGGCCGCCAGGATGCGGCCCCGCAGCATCGTGAGGGATTGTGATGCCCCTTCGTTATCTATTGGATAAAAAATATTTGCATCTACATTCATCGTCACAAGCCCGGGGAAGTGTTAGCGCGTTTTAAACGGCTTAAGCCCGGCGATGCTGCCCTATCAGTTTTTGCCCCTTCCCGAAAACGCCGGCAAAGCTTATGAAGCTGTCCGGGCATCATTGGAGTCCAACCAAGAGCCCATCGGCAACAACGACCTGTGGATTGCCGCCCACGCTAAGGCGGCAGCGCTTACGATCGTAACCAACAACGAGCGTAAGTTTCAAAGCGTACCGGGCTTGAAGGTTCAGAACTGGGTTGGCAGAAAAGGGCTCTGAATTCATTTTCATTGCCGCACCACTCTTTCGTTGAGTTGTGCCCAAATTGTGCCCGTCAATTCCTGCCGGGCGTACCATCAATAATAGCCGAGGGGTCCAATAGACCTTGGCTTTTCCTCTTTTAAGGCTTAAAAGCTGTGCCAAAATCATCGGTACTCCGTTCAAATCACCCTTGCCAAGCTTTCCCGTAAATATTTATTTCATCGAATATACAAAGGGCGGTTTTTGCTTTCGAAAACCGGATCGCGCCTCTTCTAATAAAATTGGACAAAAATTTTCCAATGACGTAAAAACATCGACGTCAGCGGCCTGGGGTTTGTCCGCCACAAAGACGACCTGATCGTTGTCTGATTTTTTAAGGCTTGAAAATGCTCCTTCCAAAGGGCATGCTTGAGGGGAAAGGTTGCCTGTTGCCACGGGATGGATCATGCTGAGCAAAACAGATCGTCGGCGGGTTTGTTCGATGCTTTTTTGCCTTTTTCTGCTTGCCGGATGGGCCGCGCCGTGTCGGGCCAAAATCTACAAGTACAAGGACGCCCAGGGCAACTGGCACTTCACGGACATCCCCCCCGAAGGGGCGCAGGCGCCCCTTGAGGAGGAACCCGGAAAGGTCGAGGCGCCGCCGCTGACATGGGACCTGGACCGGTACCTGGCATCCAAGCTCCACCCCCGAAACGCCCTGGAAAGGGCCAGCAACTTCACGGTGACCCTCAAGACCCCCATCGGCATGGGGTCCGGGTTTTTCATCGACGCCGCAGGCTCCATCGTGACCAACCGGCACATCTTCGAAGGGGACAAGAACCGGATCGCGCAAACCGAGCGGCTTTTCAGGCTCCAGGGGGCCCGGCTGGAAACCCTGAAAAAGGAACTCCTTCTGGCCGCTTCAAGCCTTTTGGCCCAGCAGGGGCTCGACAAGGAGCCCCGCTTTGTACAAAGCCTTGAAGCCGGGGACCTGGACGCCTTTTTCACCCTCTACAAGGACATCGAGCGCCGGGATGCGGCCTACAGGCTGAACCGGGAGCGTTTCGGCCGCTGGCTCAAAGAGTATCATGACCGGCAGGAAAAACTGGAGGCGCTCAAAAGAAAACTTGAGGAGTTCAAGCGCCGTGCCGCCAGCCCGCCGGCCTATGTGACCGTGATCCTGGCCGACAACACCCCCTTCGAGGCCAAGTTCATCGCCAAAAGCCCCGACCACGACCTGGCGCTGTTTCGCCTGTCCGGCTACAAGACCCCCAGGCCTCAACTGGGCGACGCGTATCAAATCCCGGCAGGAACCCGCGTCTTCGCCCTGGGCAGCCCCTTAGGCCTGCGGCGTTCCATCGCCGAGGGCGTCTTTTCCGCCCTGAGGCGGGATGAAAAGGGGGCCCTCATCATCCAAAGCACGGTGAAGATCAACAAGGGAAACAGCGGCGGTCCCCTGGTGGACGAACAGGGCCGGGTGTTGGGGGTCAACACGGCCAAGGTGATCCGCCCCGGCGTGGAGGGGATCAGCTTTTCCATCGCCGTCAACACGGTCCTGGAGGCCTTCAGGGAGCATCTGAAATGAGCAGCCCCGTCATCGATTTTCACACCCACCTGTTTCCCAAAAGCATCCGTGAAAACCGGGCGCGCTTTTTCGAAGGCGAACCGGCCTTCCGAAGCCTCTACGGATCCCCCGACGCCCGGATGGCCGGGGCGGCCGATCTGATTTCCGCCATGGACGAAGACGGGGTGCAGGTCTCTTTGGTCTTCGGCTTTCCCTGGAAAAACATCGAAACGGCCAGGCGTCACAACGACTACATCCTGGAAGCCGTCTTAAGGCACCCGGACCGGCTTATGGGCCTGTGCTGCCTGGATCCGGGGGCGGACCCGGCCGGAGACGAAGTGCGGCGGTGCCTGGACGGCGGACTTTCTGGAGTGGGGGAGCTCGCCTTTTACGATGCCGGCCTCGACCAACGGGCCTTGGAAAGCCTGGCCCCGGCCATGGAGATCTGCAGGAACCGGGACCGCCCGGTCCTGATCCACGTCAACGAGCCCATCGGCCACGCCTATTCCGGAAAAATGAAGATCACCCTGGCCCAAATCGAAGCCCTGGTGCGCCGCTTTCCGGAAAACCGGATCGTGCTGGCCCACTGGGGCGGCGGCCTTTTCTTCTTTCATCTGTTGAAAAAACAGATCAAAAAAGCCCTCGAAAAGGTTTATTTCGATACAGCCGCCTCCCCCTTCCTCTACGATCCCGCAATCTACCGGGTGGCCGTGGATATCCTGGGGGATGAAAAAATCCTCTTTGGAAGCGACTTTCCCCTCATCCGGCCCAAACGGTATTTCAAGGAAATGGCAACGGCCGGTCTCACCTTCCGGGCACGCGCCGGCATCATTGGCAAAAACGCGGCGCGCCTGTTGAAGCTGGAGAGTTGATGCCGAAAAGGGGCGGCGCTCAGGCCGAAGGCAGGCACTGGGAGAGGAAGGCCTGCACCTTTTTGCGGTGCCCGGGCGGTACCATGAGACGGCGCAGGGGGTGATTGGGCAGGGTCTTGGGGGCGGCGGCCGGGACCCGGTCCGGTCCGGCCGCATCCAGGTCCCCGTCCCCGGCAAGCGCCAGGAAGACATCGGTCAAGTTGCCGGTAAATCCCCGGACGTCCAGGTGTTCGATGACCTGCATCAGCACATGGGCCATGGTGAGGACCAGGGGGTTCACCACGGCATGGCCCAGGTCCCGGCACACGGCTTCAGAGACCATGGACCGGCACATGAAGGGGCGAAAGGCATAGATCGTGCATCTGCCTTTCTCCAAGAGGGGGCACGGATCCCCCTCCGGACGGCTTTCTTCATCGGGCACGTTTTCACCGGCCTCGAGAAGATCGGCCATGCGGTTGACGGTAAGATCCGGTTGAAACCGGGGAAGCTCAGCGGCAGCGGCAATGCGGGAGAAAAGGCGCCGCCGTGCCGGTGCATCCAGATTCGCAAGGATCCATCGCCCCTCCAGGGCGGTCATGACCACGTTCCGGGTGCAGCAGGCCGCGCAGCCCTCGGCGCAGGCCAGGGCATGGGCCTGCAGGCTGTCTTCGAAATGCCGGTAGATCCGTTGAAGGTGTTCCAGGCGTTCCTCCATGGGATCCTTCCGGGCGGATCAAGTCCTTTTGCCCCGGAATCCGTCCGGGGGGGCAGGGCACGAAAGTTTCCATTTGGAAACCCGCCGTTTCCAAATGGAAACCAAAGGGGCCCGGGCAACCCTCGCGCCGTATGCTCTTTTACGGTTTTCCATGGACCCCCTTGTAAATATAACCTGCTGAAATAATTGTTGTTAATAGGAAAGTGGCACTTTTTTGGGCCCGGTTTGAAATATCGGGCACGGTATTTGCTTTATCCTAGCAGCGAGTGCGTTTCTTCATCTTCCTTTCCTCCTTAACGGCTGATCATGGGATCGGCCGTTTTTATTTGGGGCTTTTCACGGCTTCTTTGATAAGGAGGCTGTAAAGGGAATTGGGAAAATCGGAAAGGAGCCGCTGCATCTTTTCAGAGGCGGCCCGGGTGTCGCCGCTCTTTTCTGACAGCTTGGCCAGGATGAACAGGGCCTCATCCTTCAACAGGGGTCCCCGGCCGGCGGCCACCTGTTCAAAGTACCGGGTGGCCTGTTTTGGGTCCTTTTTCTTTAAAAAGGCGTGTCCCAGGCTGCTTAAGATCACGTTTTTCAGCAAAGGCCGGTCCTTGAAATCTTCAAGGGACCGGCGGTAGAGGGCGACGGCCTTTTCCAGGTCCCCGGTTCGATAGCAGAGGTTGGCGTAAAGGACCCGCCCCATCTTCCCGGAGCCGGTATCGGCATACGCCTTGACGAATGCGGCGAGCATCGCCTTCACCCGGGCCTTTTGGGCGTCTGTGGCCGAGGCGGCTTGGGCCTGGTGATAGACGGCCACGACCCTGCCCAACTCCCGGGCCGCCCTTTTTTGTCTTTGGCTTTGATAGTACATCCACCCGGCAACGCTTGCGGCCACAAAGAACACCGCCGCCGCCGCCCAAAGGAGGCGCTCCCTGTGCCGGGCCATCCACTGGAGCATGCGGGCCGAAAGGGTGAGGAATTCGTCCGGTTCCTTGAGAAGCTGTTTGCGCTTGATTTTCTTCTTTGCCATCTTCCCTCGCTGCTGGTGCAATTTGAAACGGCCTTTACAAGCCCTCTTGCATGGGATATGGTTTGCCTTGTGCCTCATAGGATATTTCAAAGGCGGGGGCAACCCAAAAGCGCGCTTTTCGGGTTTTATTTTCGGATTACCGAGAAGTGCCCGCGTCAGGGTGGTCAGACGTCTTGCTTTTTTTCAAGAGGTGCTTATCGTCACGGATATGGAAAAGAAAAACGAAAAGATACCGGATCCCAAAGAGCTGGAAAAGGAAATCGGGGAGTTTTTGACCAAGAAGTTCGGAGACGCCGTGAAGATCGCCGGGCCCATCGTCTTGCCCCAGGAGCTTGTCCATGAAAAACCCGGCCCGGCCAAGAACAAGAAAAAGATCCGTTTCGATCTCAAGCCCGAAGACCTGATCGCCTTTTTGGACCGCTACATCGTCAAGCAGGACGAGGCCAAGGCCATTTTGGCCACCAAGATCTGTACCCACTTCAACCGCATCAAGCAGTCGCAAGACCGCAAGTCCAAGATCGACGACATGGTGGGCCGCATCAAGAACAACGTCCTGATGATCGGGCCCACGGGCGTGGGCAAGACCTACATGGTCAAGCTCATCGCCAAGAAGATCGGCGTGCCGTTCGTGAAGGGGGACGCCACCAAGTTCAGCGAAACCGGGTATGTGGGCGGCGACGTGGAAGACCTGGTGCGGGACCTGGTGCGGGAAGCCGACGGGGACCTGGAGCTGGCCCAGTACGGGATCATCTACATCGATGAAATCGACAAAATCGCCTCCAGCCACCAGATCATCGGCGCCGACGTATCCCGGACCGGGGTCCAGCGGGCCTTGCTCAAGCCCCTGGAAGAGACCGAGGTGGACATGAAAGTGCCCCACGATCCCATCTCCATGATCCAGGAGATCGAACGGTTCCGCAAGACCGGCAAGCGGCAAAAACGCAGCGTCAACACGAAAAACATCCTGTTCATCGTCAGCGGTGCCTTCACGGAACTTGCCGAAATCATCCAGAAGCGGATGGTCAGCCGGAAAATGGGATTCGGCGCCAAGATCCAAAGCGCCGAGGAACAGGTGGATATCCTCAAGCACGTGAAATCGGAAGCCCTCATCCGGTTCGGATTCGAGTCCGAATTCGTGGGGCGCCTCCCGGTGCGGGCGGTCTTCGAATCCCTGTCCGAGGCCGACCTTCTGGAAATTCTGAAAAACCCCAACAACCCCATCATCTTGGGGAAAAAGTGGGATTTCGCGGCCTACGGCATCGACCTCCGCATGGAGGAAGCCCTCCTGGCCCGCCTGGCCAAGATGGCCTTCGAGGAAAACACCGGCGCCCGGGGGCTGGTCAGCGCCGTGGAAAAGGCGCTGTTGCTCTTTGAACGCCGGCTGCCTTCCACAGGCCTGCGGCATTTCCCGGCCACCACGGCCGTTCTGGACCATCCCCGGAAGGCTCTGGAGGAACTCTTGGCGCCCGGAAACCGGGAACGCGTGCTGAAAACCCACGAGCGGCTCTACCAGGCCGAAAAGGAACGCATCAAGGCCTATTGTCTTTCCAACCGGAAAAATCTGTCCGAAAAGTACACCCTGACCCTCTCCAGGTCCCGCATCGACAACATCGCCGCCTGCTACTGCAAAAACATCATGGATGTGGGAAGCGCCGTGGAGAAGATCAAGTCCTACTATGACGAGATCAAGAAGATCGAACTGTACTTCTACAAGAGCCACGACATCAACATCGTCTTGGAAGAAGACGCCGTGGACTACATCATCGAACAACTGATCCACACCCCCATTGAAATCAAGGATGTCTATAAGAAGCTGACCGCGGACTTTGAACTGGGACTTAAGCTGGTCCGGGAAAAGACGGGCAGGAGCCGGTTTTTCATCACCCGGGAGGCGTTGTTGAACCCGGAAGCCCATATCAGCGCCCTCATCAAGG
>JALVQN010000029.1 GCA_027025555.1 Desulfobacterales bacterium
CTGGTTGTGGGGTGTCACAGGGACAACTGCCACTCGGACCGGGGTACGCGCCTTGCCCAAAGGCGCCTGGCGCATACGGCGCGCCGCCTGGGTGCCCTGGGCTTTTCCGAAAAGCAACTGGCATACGGCACGGTTGCGGCAAACATGGGCGCCGAATTCGGGCAGATCCTCCGGGATTTTGCGGGAACGTTGAACGGGATGGGACGGGCCCTTCCCGACGCCCGTGACGGCACTTGACAAAAATGGAGACTGGCCGATGGCCGAACGGATATCCAAGGAAAATGACGGCATTCAAACCGGGCCGGGTGTCGCCGTGACCGCGTTGAATCCCGGCCGCTGCCGCTCTTGGCCCTTTTTCCAGGATTTTTGCATCACCTGCGGCATTTGCGCCAGCGCCTGTCCCGTATCCGGAGTGGAGGGGTTCGACCCCAGGATGCTTGTCCGGATGATCTCCCTGGGCATGGAAGAGGACGCGGTCTCCGCCTCCTGGCCCTGGATCTGCACCATGTGCGGCAAGTGCGCCGCCCTTTGTCCCATGGATATCGACATTCCGGGTCTGGTGCGCCGGGTCCGTTCCCTGCGTGAGCGGGACGCGGTCCCCGGCATCCTCCACAAGGGCCTGGCCGCGGCCCTGGAGACCGGCAACAACCTGCGCCTTCCCAAGGAGGACTATGTTTTCATCCTGGAGGACGTGGCCGAAGAAATCGCCGAGGAACCGGGCTTTGAAGGCTTCACGGTGCCCATCGATAAAAAGGGGGCCCGGATCCTGACCACCATCCACAACAAGCTGGTCAACACCCACACGGAAGACCTGAAACACTGGTGGAAGATCTTCCACGCCGCCGGGGAAGACTGGACGGTCCCCTCCGAAAACTGGGAAGGGACCAACTGGGGGTACTTCACCGGGGACGATGACGCCATGAAGACCCTCACCGGCCGCATTGCAGCGCACATGGAGGCCCTCCAGGTCCACACCCTGCTCTGGCCCGAATGAGGGCACGCCTACCTGGCGACCCGGTCGGGCCTCGAAACGCACCATCCGGACATACTGGACCGGTTCCATTTCCAGACCGTGTTCGACCTGCTCATGGACTATATCCGAAACAAACGGATCCGGCTGGACAAATCCCGGTTCAAAGACCGCAGGGCCACCTATCACGACCCCTGTAATTACGGCCGCCAGGCCCGGCGCCGTTTCGGGCACGGCTTCTTCGAAGAGCCCAGGTGGATTTTGAGCCAGTGCATGGACCACTGGCGGGACCTGTATCCCAACCGGATGAACCAGATCTGCTGCGGGGGCGGGGGCGGCGCCCTCAGCACGGGATACAATGAACAACGGATCTTCTATGCCCGCCGCAAATTCGACCAGATCCGGGCCTGCGGCGCTGACATGCTGGTGGTGCCCTGTCACAGTTGTCACGGTCAGCTCAATGCCGTCAAAGGGGAGTATGGCATGGCGGATCTCGAGGTCAAATACCTCTGGGAACTGGTGGCGGATTGCCTGGTTGTCGAATAGGAGGATCCGCCCCGGTGATCCCCTTTTGAAACAGGGATCAGGAAGGAGGCCCCCGACATGACCAAACACGACACCCGGATTGCCATCGTCACCGGTGCCACATCGGGAATCGGCGAAGCCACGGCCCGAAAGTTTGTTGCAGCAGGCTTTGGGGTGGTCGGCAACGGTCGAAACGCCGAAAAGCTGGCCCTGCTCGAAGAGGAATTGGGCCCTGCTTTCTGCAGTGTCGCCGGCGATGCTGCAAACACGGATGTGGTGGATCGGCTCTTTGCCCTGTCTGCCGAACGATTCGGCAAAGACGCCGACATCGTGGTTGCAAACGCGGGAAGAGGCCTCGGGGGCTCGGTGAAAGACGCCGACCCGGCCCAGTTTGAAGCGGTGCTGAAAATCAACGTCACGGCGGTGCTGGTGTTGATCCAAAGGGCGGCCCGACAGATGGTGAAGATGCAGGAAACAGGCTATCCCGGATCAGCGGCGGACATTGTCATCATCGGATCCGTGGTGGGGAGGAATGTCTCCCCCTTCAGCGCGGTATACGGCGCTTCCAAGTTTGCGGTGCACGCCCTGGCGGAAGGGCTGCGGCGCGAGGTGGGGCCCAAAGGGGTCCGGGTTTCCCTGGTGGAGCCGGGGTTTGTCCTGTCCGGCTTCCAGGCGGCGGCGGGCTACAGCGATGCGATGGTGAAGGGCTTTCGTGAAACGTTCGGGCCCCTGCTGAAAGGCCAAGACATTGCAAACGCCATTTACCATATCGTCACCCAGCCGCCCCACGTGCACCTCAGCGACATGGTGATCCGTCCCACCCGCCAGGATTATCCGTGAGGGAACACGAGACCATGCCCGGACAGGGCCTCACCTGTCAAAAAAAGAAGCCGGTCGTCTCCGACCGGCCCCCGAGGGTTGGATTTTAAGTGGTAGGCACGATGAGATTTGAACTCATGACCTCTACCGTGTCAGGGTAGCGCTCTCCCCCTGAGCTACGTGCCTGAGCGATTGCAGTTCAATTTGATACACGGGTGCCTTTTCCCTGTCAAGCAAAATTCCCGCCGGAAAGGACGCCTTAAGACCGCAACCATCGTTTCCCTTCCGTCATGAAGCGCCGACGGGTCAAAAGACCCTAAAAAAGGCCCCCGGCAGGACGTCGCCAGGATGGAGGACGGATCATTTTTCTTGTCAAAAGAGGCCGGGCATTATAAAAAGGATCCTGCACGAGCCTTGGGGACCCGCGATCCTGAAAAAGGCGCACCTTTCATAAGACAGCAGGACACGTTCGGTTCCATTTGAATTTCACCTTCAAGGAGAGACCCCCATGAAACCCATCGAGGAGCTGACATTTCCGGAGGACCTGCTTTATGCCAAAGACCACGAATGGGCCCGGTTTGAAGACGAAAACGTCGTGATCGGCATCAGCGACTATGCCCAGGACCAGCTGGGAGACGTGGTTTACGTGGAGCTTCCCGCCGTGGGAACCGTTTTGGAAAAGGGCGAGGTCTTCGGCACCGTGGAGTCGGTGAAGGCGGTTTCCGAACTGTACATGCCGGTGGGCGGAGAAGTGGCGGCCGTGAACGAGGCCCTTGCCGATGCCCCCGAAAAGGTCAATCAGTCCCCCTATGAAGACGGGTGGATGATTGCCGTCAAGCCCGGAGACGCCTCTGAAAAGGAAGGCCTCATGACGCGATCGGCTTACCTGGACATGCTGAAAGGCCTTAATTGATGCGATACCTCCCGCACACCGAGGAAGACATCGCCCAAATGCTTCGGGTGGTGGGGGTGGACACCCTCGAAGATCTCTTCGCGCCCATCCCCCCGGACTGCCGCCGCCCTTCACTGAGCCTGCCCGAGGCCAAATCCGAGTGGGAATTGAATGCCCACATGGATGGCCTGGCCGCAAAGACGACCCCTGCCGGGGCCTGTAAAAACTTCCTGGGTGCGGGCAGCTACGAACATTTCATTCCGGCCGTGGTGCCCTACCTGCTGGGCCGGGGCGAATTTGTCACCTCGTACACCCCCTATCAGCCGGAAATCAGCCAGGGAACCCTCCAGGGAATCTACGAATACCAGACCCTCACGGCCCGGTTGTTGGGAATGGAGGTGGCCAATGCCTCCATGTACGACGGGGCGTCCGCTTTTGCCGAAGCCCTTTTGATGGCCTGCCGCATCACCCGGAAAAACCGCGTGGCCCTTTCCCGGGCCATCCATCCCCATTACCGCCGCGTGGTGCAAACCTACTTTGCCCCCAGCGGATACGCCCTCGAAACATTTTCCTTCCTTAAAGACGGCACCAGCGACCCGGAAGGCTTCCCCAAGGAGACGGACCTGGCGGCCGTGGCCGTGCAGTCTCCCAACTTTTTCGGGTGCATCGAAGACCTTTGGCGCTTTTCGGAAAAAGCCCACGCTGCAGGGGCGCTCTTTGTCACCGTCTTCACGGAACCGCTGGCCTGGGGCCTTTTGAAAAATCCGGGAAGCCAGGGCGCCGATATTGCCTGCGGAGAAGGCCAGAGCCTGGGAATCCCCCAGTCCTTCGGGGGACCGGGCCTGGGCATGTTCGCCACCAAAATGGCGCACGTGCGGCACATGCCGGGGCGCCTGGTGGGAAAGACCACGGATCTTGACGGCAAAAGGGGTTTTGTCCTGACATTGGCCACCCGGGAACAGCATATCCGCCGGGAAAAGGCCACCTCCAACATCTGCACCAACAATAGCCTCTGTGCCCTTTGCGCCGCCATGTACATGGCTTCTTTGGGCAAAAGCGGCTTCAAGGCCCTGGCCCGGATCAACGTGGACAAGAGCATGTATCTTAAAAGGCGCCTGGCCCAAAAGGGACTGACGCCGGCATTTCAAGGTTCCACCTTCAACGAGTTCACGGTGAAGGCAGGCCCTGAATTTGCTAAAAAACGAAAGCACCTTTTGAAAAAAGGGATTATCGCCGGTCTGCCCCTTGCCCCGTACTACCCGGAGCTTGCCGACCATTACCTTTTTTGCGCAACGGAAACCAAAACCCGAAAAGACCTCGACACCCTGGTCTCGGAGGTGACCTCATGAAAGAGACCGTGGGCACCACCGGGCTGGTATTCAACGAGCCCCTCTTATGGGAAAAGAGTAAAAAGGGACGGATGGGATACGCCCTTCCCAAAGCGGACGTGCCCCATGCGCCCCTGGATGCCGCCCTCGTTTCAGAAGGCCCGGATTTCCCGGAGTTGAGCGAAGTGGATGTGGTGCGCCACTACACCCGCCTTTCCCAGTGGAACTACGGTGTGGACAGCGGCATGTATCCCCTGGGATCCTGCACCATGAAATACAACCCCAAGACCAACGAGCGGCAGGCGGCGCTTTCCGGCTTTGCAGGGGCCCATCCCCTCCTTCCCGAGGCGCTTTGCCAGGGAATCCTCGAGCTTTTATTCCACCTGGAGCGATACCTGGCCGAAATCACGGGCATGGACGCCGTCTCCCTGCAGCCCGCCGCAGGCGCCCAGGGGGAATTGGCCGGAATGCTTGTCATCCATGCCTATCATCGCAACCAGGGCCGGCAGCGCCTAAAAATCCTCGTTCCGGATACGGCCCACGGCACCAACCCGGCAAGCGCCGCCCTTTGCGGGTACCGGAGCGTCCCGGTCCCGTCCGGCGCCCGGGGGATTTTGACGCCGGACATGGTGGCCCCCCTCATGGACGAGGACACGGCGGGGATCATGATCACCAACCCCAACACCCTGGGGCTTTTCGAAAAAAACGTCAAAGCGATCGCCGCCTTGGTCCACGACAGGGGCGGGCTGGTCTATTGTGACGGCGCCAACATGAACGCCCTTTTGGGTATGGTGGACATGGCCGCCACCGGCGTGGACGTGCTCCATCTCAACCTCCATAAAACCTTCTCCACCCCCCACGGGGGCGGCGGCCCCGGCAGCGGCCCCATTTGCGTGAAAAAGCACCTGGCCCCCTTTCTGCCCGTGCCCCGCATCCTTAAAAAAGGCAAGACCTACCGCCTTTCGGAAGCGTTTCCCGAATCCATCGGAAAACTGCATGCTTTCTTTGGAAACACAGGCGTGATGATCAAGGCCTACAGCTATATTTTGAGCATGGGACCCAACGGTCTGAAAAGGGCCAGCCAGCTGGCGGTGCTCAACGCCAACTACGTCCGGAAAAGGCTCAAGGACTGCTTCCATCTTCCCCATGACGGGCTGTGCATGCATGAATGCGTCTTTTCGGACAAACACCAGCTGCCCCATCACGTGACCACACTCGATATGGCCAAGCGCCTCATGGATTACGGATTCCATCCGCCCACCATTTATTTTCCCCTGGTGGTCAGCGGCGCCCTCATGATCGAGCCCACCGAAACCGAATCCAAAGAGACGCTGGACCGGTTCATCGAGGCCCTGCGCGCCATCGCCCGGGAGGCCCGGGAAACGCCCCAGACTCTCAAAAACGCCCCCGGCCGGTGCAAGGTCAGGCGGCTGGACGAGGTGGGCGCGGCCCGGCGTCCCTGTCTGACCGGATGATCGGCATGCCCCCGAAAGAAGAAAATAACCCTTTCCCGGAAAAAAGACCCTGGAAGGCCGTGGCCCTGCCGGTGACCCCCTATGAAACGGTCCTGAACCTCCAGCACCGCCTCCTGGCACGCCGCATCGACGGGAGTCTGTCCACCGATACGGTGATCCTCTGCGAACACCCGCCCGTCTTCACCCTCGGCCGGCGCGGCGGCAGAGAAAACCTGAAGGTGCCTTTCGGTTTCATCAAAAAGCGGGGGATTCCGCTGATCCAGGCGGAACGGGGCGGCAACATCACCTATCACGGCCCGGGACAGCTGGTGGCCTACTTCATCGTCGATCTCGGCCGGATGCGGCTTTCCATCCCCGCATTCGTGGAAAGGCTCGAAACAATCATGATCCGCCTGTCGGCCCGGTGGGGCGTGGCCGCACACCGCAGGCCGGAAAACAGGGGCATCTGGGTCGGTTCCAGAAAGCTGGGAAGTGTCGGCATCGCCGTGCGTCGCAACGTCACCTTCCACGGACTGGCCCTCAATGTAAAACCGGACCTAACCCCCTTTTCCTGGATCGCCCCCTGCGGCCTCCACAACGTCCGCATGACCTCCCTGGCCCGGGAAACCGGGAAAGCCATTGGCATGCACCGGATCCGCACGGCGGCCCTCAACCAGATCGAAACGGCCTTCGGGGTTTCCCTGACCCTGGAAGACCTCCATACCCTTTGCACCACAACTGCCCATGACACGACGATTTTACCCTCGAAAGCCCCCCTGGATACGGACACGGCTCCCCTCGGGCCCGGAATTTGAATCCGTCCGGGGCCTGATAAGGGACCTCC
>JALVQN010000030.1:0-2064 GCA_027025555.1 Desulfobacterales bacterium
TTCATCACCTGCAATGAGGTGATCCGGGACAAAGAGAGCGGGGAGATCGTGGAGGTGCGATGCACCTATGATCCGGCCACCCGGGGCGGGGATGCACCGGACGGCCGAAAGGTCAAAGCGACGCTCCATTGGGTGAGCGCCTCCCATGCCTTCGAAGCCGAGGTGCGCCTTTACGATTACCTGCTCAAAGAACCCCCTGAAACTGATGAGGCCCGAGGGGGATCCGACTTCAACGACCGCATCAATCCCGAATCCCTCAGGGTCCTTTCCGGCTGCAAGCTGGAGCCCGGCCTGTTAAAGGCGAAACCCGGAGACCGCTTCCAGTTTGAGCGGGTGGGCTATTTCTTCGTGGATCCCGTCGATTCCACATCCGGCAGGCCCATTTTCAATCGGACGGTGACCCTCAAAGACACCTGGGCCAAGATCAAGAAGCAACTCAAGCCCTAGAGGCCCCCAAAACCGCAGTACCGGCCGGAAAGGGGCGGATCGCCTATTCCTTGAAAACCAGTTTCCCCCCGTAAAGACCCGCCACGGCGGCTGCCGCCAGCATGATCAGATGGATCAAAAAGAAGAGCCAGGGGGACGCCTCGGGGCGGCCGAAAGCACCCCACAGGACGATCATCAACGCCGTGAGTGTGACGGTGGCGCCGCAGGCCATCTTGATCTTGAAGGTCCGGGTGAGGATCCCCTTGAAGCGGCTTTTCCAGTCCGAGTAACCGGAAAAGAGCACCACGGGCATGACACACAAAACGAAGATCATGTTGAAATAAGACGCAGAAGCCAGCGGCTGAAAGGAAAAGAGCCTGGACAGGAACAAGAAAAAGACCGAAACCGGCAAAAGACCGTTGGGGACGTGTACCGAAATGGGGTGGATGTGGAATTGATGGATCTTTTGGGAAAGGCCGTTGAAGGGCGCAGAGGTGGAGGCGCCTTCCGGGGCGGGTTTTGCGCTCCGGGTCGTTTCAGGAGCCGCCGTCGGGGCCGGTTCTTCCCCGGTGATCTCCACAAATTTGCTCCGGTCCGCACCGCAGACCGGACATTTTTCAGGAGGCGCATCTCCCGTATGCACGTAGCCACACACGGAACATTTCCATTTACGCATTGGGTTCCTCCGCGGGAAAGGGTTGAATTTCCCCTAAGATCATAACAAAAAGCTCCACAGGATGCCGGCGCAGATGGCGGACCCGATGACCCCCGAGGCATTGCAGGCCATGCCGTGCATGAGCAGGTAGTTGGTGGGATCGGCCTTTTGCCCCACCAGATGGACCTCGCGGGCGGACCCGGGGACCGCCGAGACCCCCGCAGCGCCCAAGAGCGGATTGATTTTTTCCTTCAAAAAGAGATTCATGATTTTGGCAAAGAGAACCCCCGAGGCCGTGGCGATGCTGAAAGCCACGGCGCCCAAAAAGAAGATTCCCACGGATTTGGGGGTTAAAAAGACATCGGCCTGGGTGCTGGCGCCCACGGTGAATCCCAGGAAGATGGTGGCGGTGTCGATGATGGCCGAACGGGCGGTCTGGGCCAGACGATCCACCACGCCGCTGACCTTCATGAGGTTGCCGAAGAAAAAGGGCCCCAGCAGGGGAATGGAGGCCGGGGCCAAAAAACAGCAAAGGATGACGGCCACCACCGGAAAGATCAGGAGTTCCTTACGGGTTGCTTCCCGGGTTTCCGGCATGTGGATGCGGCGTTCCGCCTTGGTGGTCAGCAATCGCATGATGGGCGGCTGGATGATGGGAATCAGGGCCATATAGGAATAGGCTGCAATGGCCACCGGGCCGATGAGATGGGGGGCCAACTTGGCCGTCAGGAAGATGGAGGTGGGGCCGTCCGCGCCGCCGATGATGGCGATGGAACCGGCTTCTTTGGGCAAAAAGCCCAAGGCCAGGGCGGAAAGAAGGGTAAAATATATCCCCATCTGGGCCGCGGCCCCCAGGATCATCAACTTTGGATTTGTCAAAAGCGAAGAAAAATCGGTCATGGCCCCCAGGCCCAGAAAGACGATGGACGGATACAACCCGGTGGTCACGCCGAAATACAGATAATGCAGGACGCTGTTGGGCT
>JALVQN010000030.1:2074-6819 GCA_027025555.1 Desulfobacterales bacterium
GAGCAAATCCAATGCTGCCTTTAAGAGCAAGGTAAGTAATAATATCTTCATTTCTGCTTTTTTTACACATGAACATATTTTCTATCAATATGATTATATGTATCTGCTGTGTTTAAGTAAAGATACTTGCCTTACAGATAATGCAGGACGCTGTTGGGCTCGTAGATACCCAGGCCGAACCCCTTGAAAAACGGGATGTTTCCCACGATGATGCCGAATCCGATGGGCAGAAGAAGCAAGGGCTCGTAATTTTTTGAAATGGAAAGGAAAAGAAAGGTGCACCCCACCAGGAGCATAATAACGTGCCGGTACTCGGCCAGAAAATAACCCGTGTTGGATAAGAATTGAATTAAGAGCGTCATGATCCTCTCTCTCGATTGTGTGGATATTAAAGTTTATCGTTTCGGTGTGTCGCGGGAAGGCTATCCGGAAAGGATGTGACCCCGGGCAGTGGGCAGGAACGCTACGCGAGATGCCATATCATTTTTTCCATGTGAAAAGACCGTTTCCGGCAGGGACGAGGATTCCCGCCTCCCTGAATGCCCGGACCGTCAGGTGCGACGCCGGCCATCCCTTCTCCTTTAAGGTCTCAAAGAGGCTTTTCAAGTCAAAGGGTTCCCCCAGGGATGCGGTTTGGGACATGCAGCGGCGCGCCGCTTCCTCGAGGTTGAAAAGCGGAAAATCAGAAGATTTGAAAGCGTCCGGGGATGTCTTTGTATCCATGGGTTCGGTGGGCCCCTTTTCGAAAAGGGCGATGACCCGATGGAGCTGGGAGATGACAAAAGAAAGGAAGCTCAGGCCTCCCATGACGATGAGCGCACCGGCCAATGCCATGGCCCATCCGTTGTAATGGGAGATGGCTTTTAGACCAAACACAACCGCCTCCTGATTAGAAAGGTTCGATCACTTGGGAACATAGATTTCATAGAGCGTCTCTTTGCCGATCAAGGTATCGATTTTGTTTTGAATGTCGATGCGTTCCGGGGATGCAACCCACTTTTTCCAGTCCTCCAGAGAATTCCAGGTGCTGATTACCATGGTCTCCGAGGGACCGTCAATACGTTTGAACGTCTCCCCGGAAATATATCCCGGACGTTTCCTGGCCTCTTCCCGCAGCTTTTCCATCAGTGGCGATAAGAATGCGTCCGTCTCTTCTGCAACCTGTCGCCTGATGATGACTTTCACGGCCATGCGCTTTCCCTTTCTGTGAATCTGAGGTCGTTTGCCATTATTACTGAATAAGGGGTCGTGTCTCAGGAGTCAAGCCCTTTTGGCAGACGGATCCCCCGGGGGCGCCTCCTTTTTCCCTTTGAAGCAGAACCCAAAAGGCGGGTTTCAAATTTCAAGAAGGGGTGTATGGAGATGAGGATCAATGAATTCTTTCCATTTGAGTTCAAGCCGTTTGAAAGGCGTTGAGATTCTTGATCTCAGGGCATCTTCCCGGAAATAGCGGCACCCTTGAAAATCGTTCCATTGGGGTGGAAAGCCCCTTCGCTTTATGATAAACAAAACCTTTTCCGGATACGTTCTGCCCGGGGCACCCGGAGTTCCGGCGCTGAAACGGGTTTTTAAAGACAGGTTGGCGTTTTGACTTCAAAGGAGGGACGATGATGCACAAGAAGAAGGGACCGTTTTTTTTCCTGGGATGGGTGTTGCTTGCGGGCGTCTTTTTCTGTTCGAGCGCCTTCGGGGCGTCCGAAAAAGACCCCTTTACTTTTGGGCTGCTCCTGGTGGGGCCTTACAACGACCATGGCTGGAGCCAAGCCCACTATGAGGCCGGCTTGTATGTCCAAAAGAAACTGCCCGGCACGCGGATGATTTATATCGACAAGGTGAATCCGGCGGACCGACCCGGTGTCACCATCCCCCAGCTGGTTGAGGACCTGAAAGAGAAAGGCGCCCGTCTGATCATCACAAATTCCGACGACATGAAGGACGGCACCCGGGAAGCCGCCAAGCAATACCCGGATCTGAATTTCCTCCACATCTCCGGAGACGATGTCCTGACGAAGAAGGCGCCGCCCAACCTTTCCAACCTCATGGGGAAAATGGAGTATGGAAAGATGATGGCCGGGTTTGCGGCGGCGTTGACCACGAAGACCGGAAAGATCGGGTATCTCGGCCCGCTCATCAACGAAGAGACCCGGCGCCTGGCGGCATCCTGTTATCTGGGGGCGCGGTACGCTTGGGAACATGTCTTGAAAAAGGATCCCAAAGGCCTTTCCTTTCAGGTGACCTGGATCGGTTTTTGGTTTAACATCCCCGGGGTCACGGCCGATCCCACGCAGGTCAGCCAAAACTTTTTCAATACCGGGTACGATGTGATCGTTTCCGGCATCGACACCACCGAAGCGTTGGTGGTCGCCAAGCAGAAAAAGCGGGAAGGGAAGGCGGTTTGGGCCATTCCCTACGATTATGTGGGAGCCTGTGAAGGGGCCTCGGAAGTTTGCCTGGGGGTCCCCTATTTCAACTGGGGTCCCGGGTACCTTCAATTCGTAAAGGCGTCCATGACCGCAAAGTGGAAATCCCTGTGGCTGTGGCTGGGACCGGACTGGAAAAATATCAATGATCCGGACACCAGCTCGGTGGGATTCCTGCCCGGACCGGCCTTGTCTGAAAAGGCGAAATCAGCCCTGGACCGGTTCATCCAGGAGTTGGGGAGCAACAAGCTGAATCTCTTCAAAGGGCCCTTGTATTATCAGGACGGCAGCGTCTTTTTAAAGGAAGGGGAGACCGCTTCCGATGCCCAGATCTGGTACATGAAGCAGCTTTTAAAAGGGATGATCGGCTCCAGCAGTGCCAAATAGCGCTTGGAGGGGGGTCTGCTCTTCTTTGCCACGGACTCGAGGAGGAGGGTCCGGGGAAGACCCCCTTTCAAGAGGACTTGAGGATCGGCATGAAACCAGGGGATCGGAAGGGGAGCCGGGAGCCTGAATGCTCGTCGAACTTGTCGAGATTTACAAAGAATACGGACCGGTAAAGGCCAACCGGGGGATCTCCCTCCGCTTTGCCCCCGGTTCCATCCACGGTATTTTGGGGGAAAACGGCGCCGGTAAGAGCACCCTGATGAAGATTCTGGCCGGGTTCACCCCCAAAAGCGCCGGGACAATTCGGCTCGACGGGGATCCGGCCGACTACGGCGACCCGGCAGAGGCCTCCGGAAGGGGCATCGGGATGCTCTACCAGGAGCCCCTTGATTTTCCCGCCCTCGGTGTTTTGGAAAATTTCATGATCGGACAGGCCCGGGGGCTCCGTTTGAAGGGCGCCGGGGCCCGGAAGCGGTTCGAATCCCTCTGCCTGCGCCTCGGGTTCTGTCTTCCTTTGGAAAAATCGGTGCGGGAGCTGACCACCGGCGAACGCCAGCAGCTTGAAATCGTCAGGCTCCTGTCCCTCGGGGCATCCGTCCTGATACTCGATGAACCCACCACCGGCCTGTCCGCTTTCCAACGCGAAACCCTCTTTCAAGCCCTGAGGGCTTTGGCGGGGGAAGGAAAGACCCTGATTTTCGTCTCCCACAAACTGGAGGATGTGGAAGCCCTTTGTGACCGGGTTTCCGTCTTGCGGCAAGGACGGGTGGCCGGCGAAATGGAAAGGCCCTTCGACACGGGGGCCCTTTTGAAAATGATGTTCGGGTCGGTCCCCGCCCCCCTCAAGCGTCAGGAAGTTCAACCCGGCGATTGTGTCTTGACCCTGCAAGATGTTTGTGCGCCGGGGGATCGTTCGGGATTGAGGGACTGCTCCGTAAAGATCCGGGAGAGGGAAGTGGTGGCCTTGGCCGGGCTGGAGGGAAGCGGCCAGGGTGTTTTTCTGCGGGTGGCCGCCGGGTTGACCGTTCCCGCTTCCGGAGCCGTCCATATTCAAGGAGAACCCATGACCGCAAAGGACTCCCGGAGCTATCAGAGAAAGGGGGTGGCGTTTATGCCCACCGCCCGGTTGGAGGAGGGGCTAATCCCGGGTCTGGCCATCGCGGAACATGTGGCGCTCAAGAGGTCCCGCGGGTTCCGGGTCCGGTGGCGACAGGCCGAAAAACAGGCCCAAAGGCACCTGGAGCGGTTCCGCATCAAAGGGACCCCGGCCATGCCGGTGGAATCCCTTTCCGGAGGGAATCAGCAGCGCCTCCTGTTGTCTTTTTTACCGGAGACCCCCGCCTTGCTGCTCCTTGAAAAGCCCACGCGCGGATTGGACTATGAATCGTCTCTTTGGGTGTGGGAGCACCTTTTGCAATACCGGGAAAAGAAGGCCGCCATCGTCTTTTCGTCATCGGAGCTGGAAGAGATCCTCATGGTGTCCCAGCGGGTCCTGGTTTTTTTCAACGGTACCCTGATTTGGGATATGCCCACGGCCCAGGTCCGGGGGCAGGCGCTGGGCCGGGCCATTGCCGGCAAGATTTGAAGCCGTTTGCGGGAAGCAGAGGGATGACCAAAAGGCACTGGAAGGTTCTCGGGATCTCGGTGGCGGGCGCCTTCGGCTTCACCACGGCCATTTTAGTGGTGGCCGGCGCTCCCCCTTTGGAGGCTTACGCCCATCTGCTCAAGGGCGCCTTCGGATCGGCCAACAAGATCGGTGCCGTCCTTGCCGCATGGATCCCCCTGACCCTGTGCGCCGTGGGGCTCCTTTACCCTTTTCGCATCGGCCTTTGGAATATCGGTGTGGAAGGACAGGTGATGATGGGAGCGGCTTTCGCCACCGCCGTCCTTCGGTGGGGGGTGGGAAGTGCCGTGCCGGGGTTCTATTTACTCGCCGCC
>JALVQN010000031.1 GCA_027025555.1 Desulfobacterales bacterium
CCCGGCCGAAGACCAACGTCCCTCCGGTTTTAGGGGCGGCAAAAACGGCCCCCGCTCCCACCAGCATCAAAAGGGTTGTTACAATCGCCAGTTTTTTTACCATAGTCCCTCCTTTGTGACAGATTCATACCCTAAACATGCCGTCTTCTCCCTTGCGGTGCCAAAGCCTCGGAACACGTGGCTCCGGCATCCTGTTTTATTGTGTCTATCAGATGGAACTCCTGAATACAATGAAAATTATAGCGCCCCTTTTAGAACAAAAGAAACCAAGCGGTTGATTGAACAAGCCTGTAGGGTGTATCTTTTTCCATACGGCCTTTCAGCCTTTTACCGTTTTCGTTTTCATCCCTAGCACGGCATCGTGAAAGGCCGATCTTTTTCAACGGTCGAGTCACGCTCATTCGGGCCGCCGTTTTGAAGGTTTTGAAACCCGTTTTAGACAACTTATTGGAGGACGAAAAATGAGAGATGACACCATGTTACATTATCCTGCCCTTCCGGACAGCAGGGGGGAGGATCTCCATGGGTTGGAACACAGGGACAGCGCGGATCTTGTCATCTTCATGGCGGGAAATCAGTTCATGGTCATGGAAGAACTGATCGATGCATTCAAAGAAGCACATCCGGGAATAGAAAAAATCTTTTATGAGACATTGCCCCCGGGGCTGGCGTTGAAACAGATCCTTTCAGGAGGCGCCATTTTCAAGGGCGACATCATCGACACGGTTGCCGATGTCTATACCTGTGTCAGCGAAAAGGCCCTGCAGACATTAACCAAACACGGAAAAATCGACAAGGGGAATTCTTTCATATACCTGCACAACAGGCTCACGCTCATGGTGCCAAAGGAAAACAGGGCCCGCATCAAGGCGGTATCGGATCTTGCAAGGGAGGACGTGCGGATCTCCCAGCCGGATCCCGATGTGGAGGACATCGCCCATCATATCGTCAACATGTACCGGGATGCGGGCGGGGATCAATTGGTCACGCGGATTATGGAGGAAAAAAGGGCCGAAGGGACCACCATCTTCACCCGGGTGCATCATCGGGAGACGCCCTTGAGGATCATCAAGGGAACCGTCCATGTGGGCCCTGTATGGGCGACTGAGGTCGTGGCGGCCAAGAGAAAGGGCCTGCCCGTAGATGAGGTGGCGCCTCCGCCCGGGATCGACCAGAAAGACAACATCAATTACCACATCTGCAAGTTAAAAGAGGCCCGGCACGGGGAAAATGCAGACAGGTTCATAGAGTTCATCCTCTCGAAGAAGGCGAAAGAGATCTATAAGAGCTATGGCTTTGCAGTAGATTCAGGGACGGGGGCCTCCGCTCCGGGGCCCGTCCCTTGATATGCCAAACGGGCCGCCCCCCCTGCACTTCACCACGACCCCGACCCCCTTTCCTTCCAGGGAACCCAGCCGCACCGATTTTTGTAAGGTTTGGCGCTTTTTCGATACTAATTGGCCGACGGCGCCCGATCTTTTCATCCGGGCAGACCATGGAGGATCGGAACACGCCGCTTCAAGGGGGGTCCTGTTACGTGGAGGTCTCTTCCCGTATTTGTAAAAACGGGACAAGTTTTTTATGAAACAGACCCGAACCGGAACACATCCATCATGAAATCTGAAAACTCCCCGAAAAGTGGAAACCGAAAAAGGGCCCTGGCCAAGATGGCGATCCTGGTGCTTTTCATTGCGGGCGCGGTGCTTGCAGTCCGCTTTTCACCCCTGAAAGAATACCTCAGTGTGGATCGGATGGGCGCCTTTCTGGATGCCGCCGGGATCTGGGCGCCCGTGGTGTTCATCCTGATTTACGCGGTGGGTGTCTGCCTCTTTGTCCCCGGCACCCTTTTGACCGGCTTGGGGGCGGCCCTCTTCGGACCTTTCCGGGGATTTCTCTTTGTCTGGACCGGCGCCATGCTGGGTGCCGGCGCCGCCTTTTTCATCGGACGCACCCTGGGCCGCGATTTCGCCGCTTCCCTGATTGGAGACCGCTTGAAGAAGTATGACGAGGCCATTGAACGCAACGGATTTGCCACCGTGCTGTATCTCCGGCTGGTCTATTTCCCGTTTACCCCCATGAATTTCGGGATGGGGCTCACCCGGGTGCGCTTCCGGGATTACTTCGCCGGCACAGGCCTCGGGATCCTTGTGGGAACCTTCATTT
>JALVQN010000032.1 GCA_027025555.1 Desulfobacterales bacterium
GGGAGTGCCCAGGATGCGAAAGGTTCCCTTCGCATCCTGGGTTTCCACCACCATATGACGCGCTTTCGTATGGGCGTTGCTTAAGGCTTCGGGAACACTGAGCACCGGGCCCAGGCACACATCTTTGCTTGAAAAAAGCGCCACCCAGTCGTCCCGGGTCTTGGCGGCAAAGGCTTTTTTAAAAAAGGCGATAAGGTCCTTTTGGGATTTTTCATCGTATTGTAAGGGAATGAATTCCGGTACCCCGAAATGCTTGCAAAGCGTTTCCCAAAAGCGTGCTTCCAGGGCGGCAAGCGTGATATGCCGACCGTCCAGGGTGCCGTAGACATTGTAGCATGCAAAACGGTGGGACAGGAGGGCATCGCCCCTTTCCGGCGGAAAGCCGGACTCCCAGAACTGACCCGCGGCCTGCGCCAACATGGCCGTTAAGGCGTCGGTCATGGAAACGTCAATGTATCGACCGTTCCCGCTTTTTTCCCTGTCATAAAGGGCCATGAGAATGGCAATGGCGGCATTGAGGCCTCCGGCGATGTCGGCGATCTGGATGCCGGGGATGCAGGGCGGGCCGCCCTTGTTCCCGATGAGAGAAAGCACGCCGCTGTATCCCAGATAATTCACATCGTGGCCGGCCTGCCCCCTGAGGGGCCCCTCCTGGCCGAAGCCGGTGATGGAACAATAAATGACAGTGGGATTGACGGCCCGGATATCCGAATAGCCGATTCCGAGACGTTGGGTGACGCCGGGGCGGAATCCTTCCAAGATGACATCCGCCTTCCGGGCCAGCATGAAAAAGATCTCCTTTCCCCTTTGCGTTTTCAAGTTCAACGTCATGTGTTGCTTGTTCCTGTCATATGCCGCACTCCTTGGATTTAAAAAGAAAAGCGCGCCACAAGCGCCCCTCCCTTGGGCCCGAAAAGGGCGGAAAGACGGATCTTTTCTTTGTTTTTCAAGGTTTCAATGAACTGCCGTCTCTGGCGCCGGTTGAATTTGTGGGCGCCGGAAACCGACCCAAAAATCGATCCGGTATAAAACCCGAGCCCCACCACCGAAATGAGGCTTCCCAGAGCGGGGCTCTCGTTGTCAAAGGCTTCCCACGCCGCCCAGGCCAGAAGCCCGTTGACGATAAAGGCCGTGAGGGCGTCTTGGTACCGTTCGCAATACAGGTGCCCCCCTCCCGGTACAACGGCCAGGATCCCCGCCAGTGCGGGATCTTTCTTTTTCAACTGTTTCCGGGTTTCCATCCGGGTCAATAAAGATTGAATGCCGAAAGCCTTTCGGCCGGAAGGACTGATCTTTTCAAAGGCGGCTTCGGCCTTGCCCCATTTTTCCATTTCCACGTAGATCCATCCTGCCCGATAAAAGGCGGTGTCTTTGATGGCAGGGTCCTTGGTAACGGCCATGAGGTTAAAAAGGGCGATCAGGGCCTGCCCGGGATCTTTCAGCTGCAGATACGATTCGCTGATTTTGAAGTGGGCTTGGATGCCGTGCGGCGTTTCTCCGAACGTGTCGATGAGCCTTTTGAAAGATTGGATGGCGCTGTGATAGCGGCCCCCATGCAAGTAGGCCATGCCCACTTGGTACCATGCCGCTTCGATCCGGGCATCGTCGGGAAAAAAATGGATGAATCGCTTAAATTCCACGGCGGCTTCGGCATAGGCGCCGCCGTCGTAAAGGCTTTGCGCATAGGCGAACTGGTCATCGGCGCCCACACAGGCTTGGAGCCGGGTTTCAGGCCTTGCCCAGAGCATGTGCGGCAACAGCATCAGAAAGATCCCAACAAGGCTCATCCGGACCAGGGGTGCTCCGGCGTTTTTAAAGCGGGCGCGGAAACGCGGGCTTTGCGTCAAAACAAGCCCTGCCCCGGGATCATGTCTGGGTGACGCGTAAGACTTCTTCAATGGTGGTGATCCCTTTCAGAACCTTCCGGATGCCGTCTTGGCGGAGGGTGAGCATCCCTTTTTTCACGGCGTGCGCTTTGATCCGGTTGGCGTCGTAGGTTTTTAAAATGAGATTGGAAACCGTGGCATCGATGGACATGATTTCGAAGATGCCCATCCGGCCTCGGTATCCGGTGTGAAAGCAGGAGGGGCACCCCACGGCGCGATAAAGGCACCCCCCGGCGGCTTTTTCATGGGGGATGCCGATGGCATCCAGCGCCGCTTGGTCCGGCGTAAAAGGTTCCTTGCATTGGCTGCACAGGATCCGGATCAGGCGCTGGGCAGCGACACCCTTGACAGACGAGGCGATCAGGAAGGGTTCTACACCGATATCCACCAGGCGGGTGATGGCGCTGGCGGAGTCGTTGGTATGCAGCGTGGAAAAGACCAGGTGGCCGGTGAGGGCGGACTGCACGGCGATCTCGGCGGTTTCCAGGTCCCGAATTTCTCCCACAAGAATGACGTCAGGGTCTTGTCTCACAATAGAACGCAGGCCGCGGGCAAACGTGAGGTTAATCTTGGGATTCACCTGAATCTGGTTGATCCCTTGGATCTGGTACTCCACAGGGTCTTCGATGGTGATGATATTGATGTCCGGCGTATTGAGAAAGGTTAAGATGGCATACAGGGTGGTGGTCTTTCCGCTTCCGGTGGGCCCCGTGATCAAGATGATTCCATTGGTATTTTGAACCAGGCCTTTCAACTCGGCCAGGCGTTCCCTTTCCAGGCCGATTTCAGTCAGTTTCAGCAAGGCGACGGATTTGTTGAGAAGCCGCAACACCATCCGTTCCCCGAAGGCGGTGGGGATGGTGGACACGCGGATATCGATCTCCTGGTCCCCCACTTTTACGTCGAAGCGCCCGTCCTGGGGAAGCCGCTTTTCTGCAATGTTCATCTGGCTCATCACCTTGATGCGTGAAACAAGGGCAGGCTGTATCCATTTGGGCGGACTGAGGGCATCGTAGAGGATGCCGTCGATACGGTAGCGGATCTTGAAACTGTCTTGGTACGGTTCCACGTGGATGTCGCTGGCCCTGCCTTTCACGGCCTGGGAGATGATATGATTGACCAGCTTGATGATCGGTGCGTCACTGGTGTCGTCCAACAGATCGGAGCGTTCTTCGATTTCATTGAGAATCGCTTTTCCGTCTTCCTCCATGTCTTGAACAATCTGTTCCGCCGAATCCCGATGCAGCTCGAAGGAGACATTGACGGCCGAAAGGATGGCCCCTTTGGTGGAAAGGATCAGACGGTATTCTGGAATGTCCATGATTCGGGCCAGATCGTCCACGGCCTGGAGGCTGTTGAGGGTTCGGATGGCAATCAAGTAGCCTCCCGGCGAGACATCCGGTAACTGCTCCGGTTCCCCTTCTTGTCCGGCCGGCCCCTTTTGGCCTGCCGCAGGCGGGGGGACGTAAAGGGGGATCATGACATGCTTTTTCAAAAAACCGATGGGCACCCGGTTAATGAATTCCGTGTAGATGTTTTCCAGCGGCAGGTCCGGCCAAAAGGGAATGCGGTACGTGAGGCTCATGGCTTCGAGGAGCCTTTCTTCGGAAAGCGCCTTTTTTTGAACGAGGATTTCTCCCGGATCGCCCCCCTTTTGCTCTCGAAAGGTCAGCGCCTCACGGATATTTTGAGTCTGAACGTTGAAGTGCTGGGTGAGTATTTCAATCAGGCGGTCTTGCATGGCCCTGGTCCCTTGTTCCCGGCGATGTTCGTGTTACCGGTCCTTGGCTTTCGGCGCATCCGGGGGTTCTATTTTCCCTTCCGAAGCCGCTTTCCGGAGTTTTTCGAATGCTTCTTTCTTGCGTTCGTAAATCCGCCTGGCTTCCGCTGGATTCTTGATGACATGGGGGGTCAGGAACACGAAAAGATTGGTCTTTTCTCCTTGTTTGTTCATGGAGCGAAAGAGCCATCCTGCGATGGGGATGTCCCCCAGGCAGGGAATTCGGTATTCGGTTTTGGAAAAGGCGTCGCCGATGAGACCCCCGATGACCACGGTATTGTTGTCGTGAACGATGACCGTGGTGTCGAGGGTGCGCTTGAGGGTGGTGGGTCTAAAGTCCGTGGTCGATTCCAATTGGGAGAATTCCTGGGAGATGTCCAGCCGGACCATGCGGCCCTTGCTGATGGAAGGCGTGATCTTGAGGGAAATGCCCACGTCTTTGTATTCGTAGGTGCTGTAAGTTTCATCAGCGGAAGTTTTCCCCTCTTTGGTTTGATAGGGAATGTTCTTTCCCACGGTGATTTTGGCTTCCTGATTGTCGGTGGTCAAAATCTGGGGCGTGGAGAGGATATGCACGTCCTTGTCCTTTTTAAATGCCGTGACGATGGCGGCCAGATTCGGAAAATAGACGCCCCCGATTTTGATGGTTTCGAATATTCCCAGGGAAAACCCCGGGGGAAGCGGCTCGGTGGGAAGCCCTGTGTCCGGGTCCAGCGGCGGGATCTTATTGTACCCTCCGCCGCCGAATCCCCCGCCTCCGCCGCGGAAACTGCCGTCCTCCCGCAGGTCGCCTCCAAAGGCACTCCACTCGGTGCCCAGGTCAAATTCCTTGTTCACGTCGACTTCCATGATGAGACATTCAATATAGACCATGGACCGGGGAATATCGAGCTTCCGGATGACTTCCACAAGCGCCTTGTAGTCATCGGCGTCTCCCCGAATGATCAGGCTGTTGGTCGCTTTATCCGGCGTGATCATGACCGATTCGGTCACCGGTGCCTGGGGGCGCCTCAAAATCCGCCGCCTCGGCTTGGGTGTCTCTTTTTTGGCCGGGAGCTCCTGAAGGACTTTGGCGAGCTCTTCAGCATCGGCATATTCCAGATAGTAGATGTGGATCTTTTCCTTGCCTTTGGGGACGTCTTTGTCCAAAAGCGCAATGAGTTTCTTGATCTTCAGAGTATCACTTTCACTGGCCAAAATGACGATGGCATTCGTGCGTTCATCCGCAACGACTTTCACTTCCCGGCCCGAAGGGATCTTGGGTGGCCTTTTCGGGCTTTTAAAAACCGACTGGATGACCTTCATGACCTTGTCCGCATAAGCATGCTGGAGGGGCACCACCGAGACTTCGCGTCCGATACCGGCGACATCGATGACCTTCAAGATCCGCATCAGGCGTCGGATGTTGGAGGCCACGTCGGTGACCACCAGTGTATTGGTGGGAGAATAGGCCAAAATCACGCTGTTTTTCGGGATCAAAGGAGCAAGGAGCCGTTTGACCTCTTGGGGATCCGCATACTTTAAAGGGATGATCTGGGTGACGATACGGTCCTCCGGAGAATCGGCATCCTCCCTCATCCGGGTTTCAATGCTCTTTGTGCGGGCATCGGGGGAGGGAATCACCTTGAGGATTTCCCCCGCCGGTATGACGGCATACCCATAGACCTCCAAGACGGATTCAAAGATGTCATAGGCCTCTTGGACGGTGACTTTCTGTGGAGAGATAATGGTTACTTTCCCTTTCACGCGATCGTCCACAACAACATTTTTTTTCGTAAGTTCACTGATAAATTTGATGAAAACGCGGAGGTCGACATTGTTGAAATCGATGGAGACCCTTTCGCCCCCTTTATCCCCCAAAGCCTTCGATACAGTCCCTGGATCATCAGGTTTCCGGTCTTGTCCCGAGGCTCCTGGCTGAAGTCCCAAAAAGAGAAACGCAAAAAGTAAGGCGAGGGTCAATGACATCCATCGCGCCGAGAGGCGTCGCTGCTTTGGAAAATCATGCGTCTTTGCATTCATCTGGCATTCCTTTTTGACGATTCTATTCAATCCGGTACACCAGGGTCTTGGTTTTTCCCGCCCGTTTGATCTCCACGTTCACGCTGGTGCCGGATCTTATGCTCCGGTACAACTTGAGGGCGTCCTCCACCGAGAGAATCTTTTCTCCGTTGACACCCGTGATGATATCTCCGTTTCGAAGACCCATATTGCTGAAGATGGAACCCGGGCCAATGCCCCCCACGGCCAGGCCCTCGGGTCTCCCCTTAAAAAAGTGGGGGCGGATCTTGATCTGGGTCATGAGCTCATGGATGTTTTGGAGGGCCTCGTCGATTTGCCTCCGGGAAAGCGTGATCGGTTTGGGTAAGGATCGAGGAACGGATACGGCAACCGGACGCGTCCTTTTGGGGAGGCTTTTGGGAACCTCCATGTTCAAAATCCGATCTTTTCCGTTGACACTCAGGACGACCCGGTCCCTGAGGATCAGTTTCAGTGTTGCGCTTTGTATCTTCTGGCCTGCCGTAAAAAGATCTTGTTTTTTTGCCGAAACATCTTCGATGACGGCAAAGCCCCCTCCCTTTTCAAAGGTGACCGTTCCCCACAGTTTCAGGTTCAATCGAGTGGGCTGAAGCCCTTCAACGGCGGTTGCCTTGGACGCTGGAACAGGGGGGCCGGCAGACGGATTTCCGAAAAGGGCCCCCCGGTTGAGAACGTTCTGATAGGCTGAAAGCGGCGGGGGTGCCTTTTTGATCGCCGTCCTTGTTTTGGGATACCCCCTGGAGGCGGGAAGGACGTAAAGATCTTGGGTGGCCCATGCATAAAACAATTTGACGCCGAAAAAGCCGGCCAGGGTAATTGCAATCAGGTTGGCCAGGGTGAAATATCGCTTCATGACCTTCTAGCTCTTCATGGATCCGAAAGAAAAATGCGGCTTTTCAATGGTCCCGTTGATCCTGAACGAAATGCCGTCCGGCCCTTGGCGGTTTCTGGAAAAGAGAAAGGATTGAATCCCTTTCCCGATGGCGGCCAAGAGAAGATGGTGGGGTTTCATCTTGCCCGTCAGGTTCAAAACACTTTGTTTGAAGTCGTCCCTTAAGAAGATGGAACCGGAAATGCGGCCGTCCATCTGGGGCCCCTTGGCTTCCATGTAGCGGAGGATCAAGGTGCGACTGCGCAGCTTCATATCCGTTCGAACCGTTTTAAAAGAGACCGTTTTCAAGGCGATCATGGGGACGGCCAGTTCCACTGCGGCATTTACAATTTCAAGTTGAGCGCTGATGTCCAAGTCCCTTTTATCGTCGAAATTAAAAAGAATTTCCCCGCCGAGCATGCCCTTGACCGAAAACTCGGGAAGGGTTTTGAAAAAGGCGAGTTTTCCGAGATTGATATCCTTGATGCGGGCATGACCCGAAAGACGTTTCATGGATGCATCCCTGTATTCCCGGAAGCGTCCTTGGATGCGTCCGCCGTAGGCTTCGGCAAGGAAGCCGTAGGAGGCGTCTTGGGTGAAAAACGTTGAAATTTCAGGAGAAATTCGAATGCCGTCAAAGGTCACCAGCGGATTTCCAGCCCTGTTTAAAGACACCCCGTAAAAACGCAGTCCCGGGGGGAAGGAAGGATGAATCCCGTCAATCTCAATGGACAGTTCCGGGTGCATCTGTGTCACTTTGCCTCGGGCATATTGCCGTATCGTCTCTTCAGGAAAGAGAAGGTACAGGAAGAAAATTGTGGTGATGAGGGTATAGCCGCCGTAAAGAACCCACTTCCCCGTTGCGTTCATCATCCAACTATTTTTCAATCGTTTCCACCTGCAAGATCGCTTCCATATCTTTTTTCAAGCCGCTTTTCTTGGAAAGGGAAAGGTGTCTGACCCTGATCAGGGGATCGTCTGTTTCCACATGGTAAAGATAATCGATCAGTTCATTGGAAGCGATGGATTCGAGTTTCATCTCGATGGAAGTCTTCTTTAAAGAAGCGTTTTTAAGGGGCTGCACCGAGGGTTTCATGTACGCGATCTTACCCTTGACTCCGGCCCGGTCGGCCACCTCTTCCAGAAAACTGAAAAGGGTAAAGCCTTTGGGACGTGCCATGAGGCGTTTTTCCATGTCCCTGGAACGGGCTACGGCCGAGCGATATTCTTTTTGGAGTTTTTCCATTTCCTGGAGCATCAGGGTTTTGGATGAAAGGGCCCTTTGCATCCGGTGATGTGCATCCAAAAAAGGAAAGATCATCAGGTGCGCAAACAGAAAAAGGCAGATGGCGGCAAAGGCCGCACCGATGCCGATCTTTTCCCTGCGGGTCATGTTCAAACGGTTGATGCTTTTTAAAAGTTCCATTGCAGGGGCCGTGGTTCTTTGTTTTTCGTTTCGACGGCGAGCGCGGGATTCATGTCATGTCCTAGAAGCGGATCGTGAGCACGAAATCCACACGGTTCCCGCCGCCCTTGAGGTTTGCGGAACTGATGCTGACCTCCTTGAACAAAGCCGATCTCTCAAGGTGACGCTTCATGGCATTGACCGAATTGAAGGTATCGGTATTCCCGGTCATCACAAGGTCCCGGTCTCCTGCGGTCAGCCTCGAGATTTCCACGTTAATCTGTTCCGAAAGATGCGTGCTGAGCTCCTTGAGCAGGTCGATCCGCTTTATCCAGTTTCCCTGGTTTTCGACCAAAAGCGATCGTTTTTTTAGCTTGTGAATCTTTGCTTTCATCTGGGCTACGGGATCGACGATGACTTTTTCTTCGGGAAAAGCCGTGCGGAACATCTGCGTCATGCGGGCATCCAGGCGGGAAACTTTTTTCTCCATGGAGCGCATGTCAAAAAAGAAATAGCCCCCCGCTAACATCAGGGCGATCATCAAAAGCACGCCGGTTGTGATAAGCTGGGATTTATTTTCGACAAATTGTCGTTTGGGGGAAAAGGATTCCTGAAGAAACTGGACCTGTCGAATGCGCCGACTTTTCGTAAGCGCCAACGACAAGGCACCATTGGCCGGGCCTGAATCGCTGAAGGAATCCGGAAGAGAAAGGCTTTTGGGTTTCAGCTCCTGTGCCAGGTTGAGCGGGCGAACCGGAATGCCGAGTTCCTTTTCAAGACGGGCCCATTGTTCTCCACGGCGTTTCCCGGTGTTGCAATCGATCTTTATGACTTCTGGATGATAGAAAAATGAATAAAGCGCTTCGACGGCGCCAATCGTCTGGATGATGACGGCGGGGAGCGTCTCTTTGAAAAGAGCCTCGTCTGAAGGGATGGAGGCACATCGAACAAAGCCCAATTGTCCGGATTCGAAGGCAAAGAGCGTGGCCGCGGGGGGGTCGATATCCACCAGCATCCAGGAGGAAGGCACGGGGGTCATCTCCGCCAGACAACAGGCAAGGGCGCATCCCTTGAAGGTGACGGTTTCCGGTTCAATGCCGGCGGCCCTGGAAATTTCAAGCCAACGCGACAGTTCCGATTTCGGGATGCTGGCGGTGACCACATGGGTTTGCTCTGCCTCTTGAGGTCCTTTGAAAAGGGTGAAGTCCGTGGTCAGGTCCTCTGCGGGGAGCGGGAGTAGGGGTTCCAACTCGAAGGAGAGGATCGAACGGATTTTCTTGGCTTCAAAGGGTGGAAGACGAAGGTTTCGAAAAAAAACAGGACGCCCGGGAATGGATACGGCACATGGGGCTGAGGCTGTCGAGGCGTCATGGACGGCGGACTTTACTGCTGCGGCGATGGCGTCGTCATCGGGTTTTAAATCGGAAAAGGAGACATGCCTGAACCCTCGGATTTGGTGGCCGGAGATGCCGCTTTCAAGAAGCAGTGCCGAGACGCCGCGGTTTGTGATGTCGATTCCGAGGATCTTTTGGGCCACTTTCTCTCCTTCCCTGGAGCATCAGCAAGGGTCTTTCAAAGGAAAGTATTTTTTACAATTATCATACTTCACAGGATATGCCAACGCAACACTTTGCAGGTCCATCTCCCCGTCTCCGGGTCCTTTTCTCTGGTGACGATGGCCACGGTGGTGATCTTTGCGGCCCCGAGGAAAGCGGTGGATTCAATTCGGAAGGTATCGCTTGAAAGGGTGATCAGGTCGGGATCAATCCGAAGGTGGCTGCACCCCGGCGCCTTTTTGTACCAATTCGGATCCGAAAGATCATGGACAAAGGCATCTTCCGTTTTGTCCGATCGAAAATCATAGATGGCCTGGGCGAGTCCCTGTTCTCCAACGGGTAGCAACGCAGCCAAAACCGGAAGGTCGGCGGTATTGATGTTGATTTTTCCTTTAAACTCCGGCGCACTCCCGCTGGCAGGGGAAACACCGTACACCGAAAGGTACCTGGAAAGGCCGGCGACACCTCCCAGGGCCTCGAAGAGCCCGGGGGAGATCCCCTTGATGAATGCAAGTTCTCCGAGATGGGTTATGGGCCCGTTCTTACAGGTGTACGGGGGGTCGAGGCTCTGGTAAAAATCGGACTCGGCACCTCCCAAGCCGGTGACGGTATCGCCTTCCCCGGCATCCATCCAGTCCTTGACGGCGCTGATGATGGCCTCTGGATAAAATTCCCCGGCACTCCCTTTAAGCCGGTCTTTAAAGTAAAGGAGCCATTTTTCCCACAATTGCTTCTGGGCCCTGTTGAAGCGTTGGCCTTCGGGCTGTTTCACCAAGGCGTTGACCTGGATCTTTCCGAGCTCGTCAGAAATGGTCACGGCCACCCGCCCGGCTTCGAAAAGGAGGGCGTCGGTGACTTTCTTTAAAAATGCGGGATCGGCCCATTCTTCCTGGACGGAGTCGATCTCCGAGTCCGCCCTGTCCTGGGCCAGCACCGCCATCCCGGCATGGATGCCCGAGGATGCCATGGAGATCAAGGTCATACGCCGCTGGTATGCGATGGAGAGCATGCGGGCTTTTCGCACGCGTTTGTGAATGGTCATGACGGTGGCGATGATCAGGCTGATGACGGCCAGGGTCAACAGGAGCGCCATGCCGCGGGATGCCTTGAAATTGCGGGAAAAGCCTTTCCGGTGACGCTGTTTCATCGGTCCAGGCGCGTCCTGTATACAGGGAGTGTAATGCGGGTTTCAAAGGTGCGGAAGGATGCGGCATCGCCGATTTCAAGGTGGACCTGGACGGCCTTGGGCGTGGCACGACCGAAATTCGCATCCTCCGAATCCCATCGGTCAAAGGCCTTCCCGTTTTCATCGTAATACATCACCGTAAAGGATCGCACGCGGTCACACACGACAGGGCTCTTTTCGGAAGAAAACGCTTCAAAGTAAGGGTAGGGGCTTTCCCACCGTTTCAAAACAAATTCGTCGGTTCCCACGGATTCCACGAAGTAGCGGATCATGGAAACGGTCTTTGCCGATTTTGCTCCCATGGGCACTTGGGCGAGGGAAGAAAACCACACCAGGGAAAATTCCCGGTCTGTGATCCATTCCTTTTGGCCGGAAAAGCGATAAGGATCCCCTTTATCATGCTCTATCTGCGGCCCGTAGACAGGTGGCAGCAAGACAGACACGGCGCTGAAATCCAGAACCATTCTGTGAATGGCCGAAAGTCCCATTTCGTTGTCGGAGACTCCCTGAAGGACGGCGTCGGCGCTGGAAAAGACCGATCCGTAGGATCCAAAAAGGGTGGCGGCCACAATGCCGAAGATAAAAAACGCCAGCAAAATTTCGATGAGCGTAAAGCCGCGGGCACAATCCGCAAGTCCCGGAAAAAAAGGAGGGTTTCTTTTCTTTTCTAAAGGCGCTTCGTCAAAGGCGCACTGTCGAGCCATACCGTTTTTCTCCTGACTTATCGGGTGAAGCGGTAAACCCGTAAGGAATAAAAGGCCGATGTGCGCTCGGAGAAGACTTTCAGGTCGATCCTTATCAAATCCTTTCCGGAGTCTTTGAGGCGATCGGATTGAAGGGTCTCGACCTGCATTTCCCACCTGAAACCGGGAAACGCTTCCCCGAAACTCCCCGAACCGCTGCGGAGGCTATCTGAGGGATTTCCCTCCACTTCTGAGAGTTTTTTTTGGGCCAAAAGGAGACACTGGGTTTCCAAATGCGCTTTGTGGCTTTCGGAAAGTGAAAAAAAGTGCATCTGATAGACGGCGGTCGAGACGATGGCGATGATGGAGACGGCCACCATGACCTCCAACAAGGTAAACCCGGCTCGTCCTTTAACGGGAAGCTTCCGCTTTTGCATTGAAATATCTGATCTTCGGTAAAAACGGCTCGACGAAAAGCGTCGCTGGTCCGGCGCCGTCTTCCAGATGGATCCAGACCGGATCCGCATGCCCGTCGGGGTAGAAGGCGATTGCTGCGGTTCCGGAAAGCATTGCAGGTTTGCCCGGAGCATGGACCTTCCGGATGTGGACGCCCCTGTGAAGGACAAAGGCTCTTTTTTGCTTGGCCGCGAGGGCGGCTTCCTCGGACATGGCATCGTTTGTGATCCAAAGGCGGTTTTCGTCGATGCCCACATGAAGGATGAACCGGACCTGTTCGTCCAGGGCGCGCCACCGGGCCTCTGCCGCGTGAACCATGAGCCACCGGGCAACTTTCCGGGTATCTTCTGCGGCCAGCACCTGATGAAAACGGGGTATGGCCCAAAAAAGCATCACGCCCATCAAGGCCAAGACCACCACGAGTTCGATCAGGGAAAAGCCCCTATTCGATCTCCCAGCTGGCAATGTCCTTGTCTTTTCCTTCACCTTCGGGAACCCCGTCGGCGCCGTAGGAAATGATGTCATAGTCCCCATGGAGTCCCGGGCTTAAGTAAATGAAATCGTTTCCCCAGGGGTCCTTGGGCACTTTGCCTTTTTCGAGATAGCCGCCCTTGCGCCATTTCTTCGGGGGAGGCCCCGCCTCGGGGATCGCCACAAGCGCTTGAAGGCCCTGTTCCGTGGTGGGGTACATGCCGTTATCGAGCTTGTAAAGGTTCAGGGCGGTTTCCAGGCTCTGGATCTGGATTTTCGCCTTGAGTTGCTTGGCTTCCTCGGGACGCTCCATGATGCGGGGAAGGATGAGCCCGGCCAGGATCCCTAAAATGACGATGACCACCATCAGTTCGATGAGGGTGAACCCGGCATTTTCCATGAAGGGCTCGAGCAGACGCTTTCTCAGGGTTTTTGTCCGTGGTGCTTGCATGGAAATCCTCGCCTTTTTCAAAAAACCAATTGATTCATTTCGAAGATGGGCAGGCAGATGGAGACCACGATGCCGCCCACAATGACCCCCATGACCAGGATCATGACCGGTTCCAGAAGGGAAGTCATCCGGGTCACCTGGGAAGTGACTTCCCTTTCGTAGATCCCGGCGGTTTTCTCCAGCATGGCTTCCAATTTGCCGCTTTGCTCTCCCACTTTAACCATTTGTACGAAAAGATCCGGGAAAACCCCATGGGAGACCAACGCGTCTGCCAGGGAACGTCCCTTCTCAACCTCGGTGCGGCTGTCCCGAACGGCTTTGGACAGGGGCGCGCGGGCCACGATGTTTTGTACAATATCCAATGCCTTAAGCAATGGGACCCCGTTTTCCAAGAGGGAACCCAGGGTACGGGCGAACCGGGCGGTGGCAAGCCGGATCACCAAGGGGCCGACGACGGGCATCCTGAGGGTCATGCCATCGAGGAACTCCCGGCCCCGGACCGTCTTTTTCGCCCTGACAAAGAGCGCCGTGCCCCCCCCGAGCAAGACAAGGAAAAGCCACCAGAAAGACTTGAGAAGATCACTTGCGGCGATGAGCAGCCGCGTCGGCGCCGGGAGGGCCCGTCCCATTTCAGCAAAAACAGCGGCGATGTTGGGCACGATCACCGTCATCAAAAAGAAAAGCACTGCACAGCCCAGAAGCGCCATGAATATCGGATAGGTCAATGCACTGCGGATCCGGTTTCCCAAGTCCATCTGTTTTTCCATCATGTCCGCCAGGCGTTCCAGAACGATTTCAAGGGTTCCCGAAGCTTCTCCCGCCTGGGCCATGTTGACATAAAGCGGCGGAAACACCCCCGGGAATTGGGAGAGTGCAAAAGCAAAACTGTTCCCTTCCACGACGAGATCCTTGACTTTTGCCAACACTTTTTTAAGGGTTGCGGTTTTGGTTTGAGAGACAAGGGTTTCCAGGGCAGCCACCAGAGGAAATCCGGCGCCGAGGAGGGTGGCCAAGCCCCGTGTGATCACGGCGATCTCAGAGGCCCGGATCCGGCCGAAAAGGGCCAAGATCGAAGACGCGGAATGGGCGTCTTTCTTCCCGGGCAAAGGGGCGCATTCCGAAATGGAGACGGGAAAGATTCCGGAGATTCTAAGTTTTTGTCGGGCCGCAACCGGACTTTCGGCATCCACGATTCCCGACACACGCCTTCCTTTTGCGTTAAGGGCCCTGTATTCGTATACCGGCATGGCTCAAACGTGAAAGAGGGGGCGGCGGAGACCGCTTACCGCCCACCCCTTATGGATGGCATTTCAGAAAGCCGCCTGTTGCACCCTGTGTGGCCTTTTAAAAAAAGCCGGAGGGGTTCAATTTGAAAGCGTCAACCCCGCCCGGATTTGAAGACTTTCAACGGGCGGTCCCCCTTTCTTGTAACGCGCACAATGCAAAAGAAAAGGCCGCAACCCGACAACAAGGCAGACAGCACCGGAAGAATCCCGAACGTAAGCGCCAGCCAGCTTGCTCCTACCACTGGAAGCAGTGCGGCCCGCACAGCCTTTCGCAGGAGTTCGTTTCCCCGGATCCCTCGGGCCCAGGCCGGAGAGTGTCGATAGTAGAACCGGATAAATGCCCGTCCCAGGGCGTGGGATTGAAGATACCGGTCCCGGAAATTGCGCAGAATCCTGACATGGAATTCTCCATAGGACCCGAATGCCGCCGTGGCAATGAAACATCCCCCGCCCTCTTCGTCCCCATTTTCATCGCCGTTTCCGCCCAGGGCTTTGGCGGCATTGATGCGACCGCCGGTGCTGATCAGTCCGGAAAGCGACGACAGGGGATCCACCGTGGATTTGATTCGGGCAATGATGTCCGTGGCGGCCAAGAGCCGGTTTTGATCGCTGGCGGCAAGGGACTGTCCCATAACGAGGGCGGCGACCCCGGAAACATGGGGGGTGGCCATGGAGGTCCCGTGCAGATAGATATAGCCGCCGTTGTTTGCGGTACTTAAAATATTGACGCCGGGAGCCGCCACATCCACGCTGCTGGGGCCGTAGTTGGAGAAGGAGGCCAGATTGTCGTTTTGATCCGTGGCCGCCACAGCAATGATGTTGGCACTGGAATAGCCGGAAGGGTAATGGGGGGTCGCATCGTTGTTGTCTCCAATTAAATCGTCGCCACCGTTGCCGGCCGCACATACCACCACCGCCGGAGAGGCATCAATGGCATCTTTCAGGGCCCGGCTGTAAGAGCCGCCGCCCCAGCTCGCATTGATGATATGGGCCCCCATGGCGCTGGCATAGGAGATGGATTGGATTTCTGCAGCCGCACTTCCCACCCCGTCCTTGTCGAATGCCCGCAATACCATGAGCTTGGCATTCCAGCTGACACCGGCAACCCCTGCATCATTATTTCCGACGGCCGCCACGGTTCCGGCCACGTGGGTCCCGTGACCGTTTTCATCTTCCGGAATGTTGTCGTTGTGGATGAAATCCCATCCATGGACGTCATCCACGTAACCGTTCAAGTCGTCGTCGATCCCGTTTCCGGCGGTCTCTCCGGTATTGACCCAGATGTTGGCTTTCAGGTCGGGATGGGCCGTATGCACGCCCGAATCGATGATCGCCACCACCACGTCGGGGCTTCCCGTGCTGATGTCCCATGCCTTTACAGCATCGATGTCCGCATCGGCTGTCCCCGTTGTGCCGTTCACGTTCTGCCCCGTGTTGTGGAGTCCCCACAAAAGAGCGAAATGCGTATCATTGGGAACAGCGTCTATTCGGTAAATGTAATTGGGCTCCACGTATTCCACGTTCGGATCGGCTTCCATTTTCTGGATGGCGGTGGGGACATCGAAGCCTTCCGGTAACTTTAAATGTTCCACGCCGATGATGGGAAAGGACCGGAGGAAACGCAGGCCGTATCGGTCCAGGTATCCGGAAAGGGCGGACAGCCGGACCCGGGGCTTGAATTTCACCAAAATTTCTCCAGGGACATAACCGCCTGAAGATTTGGAGGGTGTTCCGCCATTGGTCCCGTCTCCGGCATGGGAGGCATCTGAAAAGAGAAACAGGAGGAAAAGGGCCGGAACCAGCCAAACGAATCGTTTTTTCATTTCAGGGGATTTCCTTTCGGGTTGGACGGATCGAGGGAAAACCTGTAATTGGGTTCCGCATAAAGGACTTCAGGAAAAGAAATCAGCTGTTGAATCATTTTATCCACGGACTTCGAAGGGTCTGTGGCTTTCACCCGGAACAGATTCGGCAGGGGAAAGGTTTCCACCAGCTCAAGTCCGAGTGCCCTGAAGATGGCTTCCACACGGGATCTCTCCGTTTTCGGGGAAAATCGAACCAGGGCTTCCCCGGCCGGGTAGGACGGCTTTTCCTCCGGGGGATTCAGGGTGAACAAATAGTTGGGTTCGACATAAGCCACAAGCGGATGCTTCTTGACCTCCTCGATTTTTTCCGGCACCCCTTTTTCGTCTTCAATGGAAAAAAGATAAAGCCCGGGAGAGCGGAACCGGTGCAAGAGGGAAAGATGCGTCTTGGCACAGAACCTTTGACGGGCTTTTTCCGGGATGGCGGCCTTGAAGCGGACCAGGATCTCCCCGGGTTTAAAGGCCGTATCCTTCCCGCCCGGCATCTTGACGGGCCGGTCCTGGGCCCCCTTTTCCATTGGGACCGAAGAAGGACCGGTCCGGGCGGTACATGCCGCACCCATGAACATGATCGTGAGGGCCCCAAAAAGCAAACAAAACTTCATGCTTTCACCTATTACTGGAAATTCCTTTCAAAAGCAAGTCTCGATTTTTCATTTTGCCGGCGCGGTGGTGTTCAAGGCCCGGATCCCTTCGGCGGGGATTGAAGCGGCCGCCTCTTTTCGGGGATTGAAGTCCTTGGGAAAAGGATGCCGAACACCAGGCCGTACAGGAGGCAGAGCCGCCGCGGCACCTGCATGCGGGGCATGAGCAGGCCGCCGATCCCTGAAGAAATACCCGGTAGGGTGGTGCCGGCTCCGGGGCCGATGCGGTCATTGTGCCTTCCGCAACGGTTTCCCCTGTTCAAGGGCCTTCCTTTGCTTTGAAGATGAAAAGACGGAACGGGTTAGAAAAAGACCGGGCCTGCAGGCGGACAGCGGGAACAAGCGCTGTCTTCGGGAGGCTCCGGGTTACTGGACATAAACGGTCTGATTCGGATAAATTCTGCTTTTTGGACTGAGCCGGTTTACCCTCAGAAACCGTTCAAGGGACATATTAAAACGGCAGGCGATCTTGTAGGGAGAATCCCCTTTCCGGACGCGATACCTCCGAAGACCGATCAAGGTGGATCTTGTTTCCGTTTTAACCGGAATTTTCAGGACCTGTCCGGTGGAAAGCGGTTTCCCTGAAAGGCCGTTGAGCTTCCGGATCGTTTCCATGGTGGTGCCGTATTTTTTGGCAAGGCCCCACAGGGAGTCGCCTCTTTTGACCCGGTGGGAGACCATCTTCGGCCGTAAACGCGCCTTTTTTCTCACCCGGCGATAGGCCACGGCGCCCTTTTGGGGGATCTTCAGGACACGTCCTGCAACGATACGGCTTTTGCGGGTGATGCCGTTGGCCTTGGCGATGCGGTTCATGCTCACATGATACCGTTTGGCGATACTGGAAAGCGTTTCCCCTCGGCGGATGCGATGATAGATGTAAGCCGGTCTTGGAGGACCCGATTCGGGTATGCGATGGATGACGGCATGCAAAATCTCCCCCTTTCCAGGCGGGACACGAAGCGGATACGCCCCCGGGGGAACGATGCCGTGACGGAGTTCCGGGTTCAACGCCTTCAGCGTGGACGGGGAGACGCCGATGTTTCGGGCCACATCCCCAAGATGGACCTGTTTCGAGACCCTGACGGTCTCATAGGCCATGGGTGGATCCACGACAACACCTTCAAGGCCGTATTTTTCGGGGTTTTTGATGATGTGCAGGGTGGCCAAAAACCGGGGCACATAGCGTGCCGTTTCCCGGGGGAGCCGTGTGTAAAGATCCCAGAAGTTGTCGAGGTAATTGATGTTTTGTTCTCGGATCACCCTGAGTACCCGGTGTTCTCCGCAATTATACGCGGCCATGGCAGTGATCCAGTCTCCGAAGATGTGGTGGAGTTCCTTCAAATAGGCAATGGCCGCTTGGGTCGATTTGAAGGGATCCAAGCGTTCGTCCACGAAGGTGTTTCGCTTGAGGCCGAATTTATAACCCGTGGAGGAAATGAACTGCCACAGACCCAGGGCGCGGGCCTTGGAGAAGGCATTGACCTTGAAACCGCTTTCGATGAGCGGCATCCAGGAAAGTTCAGGGGGGATGCCGGCTTTCTTGAAGGCTTCCAAAATGAAGGGCCGGTATCTTCCGGAACGCCGATACGCTCTGAGGAAGAAGTCCCGCTCCTTTCCGGTGGTAAAAGAGCGAATTTCCACCTGGACATGCCGATTCATTTCAAGGGGAATGCCGTTGTTTTTCCCGTTTGCAGCGATGTTCCGGGAGGCATAAATCTCAAGAATTCTTTTGGATATCATGAATCGGAGATCTTCTTTTTGCTGAACCAAAGCGGCGTTGTCTCCCGGCTCCGCGGAAAGGATGAGCTCGTAGGCTTTGTCGAGGGCTTCAATGGCGTTTTCCGGTTCGCCTTTCTGCCAGAAATCCTGGGCGGCCTGGCAGAAATTCAGCGCCTCTTCCAGGATTTCTTCGGGACGCTGTGCCTGCGTCTCTCCATCGGCCGGTGTCGATGCGGCTTCCCGGTGCCCATTTTCCATTGATGCGTCGCCGGAGAGAGGGGACGCCGCCGTGCCGAAAGCGGAATGCGGGATTTGAGGCGTTTGACGCCTTTCGGACTGTTGGAGATTGGAGGCAGGAG
>JALVQN010000033.1 GCA_027025555.1 Desulfobacterales bacterium
GCATGATGGCCATGTGGCCGTCATGGCCGCAGGCATGCATGACGCCGTCGTTTCGGGAGCGGTAGGGGACGTCGTTTTCCTCCTGGATCGGCAAGGCGTCCATATCCGCCCGGAGCCCCACGGTGGGCCCGCCTCTTGCCCCTTGGATCAAGGCCACGGCACCGGTGAGGTCAGGGAAAAGGGTTACCGGAAGGTGAAGCGCCTCGAGGATTTCAGCGATGGTCCGGGTGGTTCGGTGTTCCTTGAAAGAGAGTTCCGGGTGCATGTGGAAATCGCGCCGGATGTTTGACAGCCACTTGGAGAAATCAGGATCCGGGAAAGGCATGGTTTCTTCTTGTTCACCTGCTTTGGGAATCGACCTGACGCACGTGTGGGAGAAGACCCGCGGAAGTCATGGGGTTTTGTCGGGATCTCCGGAAAGGTGCGGGTACATCTTTTCCACACATTCCGGACAGAGACTGTGTGTGAAGTCGGCTTCCGAGTGTTCCCGAATGTAACTTTCGATCTGGTTCCAGTATCCCCGGTCGTCCCGGATCTTCTTGCAGGAGGCGCAAATGGGGAGCAACCCGGAGAGCTTTTTCACCTTGGCAAGGGCTTGTTGAAGCTTGCCAATGAGCTTTTCTCTTTCCTTTTCGGCGGCTTTCCGGTGGGCGAGTGCTTCTTTGAGCCGGTCATGGGCTTTCTTGATGGACAGGGCGGAACGGAGCCGGGCGTGAAACTCGGTGGGGTTGATGGGCTTGTTGATGTAATCCGTGGCACCGGCGTTGAAACTTTTTTCAATGGCTTCGTCGGCTTCGGTTCCCCCGCCGGTGACCACCAGGATGGGAATGTCCCGGGTGGATTCATTTTCCCGGATGGATTTGGAAAATTGGTAGCCGTCCATCTCCGGCATGATGAGGTCCAGAAGGATCAAATCCGGAGGCTCTTTTTCCACTGATTCACGGGCGGTTATCGCATCGGAGTAGGTCTTGATGTTCTGATACCCTTTTTGCTGCAGGAGTTTTTCAATGAACCGAAGACTGATGGGATCATCATCGATGACCAGGATACGCATGTGCATGACGGCGGTGTTCATGGTTGCTGAGAACTTAACTTTTCCAGAAGGATTTACTCCCCGCCCATCCGGGCTTTCCCGGGGCCTATGCAAAAATCTTGGAGGCCAGTTCCATGTCTTCCGGGCAGAATACGAAAAGGCACTTTTCATCCGGTGAGGAGACGGATCCGTAGACGTAGTTGATGTTGATGCCTTCTTTACCGAATTGGGAGGCCACTTCGGCCAATGCCCCCGGCCGGTTGTCGAGTTCAATGGCGATGACCGGCATAATATCGAAAATGTAGTCGTTTTTAGAGAGCAAGTCAATGGCTCTATCGGTCTGGTCCACCAAAAGACGGATGAGGGCAAATTCCACGGAGTCCTTTCGCATGGAATTGTAACTGGCCACGGACGCGATACGCTTGAGGGCTTTTCCCCGTGCTTTGAACAGCTCCTGGACGTAGCTGGAGGCGTCCTGGATGGTAAGCGCGTCAATATTGATCTTTGCCTCGGCAAAGAGAGACGCCAGCTTTCCGAGTTCCCCGGGGACATTTTTCATGAACAGGGAGATCTCTGTGCGGACCATTTCACTTGACTCCTTTCATGCTCGTGTTCAAGGGGCCCCGCCCATGGGCGGTCCTTTCCCCTTGCGTCGAACCGATTACTACCGGGTACCGCCGTACATCGCTTTCACCCGGGCACGATCCACCGACCCATCGGGCTTGGTGGGCAGCTCCTGGACAAATTCCACGTATTGGGGTTTCTTGTAGCTGGCAATGCGTTCCCCCACGAAACGGATGAGCGCCTCGGGATCGAGGGCGGCGCCGCCCTTGAGACGGCAGACGGCTTTGATCCCCTCTTTCCATTTGGGGTCGGGCACACCGAAGACCACGACAGATTCCACATCCGGGTGCTGGAGGATCACCTTTTCCACCTCCGCAGGGTAGACGTTCTCCCCGCCCGGCTTGATCAGTTCCTTTTCGGCTTTCCGGCCCTCGTAAAAGAGGAAGCCGTCTTCGTCGAACCGGCCCAGGTCTCCCGTATGATGCCATCCCCCCCGGAAAGCGTGCGCCGTGTCCTCGGGAAGATTCCAGTATCCCTTGAAAACCATGGGGCCCTTCATGACGATTTCGCCCACCCGGCCCGGGGGCACCGGGTTGTCGTCTTCGTCCACCAAGCGGACATCGGAAAGCGGGATGATCTTTCCGGCAGACCCGGGACGGTCATCGTAGCGGCCCATGGTGGCCAGGCACGATGTTTCGGTTTGCCCGTACATGGCGTAAAAGGTGCCGCCCGTGGCCTCTTGAAAGGCCTGGATGGTCTCGGGGACCCCGAGTCCCAAGACCGCTCTTACGGAGCGAATCGATTTTCCCGTTTTTTGATGTGCCTCGAGAATGGAGGAAAGGATCGGCGGAAATTCAAAAAAGACCGTGACGTTTTCTTGTTCGATGAGAAAGACCGCTTTTTGAGCGTCGAACTTGCTCATGTTCACGTTTAAGGCCCCCGCATGGAAGGCATTGGTGGCCATGAAGAGTCCGCCCACATGGAACAGGGGCAGAAGGTTCAGGTGGACATCGCTGGAAGACAGGCCAAAACACAGATTGAGATGCATATCGGCGCAAAGGACGTTGCCGTGGCTCAGCAGCGCCCCCCGGGGTCTTCCTGCCACGGCCGCCGTGTGAATGATCACGAAACCATCGTCTGTGGCCACATCCACCTTCTGAAAATCGGCCGGGTCGGCCATGAGCGAATCCCAATCCGAAAAAGCGCCGCCGGGCCTCAGATTGTAAAAGGCCCGAATCGAGGGCAATCGATGCCGATGTTTTTGGATCGTCTCCTGAAATTGAGGATCCACGAAAAGGACTTGCGGCGTGGCGTCATTGAGATTGAAGAGGGCCTCTTCCGCGCTCAGCCGCCAGTTGACGGGCAGCACGATGGCCCCGATGGCGGCGGCGGCACCGTAGATCAGGAAATATTCCAGGTTGTTTTTCCCGAACACACCGATGCGATCGCCTTTTTTCAGGCCGATTCCCTGAAATCCGGCGGCAAGCCGATCCACGCTTTCTTTGATTTCACGAAAGGTCAGACGCCGTCCGTCGTCGGCCTCCATCCATGCCCATGCCTTGCCGAAAGCCACCGCATTTCTACAGATCACGTCGTAAAGGGTCAGATCGTGTAAACCCATGGACCTCTTTCCCCCCTGTTTTGGGCCGTTCGCCCTGAGGCGGTTTGTCTAAAAAGGGGCCGCTCCGGCCCCGCAGTGCATCGGGGAACCGGAGCGGTCGCGTTGCTGCATGAAAAAGCGTAAGGGGTGAACGGTTTACGGAAATTTTGCATTGAAGGAGACCGCTTTCACAAGGCCGTCCGCCTTGAAGAGGGCGGAGCCGTCCCGCACATGCACCGGAAAAGAGAAATCCGGAATTTGCGTCCACCACTTTTCGAGCATATCCCAGAAGGATTTCCCCGCCTTTTTCAACTTGAACCCGCCGGTGACCAGGAGGCTGAGTTGGGTCTGGCGGGCATCCAGGATGGAATGAATCCGGATCTCGTTGGTCTTTCCGGCGGGAATCCACATGGCCTCTGTGGAGCCCACGGTGTTGATGTCATATTCTTCGAAGCCCACCGTGAACTGGAGCTTTTCCATCAGGACCGGAAAATCGTTGGGATTCTTGATTTCGAAGATGAACGCCAGGTCCAGGGGAGCGCCGTAATTGCCGGGTTTCCCCTTGGCCGGTTTGATCTTTTTGGAAAAAAACCACCATCCCCAGTAGGTTTGAACTTCCACATGGCTCAAGGTGACGGTGGGCGCCTTGAAATTTTTCTCGGTGGGCTTGGCCGTCATGCCGGCACATCCGGCCATGAACGCAACGACGGCCAGAACGGTTATACACGCAAAGAGCATTGATTTTTTATGCATCGTTTCCTCCCTGTTTCCCATCATGGATTAGGTCAGCCATCTTTTTCTGCGCTTGTAGTGTTTGACGTCCCGAAAGCTTTTTCTTCCCCCGAAATCGGTCATTCCCAGGTAGAAGTCCTTGATGTCCGGGTTCTCCCTGAGTTTGTCCGCGGTATCGTCCATGACGATCCGGCCGTTTTCCAGCACATAGGCATAGGGGGCCACATTCAGCGCCAGCTTGGCGTTTTGTTCCACCAAAAGGATGGAGATCCGTTCCTCTTTGTTCAGCTGGGTGATGATGTTGAAGATCTCATGGATCAAAAGGGGGGCCAGGCCCATGGAAGGCTCGTCGAGGAGGATCAGCTTGGGATGGGTCATCAGTGCCCGACCCACCACGGTCATCTGCTGCTCTCCCCCGCTGATGAACCCCGCCACCTCGTTGCGTTTTTCACGGAGCCGGGGAAAATAGTGGTACACCATCTCGAGGCCTTCCTTGAGGGATCGGCCGTATTTGCGCATATGGGCGCCCACTTTCAGGTTCTGTTCCACGGTGAGGTGTTCGAAGACCCGGCGGCCCTCGATGACCTGAACGATCCCCAGCTTGGCGATCTTTTCAGGGCCCATCCGATCGATCCGCTCTCCCTGAAACTCAATGGAGCCGTCCGTCACATGGCCGTCTTCGTGCTTCAAAAGGCCGGAAACCGCCTTGAGGATGGTGCTCTTTCCGGCGCCGTTGGCCCCCAGAAGGGCCACGATGCCGCCTTCGGGCACCTCGATAGAGACCCCCTTGATCACCAGGATCACCTCGTGGTACTTGACTTCGATGTTGTTGATCTTCAAGATCATCGTGTCGCTGGACAATGTGTTTCAACCTCCTTGGGGGGGTTCGGGTTGTCGCGCATCAAAGGCTCATGCCGTTACCAGCCCAGCCACTCCTTTTCCCATTTCTCGGGCCAGCGTCCCTTGAGGTCCACAAGCTCCACAAGCTGGAATTTGCCGTTTTTAATCTCGTAAATCGGAGCCTTCCCGGCGATCCGGTGATCCGTTGCGGTGTAGGTCAGGGGCGGAACACCGAGTCCGATGTCAACCCCTTTAAAGGTTTCGAATCCCTTTTTCAAGATGCCTTCACCGGTGAGATCGCCGGCCTTGTCGGCGCGCTTCATGGCCTCCCACAGGGCCAACACATTGGCCCAGGCCTGAACGGTTCGAATGAGGCGCTTTTCCAGGGGCACGCCGGGGTTGTATTTCTTGGCATATTCCACCACCTTGTCCATGTTTTTGACTTTTTCCCCGAAAAAGGCGCAGACGGCGGCGCCCATGACCCCTTCGGCGGCCTTCCCGGCCAGTCGGGGCAGGTTTTCGTCAAAGCCCCAGTTGTTGACAATATGATCGGCTTTGAGCCCCAGGGCAAAGGCGTCCCGGATGGTGGCCGAGACCGACATGGTGGTGTTGCCGTGCCAGACCAGGTCCGCCCCGAAGTCCTTCATGGCCAACACCTGGCTCTTGGCATCGATGGCCACCAGGGAGACGTTCTGGTCCGGACCCACCTCAAAGCCCAGGAGCTTGGCCTGGTCCTTGATGGCCTTGATGGGTGCGCTGCAGTAAGGATGGGCGAAATGGTAACTGCAGACAAACTTGGGTTTGCGCTTCCCGAAATCGGGATGTTTTTTCCATCGGGTGTCGTACCAGGCCGTGATGGCGGCCCGGGCGTTGGTGGAGTAATCGGTGGCGGCGAACAGGTTGTAAGGCGTCTTGGATGCCTTGGTCAGGTGGGCGCTGTAGGAAGCGCTCACATAGGGCATCTTGTCCTGGGTGATGGTGGGCGACAGGGCTTCGGTATCCCCGGTGCCCCAGCCGAGAACCGCCACGCACCCCAGCCGCTTAAACAGCTTGTACTTGGTGAGGGCTTCGGGAATCCGATACCCGTAGTCGAACTGGTACAACTTGATGGGCTTTCCGTTGACGCCTCCGTTGTCGTTGACATAGCGGATGGCATCCGCAATCCCCAGGGCATAGTCTTTGCCCACGTCGGATGTGGCCCCCGTGACGTCGTTCAGCGCACCGACCTTCACCGAGGCGGCTAAAGCAACCCCTGACACGCCGAGAACGAGGGCCGGGATAATGATGAAAGCCGCGGACTTGAACCATTTCTTTTTAAAATCCATAATCATCCCCCTTCAAATGTTGAGTAAAAGTTACTCGATACCCTAACCGGAAACCCTTGAACCGCCCATCACCTCCTTCCCTTTGGATTGGAAAAGATCAGTAAGAAAAGGGCCATAAGTTGAAGTAGTTTTTCACCTGCCACCAGCGATACGCCAGGCCGTTGGGCTCGAAGATCATGAAGGCGCAAATGGCCAGGCCGAAGGTGGCTTCTTTGATAAAGAGAAAGTCCATCAACAGCTTGGGATATTCATCGGCCAGGGGAATGACCGCCAGCTGGAGGAGCTCCAGGACAACCACCATGAAGACGGACCCGAAGATGGCCCCGTGAATGGATCCCACGCCTCCGATGAGGATGACCCCCACCAGCCATAAAGACCAGAACCATTGGAAATGTTCGGGGCTGATGGCGGCCAGGTTGCTGATCCAGAAGGCGCCGGCGATGCCGCCGATGAACCCGGCAACGAAAAAAGCCAACAGCTTGTATTTAATGATGTTGATGCCCATGACCTCGGCGGAAATATCGTTGTCCCGGATGGCGACCCAGGCCCGCCCGGCCCTGGAGCGCAGCAGGTTGGCCAGGGCGGTGATGCACAGGATGGTCAGCACCAGCATCATATAATATACCTTCAGGTCCGAATCGATGATCCAGGGGCCGATCTTAATGGTTCCCGGCGGCAGGGAAAAGGCCTGCCCGCGTCCCCCGATTTGGGAGATATACTGGGTGATGATGAAATCCACGGTGATAAATTGGGCGGCCATGGTGGTCAGGATCAGGTAAAACCCCTTGACCCGGGCGGAAGGCAGGCCGAAGATCACGCTCCACAACCCGGCCACCACCGCTGCGATGAGAATGCTGATGGGATAGGCCAGCCCGATATCCAGGATGAACCGGGGCCAGGGGAATTCGAGGATCAAAAGCGTGCTGGTGTAGGCGCCCACGGCCACAAAGGCCGCATGGCCCAGGGTGATCTGTCCGCAGAACCCGATGAGCAACTGGACCCCCAGGGCCCCGAGCACGGTGTATCCGATCTGGTTGCAGACAGAGAGCCAGTAGCTGTCCGCAAAGCGTGGGATGAAGATAAAAAGGATCAATCCCAAAAGGATCATTTTTCCTTTGATGAAGGTGGTCTGAAACCAGGCGTGATCCTCCTTGTAAGACTGGTGATATTCGCCGCAGGGAAGCCAAGTGGTAGACATAGAAAAAAGCTCCTTTTACACCCTTTCAATCCGTTCCCATCCCCATAGTCCGTAAGGCTTGAACAGGAGAAAGACCGCCATGAAGACAAAGGGTGCAATCTCCTTCACCCCGCCGGGGAAATATTTGTCCAGGTAGGCGCCGGAAAAATTTTCAAGGACACCGATGACGATCCCGCCCACAATGGCCCCGGGAATGGAATTGAGGCCCCCCAAGACCACCGCGGGCAATACCAAAAGACCCAGATAGCCCACCGAGATGTTCAGCCCGTTGATGTTTCCCAGGAGCGTCCCCCCCACTCCGGCGGCCATGAAGGCGATGGCCCAGGCCGCTGCATAGACGAACCGCGCGGAAACCCCCAAGGAAAGCGCCGCCATTTCATCATCGGCGGTGGCCTGCATGGCAAGCCCCCACCGGGTATATTTGAAGAAGCTCACGAAGACAACCAGCAGGATGAGGGCGGCCACAAAGCTCCACAGGTAGACTTTTCCAATGACCAAAGGGCCGATCTTGATGGGTTCAAGGGGAAACACAGGCGGTTGGAAGACTTTGGTATCCACGCCCCAGATGAATTCCACCGTGCCTTTGAAGAAAAAGGACAACCCCACGGTCACCATGATGACGGTCAGCACCGGTTCCCCGATGAGTTTGTCCAGGAAGATCCGCTCGGTCAGGATCCCCAGAATCAACCCGATGATCAAGGAAAAAAGCAGAGAAAGGAGAAACGGAATGCCCATGGAGTAAAAACTCAAAGAGACGTAGGCGCCGATGAGGGTCAGCTCCCCCATGGCCAGGTTCAAAACGCCGGAGCATTTATAGATGAGGACCCAGCCCAGGGCCACCAGGGCATAGATGCCGCCCACCATGATCCCCGTCGTCAGCGTCATCAGCAATAATTCCATGAACCCTCCTTCTTTAGAATCCCCCGGTTTGGAAACGGTGAAGACCGGGGACGCCTAGTCTTTGATGGTCACAATCTTCAAGTCGGTCTTGATATGAGACTGCCGTCCGTCTTCATATTTGATGACGGTATCAATATGGACGGCATCCCGGTCCGAATAAAGGGCGTTCACGATTTCTTGGTACCGCTTTTCCACGAAAGCGCGTCGGAGCTTCCGGGTCCGGGTCAGCTCGTCATCGTCCGGATCCAGTTCCTTGTAAAGGTTCGTAAAGCGGCGCACCTTGGCCACGTCCGGCAGATCCTTGTTGGCCTGGCGGATTTGATGTTCTACCAGGTCGTAAACCTCGGGCATCTGGGAGAGTTCCTGGTAGCTGGTGTAGTTGAGCTTTTTCTCGTCGGCCCATTTCCCCACCACGGAATAATCGATGCACATGACGGCGCTGATGTAATCCCGCTTGTCTCCGATGACCCACGAATCCTTGATGTAGGGGCTGAACTTCAACCGGGTCTCCAGGTACTGGGGGGCAAAGGGCCTGCCGTCCTTGAGGATAAAGACATCCTTGGTCCGGTCGAAGACCACCAGGTGGCCGTCGTCATCGATGAATCCCTTGTCTCCGGAATAAAGCCAGCCGTCTCTCAAGGTGTCTTTCGTGGCTTCCGGATTTTTGTAGTACCCCAAAAAGACCGACGGGCTCCGGGTGATGATCTCTCCTTCTTCCGTGATCTTGATCTCGGTGCCGGGAATCGGACGCCCCACCGTGTCGAACTTGATGTCGTCGTTCCTGTGGACCACGGAGATGCCGGCCACTTCCGTCTGTCCGTAGATCTGTTTCAGGTTCACGCCCAGGGCGTGGAAGAAGCGAAAGTGATCCGGCCCCATGGCCGCGCCGCCGGTGTAGGCGTTCCGGACACGGGAGAGGCCCAGGTGGTCCTTGAGCTTTTTTTGCACCGTCAGATAGGCGAATCCCTGAAGCACCTTCCAGTACCAGGGGATGGGCTTTTTGGAGAATTTCAAATCCGCGATATGATACCCGATCTTGGTGGACAACTCGTAGAACTTGCGTTTGGTCCAGGTGGCGTCAAGATATTTCACCTGAACCGTCCGGGTCATCTGTTCGTACATCCGGGGCGGGGCGAACATGACATGGGGGCCGATTTCCCGGATGTTCTCCTGGGCGGTTTCCGGCTCTTCGGGGAAATTGAGGGTATATCCGATCTGGAGCCCGCACGAGATGGACATCATCTGTTCCCCGATCCATGCAAAAGGGAGATAGGAAACGTAGTCATCCGTTTCCTTGCAGGGATCCACGTCCATGAGATGTTTTCCCATGGTCAGCATGTTGTGGTGGGAGAGGAGGGCGCCTTTGGGCAGGGCCGTGGTCCCGGAGGTGTAGAAGAGGAGGGCGACCTCGTCACCGCGACCCTTTTCGATCATTTCATCGAAAAGGTGCGGTTTCTCTTTTTCCAGGGCCCTGCCGAGTTCCTGGACCTCTTTTAAGCTGATCAGGCAGTCCTGATGGTAGTGTCGCATGCCCTTGGGGTCGTCCCAGATGATCTTTTTCAGCTTGGGGCACTCATCGTAAATGGAAAGGGCCTTGTCCACCTCCTCCTGGCCTTCCCCGAAGATGAACTTGGTGTCGGAATGATCGATGATGTATTTCACCTCATCGATGAGGCAGTCCTGGAAGAGCCAGACACCGATTCCCCTGGCGCAGAGGGTGGCCATCTCCCCCCAGAGTCCCTGGGGCCGGTTGTCGCCGATCATGGAGACCTTGTCGCCTTCTTCGAGTCCCAGGGCGATCAGGCCCAGCGCCAGGCTCTTGACGTTGTCGTAGTATTGTTGCCATGTGATGGGCCGCCATATGCCGAACTCCTTCTCCCGCATGGCCACCCGTTTTTTACCGTATTTGCGGGCCTTGCGGACGAAAAGCTTCGGAATGGTGAGCTCCGGAGTGATGTCATTGCCGCTGTCGGATGGGATGCCGGTGCTATCGTCTGGTTGCATACAGGTCCTCTTCGCCAAGATACGCCTTGATCACCTCGGGATTGTTCTGCACCTCCGTGGGGGTGCCGTCCATGATCATGTTGCCGAAATTGAGTACGAAGACCCGGTCCGAAAGGTCCATGACAACGCCCATGTCATGCTCCACGAGCAGGCAGGTGACTTTCCACCGTTCTTCTTCGTTCACGTCCAGGATGAAACGGGCCATGTCTTCCACTTCTTCAAGGTTGAGGCCCGCCAGGGGTTCATCGAGAATCAGGAGGTCGGGTTTCAGGGCCAGGGCCCGGCCGAGCTCCACCCGCTTCTGGAGGCCGTACGGCAGCATGCCCACCGGTTTGTGGCGGATGTGCTCGATCTCCAGCAGATCGATGATTTCCTCCTCGATGAAGGCCCGGTGTTCGATCTCTTCCCTGGCGGTCTTCCCCACGTAGATGGCCCCGCTGAGGATGCCGGACCGGTAATGATTGTGTCTGCCGAGGCGAATGTTGTCAAGGACGGTCATCCCCCCGAACACTTCCACTTTTTGAAAGGTCCTGGCGATGCCCATCTGGGATCTCTGGTAGGGTTTGAGGCCATTGATGTTTTGCCCCTTGAACCGGATGTTCCCTTTTTGGGGATGATAAAGACCGTTGATGCAGTTCATCATTACGGTCTTGCCGGCACCGTTGGGACCGATGATGGAGTGAATCTCCCCCCGCTTGACCTTCAGGCTGATCCCTTCCAGGGCGTGGACTTTTCCAAAATACATATGGATGTCCTCGAGCTCCAGGAGGATGTCGTCATGGCTGGATTCCACTGCTTCGGTCAAAAGGCCCTCCTCTTTTAGGGTTTTTCCGTGTCAGCGCCTCTCACTTCCATGGGACACGTCTGAAAATGAAAGGATAGATGCAACCGGCAGGACTTATACCGCAACGCCGTCCATCGACAATATAAATTCAACAGAATGTCGCTTTCGCCGGGGCATTCATGCTATGAAAGATAGTACGAAAAGGCATTCATCCCTATTTCAATTCGACCGGCCGTGAGATCGACTGCGATACAGGGACTTATAGCTAAAAAATAGCTGATGTCAAATCCTTTTTGACGGGCAACCGGGAGGGCGGAACGCTTGAAGACCACGACCGGTCCCTTTAAAAGATCACGATCTTTTTGACGGTATGGACGATCTCTTCCGGGTCATCCATGATCTGCAGGATCTCCATGTCCTCCTTGGAGAGCATCTTGTTCTTTAACAGCCTGGATTGAATCCAGTTCTTCAACCCCTTCCAGTAGTCCGAACCCACCAGGATGATGGGAAACGGCTTGATGCGATGGGTCTGGACCAAGGTCGCTGCTTCAAAAAGCTCGTCCAGGGTGCCCAGCCCCCCGGGCATGATGATGTAAGCACTGGCATACTTGACGAGCATGACCTTTCGCACGAAAAAGTATTTGAATTCCAGCTTGAGGTTGGAATAGGTGTTGGGCTTTTGCTCCATGGGCAAAACAATGTTCAGCCCCACCGATTGGCCGCCGGCCTTGGCCGCGCCCTTGTTGGCCGCTTCCATGACGCCGCCGCCGCCGCCCGTGATGACGGCGAAACGGTTTTTCGCAAAAAGCTCGGCGATCTGTTCGGCCTTGCTGTAAATCGGGTCGGTGGCGGGAATCCGGGCGGATCCGAAAATGGTGACCGCCGGCCCCAGGTCATGCAGGGCTTCCACACCATCCACAAATTCCCCGATGATCCTGAACAGGCGCCAGGATTCCCCCAGCCTCAACCCCTCCAGGAGGAACTGTTTTTCAATCGTCATACCGATGTCGCCTTTCCCCGATCCCTCTTGCGCCGAATTTGAGGATGCAACCGGCCGCCGGCCGGAACAATCACACCCCTCAGGTTTTTCCTTCAAAGCCGATGGTGACCTTATCGCCTTCCACGATGACCGGGACCCGACGCTCGCCTTTCGAGTAGGTCAACATGGCGTTCATCTGCTCGGGACCGGAGAGAACCTGCACATAGTCCACCGTCACCCCTTTCCTGGAATAGGCTTCACGAGCCGCCGTGGTGTGGGGTCAGGTATTTTTCCCGAAGATGATCACTTTTTCGGCCATGGCATTTCCTCCTTGTTGCCCCGGCTGGTTGCCGGATGGGACGGATCCATTTGATATTACGGAAAAATTCAGCTTTCCGATCCGGGTGTTTTTAACAGGTATTTTGGACCTTGTCAATACAGGCCGGTTGACATAAAATGATATCATGAATAGCTTCAGCCCTTTTATATGAGGAGGCAGCGTGCCGGATTCCAGGGGCGTTTGTTCCCGAAGGGTCACCATCGTCAACGCATCGGGGCTTCATGCCCGCTCTGCCGCTTCCATTGCACGGGTGGCCAAAGAGGCCCGGTCCGGCATTTGGGTCCAAAGGGACACTGAGCGCGCCGATGCCAAAGATATCATGGATATCTTGTCCCTTGGATGCCAAAAAGGCGATGTCATCTCCGTCTGTGTGGAGGATCCCTCCGACAGGCACGTGCTCATGCGACTGGTAACGCTGGTCCAAAACGGTTTCGGAGAATAGCGTTTCGATGACAGGCTCTGGCAAAGAGGAAGTTCGATTCAAAGGGATTCCCGGGTCTCCCGGGATCTGCATCGGGAAGGCGTACCTGGTGGATCAGGGGGACGTGAATATTGTGGAGCGGTACTTCGTCGGGCCTCAAGGAATCCAGGATGAAATCAACCGATTCAAACACGCGGTTCAAAAGGCTGCCGAGGAATTGAGGGGCATCATCGAAAATACCCCCGAGGACTATCGCCAGCATGCCCAGATCCTGGAAACACATCTGCTTTTGCTGAAGGACAAGATGCTCTATGAGAAAACCCTGTCCCTCATCGAGAAGGAGCATGTCAATGCGGAATGGGCCCTGAAGCGCGTGGTCTCCAACACCCAGGCCGCCTTCAAGGAGATGGCAAACCCCTATCTCAAGGAGCGCTCTTCGGATATCGTCCACGTGGGCGAGCGGATCATGAGGAACCTGGTGGGGGAAAAGGCCGTGGATCTGACCCACATCGACAAGCGGGTCATCCTGGTGGCCCGGGAACTCTCGCCGGCCGAGACGAGCCAGATCCAGCTGGAGTGGATCAAGGGATTCGTCACGGATTACGGCGGGGAAGCCTCTCATACCGCCATCATCGCCCGGTCCCTGCAGATTCCTGCCGTCCTGGGGCTGGAAAACGTCAGTACCGCCGTGAAAAACGACGATGTCTTGATTGTAGACGGGTCCTCCGGCGTCGTGATTCACCAACCCCGTCCGGAAACCCTTCAGGAATACAAGCAGAAGAAAGACCGGTATGAAGCCCGTGCCGCCCGGTTGATCCGATCCAGCAAGGCATCGGCCGCGACGCTGGACGGCCATCCGGTGCCTGTCCTGGGGAACATCGAGCTTCCCGAGGAAGTGGTGACGCTTTTGGATCACGGCGGGGAGGGGATCGGTCTCTATCGCACGGAATTTCAGTACCTGAACCGGTCCGATTTTCCTTCAGAAGAAGAACTCTACGAAAACTACAAGGATGTCCTGGACGTCATGGGCGACAGGCCCGTCATTATCCGCACCCTGGACATCAATGGGGAAAAGGCCCTTTCCACGGGCAGGCCGGAAGTTGAAAAAAACCCGGCCCTGGGCCTTCGGGCAATACGATTTTGCCTGCAATACCCGGAGGTTTTCAAGACCCAGCTCAGGGCCATCCTTCGCGTGGCCGCTGTCGCCAATGTCAAGATCCTGTTTCCCATGGTCTCTTGCCTGGATGAATTGCTGGCCGCCAAAACGATTTTAGGACAGGCGAAAGACTCCCTTGAGAAAGAGGGACGCCCTTTTGCACCCGATATTGAGATCGGGTTGTTGATCGAGACCCCTGCGGCGGTGGTCATGGCCGATGTCCTGATTCGGGAAGTGGACTTTTTTTCCATCGGCACAAACGATTTGATCCAGTACGCCTTTGCCATCGACAGGGGAAACGCCCGGGTGGCGCATCTTTACCGCCCCTTGCATCCGGCCGTGATCCGCATGCTCAAACAGACCACCGATGCAGCCACGCAACAACGGAAAAAGGTGGTCATCTGCGGGGAGATGGCGGGAAATCCCCTCCATGTGCCCCTGCTTTTGGGCCTGGGGATCCATGAGCTCAGCATGAACCCCCAGTTCATTCCACCGGTCAAGCAGATGATTTCACAAATCCGCCTCCAGGACTCCCGGGTCTTTGTGGAGACCCTCTCGGAGGAGACCACGGCGGACGGCGTCCGTTCCCGGATCATGGAAGCCTATGGAGACCTTTTGAACCACGAGGCGGCCATGGAAGGCCCGCCGGAAGATCGAATCCCATCCAAGTGCAAGCGAAAGGCAAAAAGGAAAACGGTTTGAAACCCCCGCACGTCAAAATGGTGGCGCAAAACAAAAAGGCCCGGTTCGATTATTTCATCGAAGACGAATACGAGGCGGGCCTGGTGCTTTTGGGAACGGAAGTGAAATCCCTCAGGATGGGACGCGCCAACCTCAAGGATGCTTATGCGAGAATCAAAAATGGTGAGGTCTATGTTTATCAGATGCACATCGGCCCCTATCCTTTTGCCCACTACGACAACCATGACCCCTTAAGACCCCGCAAGCTGTTGCTTAAAAAGCAGGAAATCAAGCGCCTTTACGGGAAGCTCAACGAGAAGGGCTTCTCCTTGATCCCCTTGAGGCTCTATTTCAAGGGGGGAAAAGCCAAGCTTGCCCTTGGCCTGGCCAAAGGGAAAAAGAAATACGATAAACGGGAGGCCATCCGGCGGCGGGACGAGCAGCGGGACCTGGAGCGGAGTAAAAAGGGATACTGAAAAAGGGTCCGGGGTTTTTCCCCATGGGACCCTTGACATTTCCCCCCGACTTTCTTAACATATTCAACAAAGGAAGGATCTTTGGCATAGCGTCTGCACCTTCCCCCATGGGGGCGAAACGGCTTCGACGGGGATAAAGAAACGTTGACTGCATACCGAGCACCTGTCAGCTCGTAAAAAAGACGGGAATTAAATATAATCGCAGACGATTATAACTACGCCCTGGCCGCTTAACGGCCAGCGTCCTACCGGATGACGCCTGCTGATCCGGATAGGGCGTCGACGCGCAGGCTAGCCGGTCCCGGAATCCTGATACGGGATCAGCGAACCCTCATCAGGATAGCCTTTCAGCCATCTTGCCTGATAGAGACCTGAAAGGCGAACCATCAAGTTCAGGCTAAGTATGTAGACGTCAACGTGGAATGTTTCCGGACGCGGGTTCGACTCCCGCCGCCTCCACCAGCCAATTTAAACGAACCGGTCCCATTGCCGCAAGCGGCATGTCGAACGGTTCGTTTTTCTTTTTGTGGCAAAGGGTTACGGCGTTTCTTGTCGCCGATGGCTCACCTTGCCATCACCCGGATTCCGGGAAATCGGGGTGAAAAAACGCTTCTTTTGGAGAATTTTTCTCTGCATTCTCAGGTACCATTTTCGGACCTCGTCCGATTGCAGAACCCCTTTCAAATCAGGCTATTGCACAACCACCTACCTTGTCAGTCCAGAAAAACCCAATCGGACTTGAGTTAGAGAATAAGCACACATGGTGTTGCCAAACTCAAAGTCTCTCGCAGGAATCGGGAAATGGAGCCAATTTAGATTTCCACATTCCGAGATCGCTTTTTATGAAATGTTTTCTTGCCGACCTTATTGGGCAAAAGTAGCCAATGACCAATGGGAACGTATTTGAGCCAACTTGTACAGGTTTATCCGGGCAAAAACAATTGACAGCAGGCATTTGCCCATGTATATTAGGTGGAGGTTTAAAATTGGGAGAGTTGTGCGCAGCTTTCTCGTTTTCGCCTCTGGTGAATGTGGCTACTAACCAAATCGCCCGTGAGGAGTTATTGAAATGGCCGATATAGAAGACCGTTGGTTGTCAGTAGATGAAATAGGCAAGTACCTGGGGGTCAGTAGCGACACCGTGTACCGCTGGATCGACAAGCATGACATGCCCGCTCATCGGATGGGGCGTCTTTGGAAGTTCAAGAAAGACGAGGTGGATGAGTGGGTAAAGTCAGGCGGTGCAGCTGAAAACACAACCGAAAGGCGAGGGGCAGACAAAGAATAATGGACGTCCTGCTTACATTCACGGGATTTCATGATCCCTATTTCAAGGGGCTGGTAGGGCAAGAGGAACAACCTGGTCCTATTCTGTCTCTCCTCACAGCGCGTTCATTCGAGCAGGTTATTCTGTTTTCCACCCCTAAGACCGATCAGGTTACGTTAGAAACTCAAGACGCAATCTCAGCCCTTTATCCTGAAATAGACATTAACATCTTGGATATGCCCTTGGATGACCCCACTGACTATGCGGGCATATTAAAGGGGTTGCGAGAACATATCCGTGAGATTCAGGAAGCATTGACTGATGCCACGTTTTTTGTAGCCGTTGCATCAGGTACCCCTCAAATGCACGCTTGCTGGTTTTTGTTGTGCGCGGCAGGCGAAATCCCGGCAAGGCTTCTTCATGTTCGTCCTCCTCATTTTGTTACGAAAGAACGCCCTCTGGTGTCAGAAATCGACCTGACGTCAAACGAGTTTCCTATTGTCAGATCGCAACTCGGAGTTCTATCTGCTGATGAGGACATTCCGGTCGATTGGGAAGCCACCGTTAATCAACTCGGCATCGTCGGAGATCATCCCAGTATGCGGCAAGCTCTTGAAGTCGGTGCGATGCTTGCGCCCTCAAATGCCCCTATTTTAATTTTTGGAGAAACTGGTACTGGAAAAGAGCTTTTTGCTCGCCTTATACATCGGCTGAGCGGACGTCCAAAAGATAAATTTATTGCAATCAACTGTGCCGCCATTCCGGAAGATTTGGTTGAAAGCATTTTATTCGGGCACAAAAAAGGTGCTTTTACCGGAGCATCCAGCGACCAGACAGGTAAATTCGATTCTGCAGATGGTGGAACGCTCTTTCTGGATGAGCTGGGTGAGTTGCCCCTTCCTGTCCAGGCAAAACTCCTTCGGGTGCTGCAGGATGGACTTGTTGAACCAATCGGTGCCCAAAAGCCACACAAAGTTGATGTACGGGTTATCGCCGCCACAAATCGTGACCTCCGCAAACGGATTCGGCAGGGAAAATTCCGTGAGGATCTCTACTACCGATTGAACGTTGGGGAAGTGAAGATTCCTCCTCTGCGTGAACGCCGCAGCGACATTCCCAAGCTGGCGCTTTACATTCTCGATAAAATCAACGGCTCATTGAGGAAGCCCAAAAGACTCTCGCAAGGTGCGTTGGCGAGGCTCCAAGGACACACATGGCCTGGCAATGTACGTGATTTAGAGAACGTGATTGAAAGATCCGCCCGGCTTTCCAGGCAGGACGTCTTGGAGGCGGATGACCTGCTGATTACGGAACCCGTTACCTATGCGGACCCCTTAGACGCGTTGCCAGAGCCTTTCCCCGGTTTCTCGCTCGAAGAGTTCATCGGAAGCGCACGTAAACAGCTTATTCTCCGGGCACTCGAAACAGCGCAGGGGAATCAGAGCGAGGCGGCCCGCCTGCTGGGAATTTCACCGCAGGCAGTGCATAAGTTTCTTCAACGCTCGAAACCTGATTTCAACCGGAGTTGAAAATGCTTCAACCAAGGTTTAAGAAGATGGCTGACGGGAAGAGCCGCAATGTATTCATAACTAATGTAAAATCATTGGGTTACCGTTTCGACCCTGTATTGGCACGCAGGTTGCTCTTGTATGCTTGTCAGAAGCATAACGCAAACGTCAATTATAGAAAGGAGCAACCATGTCAGTTTTTACAGTCACAGCAATCATCGACGGCGACACTTTTGAAGTTACCCCAAGGTGGAAATGGAACGGAGATACAGGAACACGCGTTCGGCCAACCGGTTATGACGCCACTGAACTTCATGCTTACGGTGGTCAAGCCGCCAAAAACAAACTTTCAAATCTCATCCTTGGCAAAGAGGTTGACCTGCGGACAGCGCACAAGATCGACCGTGGCCGGCTTGTCTGTGATGTCTATTACCAGGGTAGGAATCTCGCGGATTACTTCCCGGAATACCAATAAAGGAAGATCCTATGATGGTACGCAGTGAACGCACAACATATATAGATTTGGTCGAACCAGCTTCGGAACGGACCGTAACTATCTACCACGAAGGTGTGTTCATTGTCAGGTTTCCCGGCAAGCCGGAGGGTGCGGTATGAGATCGCAGAATTTTGAATTTTTGCGGGGACACCGTCCCGAGCTCGCCACATTAGGGGGCTTCGCCGAACGATACTGCGCCACCGACCCTGCGAGTGCTTTGGTTAAGCTCCGAACTCTGGTCGAGCAGATTGTGGAAATTATCTATGACGAAAGGCGGCTTCCCAAGCCTTACCG